>JAKBAI010000078.1 GCA_021809185.1 Planctomycetota bacterium
AATTTAATTTTAATAAGAACCTACCCAAACGAATCGTTCGTTGACAGCTCACTTATTGTTGATTGATATGCCATGCTCAATAAGGGATATCAAACCTGTCCAAATGATATGAACAGGTTTATATATCCTCAGATTTCCATTCAGTTTGATCTTTTCTTTTTACTTTCGATTTCGATGGTTCGTTTTTCGGCTCTGCCTTGGAAGGTTTTCAATTTTAACTTTGACTCTTTCTCTGTGGGGAGGAAAACTAAAGATTTCAGTTAGAGTCTCGCAGATGTCAAATATTAGTTCTGAGATTTTAGATTGCATGTTGTGCAAGAATGAATTTGTCCTTTCCAGCAACGATACAGTCTCAGCATTTAACGAACTTTTAGAAATTTTAGAATTCATACGAGTTTTCTGACACAGATTGGAATGTCTTTTTTTATCCCAATCTGAATTACTATTTTTGCGATTCAATAATCCCATTCAATTTCCTTCAAGAGTGTTTTATTTCCCATTATCAAAATGACTATATTATTCACAAGATAGCGATTAAGAGTATCTTTACAGTCATTTTGTTTATTAGGAAAATGCGAATCCTAATAATTAAGTAATCCTAGCTTGGTTTTTTCAATGTATCAAATAAAAAACATATTCGGATCACGGAATTTGTTCTAATTTTTTCAATTTCAACGCTTATTTTGATTTTACAAGATATTTATTATTGTCTCAATTAAATAGAAATACTAATTCTATCGATTACACCATTAGTTATGATTATATGAACAAGATGGAGGTGTCCAAAGGAGAATAATTAATCATCGATTCATTAAGTAATTCTATAGAAAAAATGATTTCGATATGAATCTAATATGCTTAAAGTATAATTATATGTTGAAGCATCGAAATCGAAGAATATTGAAAATGGGGTAGCGAAAATTCGATACCCAGAATTGGCAAGATTTTGAAGAAAATAACCGTTAGATAACCCAGAAAAAATGAAACATGGGTTATCTAAGGGAATACGACAAGTTTGATCCGAATTCAGTTTATTTCTAAATCCTTCAAATTGGCTTGCAGTGAAAGAATCTGAGCTTCTAAGTCATTGAGCTGTGCCTCATGTTGTTGGATAATTTCTTGAGGAGCTCGAGATCGAAAATCCCCCTTTTCCAATTTTTCCCTTAGTTTGGAACGAGAGTTCTCTTTCTCTAGAAGTTGCTTCTTTAAACGTTCTGTCTCCTTAATAGGATCGATCAACCCAACTAAAGAACAATACAATTCAAATTCAGAAGTGATTACAGTGGCGGATTGTGGTAGTTTAACGACATTTTCGCCAATCTGTAAGTCGCCCACCCGCCCAAGTAAATGAATAAAAGGGGTAAGCAGATTAAAATCGTTGACCAAATCGGCATGGCAGCGGATCGACACCTGTAATGGGATCCGCGTATCGATTTGATAACGATTTCGCACCTCGCGGAGTGAACGAATCAAAAGCTGCATTTGAGCAAATCGGCTTTCAATCTCAGGATTGATCCAGGATTCGCTTAATTCAGGCCATGAAGCCAACGCAACAGAAGCCAGCGCAACAGAGGGATTCTCGGTAACTGAACTGCCGTCGAGACGATTATTTTCTATCCCCTTCTGCTCTGAAACGAAACATCGTGGTTTGCCAAATCGCTCGTTCATGAGTTGCCACATCGATTCACTTACAAAAGGCATAATCGGATGAATGAATCGGACAATCTGATCAAGTAAAAAAAGTAAAATAGTTTCTACCTTCGCTTTACTCGCTTCGTCTTTTAGTCTCCCTTTACTCATTTCGATATACCAATCACAAAAATCAGACCAGACGAATTCATAAATAATCCGAGTCGTTTCCGAAAAACGGAATGCTTCTAATTGTTTAGTCAATTCTTTAACCGTAGATGCTAATCGGCTTAGAATCCATAAATCCTCGATGGGAAGACCGGAAAGATCTTCACGAATTTCGAAAGACACAGGCTGACTTTCGCCCAGATTCATAAGGATAAATCGCCCGGCATTCCATAGCTTATTGGCAAAGTTGCGGCCAATCTCGAATCGTTCAGAAGCTTGGATAGCGGTTGGTAATTCCTCATCCTCGCTGGGCCACGGTCCTCCAGGCCGAAAGTTTTTCTTGCATTGCAAACAAGAGACTTTTCTGGTTTGCATATTCATGTGCTCCCGTTTTACAGAATTCAGAGCACCACAATGCGGGCAAATATTTGATACAGGTAAGCGCGAATCCTGGGTCTCCCCTGCTAGCGACACCATCTGATAACGCAACGCATCTGCTCCGTACATCCGAATAATATCGAGTGGATCAACTCCATTGCCGCGGGTTTTGCTCATTGTCACCCCCAGCCCATCGAGCATTTTCGGATGAACATAGACCTGATGAAATGGCACCTGTCCCGTATTCAACAATCCCATAATCGCCATGCGCACAACCCATAGCGTTATTATATCCCTCGATGTAACTAGCACACTGGTAGGATAAAACTTTTCAAACTCCGCGGTCCGTTCGGGCCAACCCAGAGTCGATAGCGGCCATAAAGCCGAACTGAACCAGGTATCGAGCACATCTTCATCCTGGTGAAGCCGATAATCTGGTCCTAACTCGTTGCCCGCTAAATCGTGTAAAGCGGAAATCATCCACGATGGCTCATTGCTTGGAGTCGAGCTCTCGACTTCACGATAGGCAATATCGCTTCGATTGGCAAAAGCTTTAATCATCACTTCCCGCGGTGCCTGGGTATACCAAATGGGAATTCGATGCCCCCACCAGAGCTGTCTACTGATACACCAATCTCGTTTTTCACCTAACCATTCCAGATAGCTCTTGGCATAGCGTTCAGGATAAATTTTGATTTTCCCAGATACCACTGCATCCATGGCGAGCTGCGCCAACCCTATCCTACCATCGTTGCGATCCCCCATCTGCACAAACCATTGTTCCGATAAATATGGCTCGATGGGGGTCTTGCTGCGATCACTATAGGCTAGGGGGATAAGCCGATCTTCGTGCCCTTCAAAACAATTCAAATCCTTCATCGCCTGAATCACTTTTTCGCGCGCGGTATAACGATCCAGTCCTGTAAATGGGGCACCGTTCTCGTTGATGGTTCCATTGGGATTCAAGATATTGATCATCGGTAGTTGATGGCGTAACCCGCATGCGTAATCGTTTGGATCATGCGCGGGGGTCACTTTCACCGCTCCAGTACCTAAACTTGGGTCCGCGAGTTTACCATCTGCTATTATGGGAATCGCTCTGCCATTGAGCGGAATAATCGCTTTTTTACCGATCAAATGCTGGTAACGTTGATCATCCGGATGGACACAGATTGCCGTATCCCCCAGCATGGTTTCTGGCCGAGTTGTCGAAAATCGAATCAATTCTTCGCTATCTTCGATCGGATAGTGAAACGTCCAAAACCCCCCCTTGGTTTCCTCAACGATCGTTTCATCATCCGCTACGGATGTTTGTAAATGAGTATCCCAATTGACGAGCCGATTCCCGCGTTGGATATATCCTTTTTGAAAGAGAGAGAAAAAAGTTTCTCGAACCGCTCGCGCACAGATCGGGTCTAAGGTGAATCGGGTCCGTTGCCAGTCACACGAACACCCCATTTGTCGAAGTTGATTTAAAATTCGCTTTTCATACTGATCTTTCCATTGCCAGATTCGCCCTACCAGATTTTCACGGCCAAGCTCATGGCGACTCTTTTTCTCAGTTTGGATGATCCGTTTTTCGACAACTGCCTGGGTGGCAATTCCAGCGTGATCAGTCCCAGGCAACCACATGGCATGATAACCCTGCATTCTCCGCCAGCGGATCAAGACATCCTGAAGGGTATTATTCAAAGCATGGCCAATATGCAGTGCTCCGGTTACATTCGGCGGGGGAATCACAATCGAATAATTTTTGGTCCCCTCCTTCTTTAACTGCTCTTCGTTGATATGCCCGATTTCATATTTATCCCAAAGAGCCAAACATTCCCGATGAGCCTGCTCGGGATTGTAAGCTTTTGCCAATTCGCTTTCCATTTTTTATCTCTTTATTCTTCTCTTTACTCTATTTTGAACGGTTATTCGATACTTCTTATACGCAAAGTATTCGCCTATTTTTCGTTTTATTATTTACATTCTTCTTTAAAAATTAACTATCTACGATTATTCCTACCTTAAAAAGCCATCATCTACTCAGAAATCCCTCCGTATAGATTACCCCCTAAGATTTTTTAGGGGTTTCGATATTTTCCTGATCTTTGAATAGCTTGTATTCAAGAGAATCGACCAGAGCAAGCCAACTCGCTTCGATTATATTCTCGCTAACACCCACCGTGCCCCAGCTCGAACTAGCATCGCGTGATTCAATCACCACTCGAACACGAGCAGCAGTTCCCGCTTTGGCATTGACCACTCGGACTTTATAATCGACCAACTGCATCTGAGCGAGGGAGGGATAGATAGGCACCAGCGCTTTACGCAACGCGCCATCCAGGGCATTTACCGGGCCATCCCCTTCACTGACCTCATGCCGAACATCTTTTCCCACACCGATCTTCACCGTTGCCTCGGTTACCAAATGATCGGCTAAAGGGGACTCGATATTGACTCGGTAAGATAAGCGCTGAAACCAAGGTTGATAGATGCCCAAGCATTTTTTCACGAGAAGGTCGAACGAAGCTTCCGCCGCTTCGAACTCATAACCCTCATTTTCTAAATCCTGCACCTGAGCTAGGATTCGCCCCATTTTCTCGCGATCGTGAGCTATTTCGTACTTCGTCGTTTTGGCCAATATCGTTGATTGACCAGATAACTCACTCACCAAAATCTTTCGTTCATTGCCCACAACTTTAGGATCGATATGCTCATAGGTGATCGGATTCTTACCGACCGCGTGCGTGTGCATTCCCCCCTTATGAGCAAATGCGCTAGAACCAACAAAAGCTTGACCATTGCGAAAATTCATATTAGCAATCTCATAGACATAGCGAGACAATTCCGTTAATTTATGCAAACTTTCTGGGCGCAGAACTTCATACGAATATTTTATCGCTAAATTGGCAATCACACTGATTAAATCTACATTTCCGCAACGCTCCCCTATTCCGTTGATGGTGCCCTGTACCTGGGTTGCTCCCGATCGAACTGCACTAAGAGTATTGGCAACCGCTAATTCACAATCGTTATGACAATGAATCCCGATCGCGCAATTAAAACTTTTAAGATGATTCTTTACGATCACCACTCGATCCCCGATGATCTCTGGCATCGTGCCGCCGTTGGTATCGCACAAAATAATGGTACTAGCCCCCCCCTGAGCCGCTGCAACCAATGTTTTCAGTGCATACTCTGGATTCGCTTGGTAGCCGTCAAAAAAATGCTCCGCATCATAAAATACTTCCCGGCCCTTTTTCAGACAATGGGATACCGAATCGGCAATCATCGCTAGATTCTCTTCCAAAGAAATGCCAAGAATTTCTTCGACATGCAGATCCCAACTCTTGCCTACGATCGTAACCACCGGGGTTTCTGCATCCAAAAGCGCTTTCAGTCCAACATCCTCACTCGCGGCAATATTTTTCCGGCGCGTCATACCAAACGCAACCACTTTCGCATGTCTAAGATCTTGCTTGCGTATCTGCTGAAAATATTCGAAATCTTTGGGATTCGATAAGGGATAACCCCCTTCAATATAATCGACCCCCATTTCATCTAAACGTTTTGTGATTAATAGCTTATCTTCTAAAGAAAAATTGATCCCCTCCCCCTGACTGCCATCACGGAGAGATGTATCATAAATAGCGACGCGCACTTTTGCTCCTTTTCGATCTCATTTTTTCCAGTCCCAGTTATATCCTGTCCCAGTGGATTCTTCGAGTACCTCTAAACGATACTCGAACAGGTAGTCTTTCAATTCATTCTAATTTTTGAAAGTCATCCGTTTTTTTCAAAAGGGATCCAATCAACCCATTCAACATCGGAAATTTCAACTTCAACTCCGATTCAACAAAAAAACCCTGAAGCGTTTTGCCTCAGGGTTTCTATTTCTTTGGATTATTCATCTCACCCGTTTTGGCTTACGATTCACTTAATTTTGGTATTGATCTAGTAATTACAGGAATTGCTATTTCGATTTCGTAAATATTAATTGCAATCACAATAGCAATAGAAATTAAGTTAATAATAGCTATGGCATTAACGATTGATATTACAGAGTTACTATCCATCTGCATGTCACATTTACCAAGTTGCGCACAGACACAAAAGACGCCTATTCCTACGAACAATAATGTCACGGGATAGACAATATAGTTACCCAAAATGATCTGTTTTACGTCTTTCAAGTTCATGAGCTTTACAATCACCAAACACTCAATTTTGTTAATTCTAATTATGTTAATCTTACTAGCAAGAACTAAATTTATAGGGCATTTTTAGAAGGCATTTCTTGCACTTAGGCTTGTTCAGTTTCTATTGTATAAATCAAATAGCATTTTTCCCAGCTTTTTCAATTGTTTTTTGTTTCTTCTTTCTGCAATCCATTTTTATTGAATTTGGATTATATTTCTTCAAATTATACTCAAAAAGATCGAATTCGTATAATAATTTTTGGAGTTCTAGTAAAATGAGAGAATTAGTTTAGCGATATTTCCATAACCATTTCTTTTCGGATAACAAGAAATTAACTGGAAGAATCGCATGATTTTCAAGTTTTTGCCTATTCCAGTGCAGATACATATGAAGATACATATGAAGATTCATTTGAAACTACATATGCAACTAATAGCAGCCTGTAGATATTTCTCAATGGAATTCCGAGATAGGCTGAATCCGAGATCGTGTTATGAGACAAATTCGAGTTGAAGAAACAAAACTTACCCACACTCCCATCTTTTCTACTAGAATAATCATGAATATAATGGAGTAGACAACCTAAATAATCAAGAAGTTATTGAGTTAAATAAATAATTTGTCGATTTTGTCAAAGAAAAAACAAATGAAATTAATCATCGCGATTATTCAACCAACGAAACTGGAAGCAGTTAAAGAGGCATTAAATCAGGTGGAAGTATTCCGTTTAACCATCATCGATTGCCAAGGTTTTGGTAGACAAAAAGGGCAAACCGAATTCTATCGGGATCACGAGATCAACGTGAACCTATTGCGAAAAGTTCAGTTGCAAATAGCCGTCAACGAAGACTTCGTTGAACCAACGGTCAACGCCATTATGAAAGCGGGTCGAACGGGGAATGAAGGGAGAATTGGGGATGGCAAAATCTTTATTCTCCCGCTCGAAGATTGTATTCGTATTCGAACAGGAGAACGTGGGCCAGAAGCGATTTGAAACCACTCGATAACGATGAAGAACACCCTCTGCTAGATAACTTTAGCTCTGTTTCTTAAAGTTTTATTTTTATTGTGCAATCAAATTTCAAATGTAAGAATTGGCATCATCCAGAATCAAGGTAAAGATATGAATCCCGAAACAAGACCAGAAGAGCAAAATCCAAAAACCGTAGTGGTTTTTAGTGACGATTTAATGGATAACAGTCGAATTGTCGCAACAGCAAAAGCCAAAGGCTTAGCGACAATGTCGGTTCGTAATTGGTCCAAGTTCATGAACCTAATTCCGCACATCAATGGCTGTATTGTTATCGATCTGGAACACCCAGAAATCGATTACGATCAGCTTAGTGAGTTTATTCATAACTCCAAAGGAAACGAAATTCGGATTATTGCATTCGCCCCTCATGTGAATATAAATAGTTTTCAGAGTGCTCGCGCTGCGGGCTTAAGCGAAGTTTTTCCTCGGAGTGCTTTCTTTTCATCATTAGAAGAACAGATCAAAAATTGGGCCACTCAACCACGCTTTTCAAAATCGTAAGCGGTCAAGGAGCGTGCCGATAAAAATCAAAAATCACTATTTCGATCAGAATTCATGATATAAACCCAGAAGAGTCGAATAGAAATGTCTTGGTACTCAACCAAATTAGGACTAATTTTAGAAACCCACTTTTAAAAACTACTTCGCAGTAGAATTAGTATTATGTGCGGTTTCTGAAGGAATAGGCTTGAGTAATTCACGAGTATATTTGGGGTATTTGTACAGATAGCGGGTAATCCCAGAAAAGTAGAACAATAACTGATCGGCCCCTGATTCCGCCATGTGCGATGCGGAACTTCCCATCATTTTGGTCACCAGATTGGCGATTTTACTTTCGGATTGCATATAGCAATCGACGCGATGGACGATAATGGTTCGATTTTCCTTATCCAAATAAAAATCGTGATGGAGTACTGCAACAGCGCGGACGGGAATAATTGGCATCATCGGTCCGGGATTGACCGTACCTTCGGCATACCACACTCGACCCGCACTACCTCGAGCCACCGTTATCCATGTTAATTGATTTCTTTCATCTTTCCACTGAAACTTCCCGCTCTGAATTTCACGAATATCTAAGGCAGGAATCCCTAATCGGCGCCAACCGAGGGCAACGGTCGCTGGGTGATCCAGTAACCATAGATACAAAGTGTCATAACCGTAAAACCGATCCATCTTCGTACTGGTTTGAATCGATGGATGTTTTATCACATTATAGATCGCGTCGCGAAGATTCGCTGGTGTCTTTTCCAAAGAGACAGGTAAAGTCTTTGAATTCCCTTTCTCAATTGCTCGTTCCTGATAATAAGTGGAAGTTGGGTTACTAGAACCATAATTAGCAGATGTTAAAGTATACCCTAAATTGGATCCCTGCGCTGAATTCGATCGATTGACATTACTTGATTGATAATTTCCTGTTTGATAATTTCCTGTTTGATAATTTCCTAATGGAGAGCTAACCGTAGAATTTTTGTTATTAGCATTGGCGTTCCCATATCCCTGCGCAGCGATGTCCCCAGGACGAATAAAAACCCAACTTGAAGTAAGAACCAGTAGTTTAATTATTTTGAAATTCATACTCGCCAATTTCCCTTCGCTTGGAACTATTATTATTAGTGGCAAGGAAACATATGGTTTAATCGTTCGATGGTCATACGTAACATGAGAGAAAAACCATAATCCAGAGAAGATTTTTAGATTGTGATAAAAGAAGCAAATATTTTACTTCTGCTAATCTGGAATGTTTATTCTTTTCTCATTTCATAATTTTTTGTCTATATCCTTAAATCTCAAACATTACCCAACCTCCCTAATCAACTAACTTGCCATCCTAAAAAAACCATTGTAAAACAACAACTATTCAAACCAAATTCGCCAATTTTATCTAATTTACCCTTCTTTAAGCTGAATAAAGATGAGGATAAAATCAACTTATTGGTTCTCGAATTTTTACTTCAAATATTACTTCAAATATTACTCTAAGTAAACTGAATAAAACTTTACACCAGAGAGTATAAAATCAAAACGATGAATAGAAAAAGCTGCTCCTTAAATCGATCTTTCTAATTCCACAACGGTTCCATAACAATCGAAATCGCTTGGAGCGAAATTGATCTTGTTGAATATAGCTAAAGGTTTTACCATACAACCAAGAATTTGACTAGAGAACTTCGAAAAAGATTTGAAAAGGGTATCTCATCATGGACGAAAAAAAATGGAGTAGACGTAAAAGGGGAAAAAGAATTCTTTTTGTATTTCTCTGTCTAGCCGTGCTTATCGGGATTGGGATTTGGCAACAAACCAACATTCGCTGTTTGATCTATCTTCAAGCAATGGAAGGGAGCAATGGAGAAGAACAAAGGAAATGGGCTAGAGAACTACTGGAATTAAACGAACCGGGATTGTCGGCATTGGTATCCAGTCTGAAAAAAGCCGATAATGAACGAGCTCGCTCAATTCGAACGGTCTTAGAAGAATTGATTCAAAACAAAGCGACTCCGATCGAGATCCGAAGATACCTAGGGAATCAGTTGCTCGAAAACTTTGAGGATGCAGGAACGCTAGGGCAGTGCGCTGCGTTACAATTGATGACCCCCCTTCTGGATACCACTCAGGGGGATTTTACGACAGCGCTGCGACTGAAGATAGGGATCCTTCTCAAAAGCACCGAAGATGAAATTCGAGTACAAGCGATCGGAATTGCTCTGAGACCAGAGATAAATCTGCTCTCAGAGGTACTTCCCAATCTACATCATCCTTCAGCGCGAGTTCGTCAGGGGGCTTTACTGGCACTTGGTCCTCAACGAGATGGAGTTGAATCATTGTTGACCGATGACGATTTACTGCGATTCTTACACGATTCTGATCCCGAAGTGCGCGAAATCTGTAAGATGAGCCTTAAAAGTCGCGGTGCCAGCGATTTGCAAATCAGTTTAGGCAAACAGTGGACCCATCCTCAGCCTGGCGAACGATTAAAGGTATTAGTTCAGTTCCCTCATGATGACGATTTTTCATTAGCACCATGGCTAGAAAGACTCTTGCACGATCCCGATCCAGCAATGCGAGCTGGTGCCATCCGTCTTGCGAGCGAAAATCGTATAAATATGATTCCTCAGCTAGAAACTCTTCGCGAAAAAGATCCCGATCAAACAGTTCGTGCTCTAGCAGAATATTATCAACGAGAGATGCTCAAACAAAGCCATTGATCGCTTTGCATAACTAAAATGTTTCAATCTTTCAAACTTTCATCCCGATAGCGATTTCATAATCGACAAGTAAGATTTCAAACCGGGACGGTTCTTTTTCAACCACGAGATTCTGGAGACTACAGATGTTGAGCCGATTGAAAACCTGGTGGCGTTGCCTGCTGATCGATTCTCCGATCGGGCGAAGACTCCCATTTATCAAGAGGATAACTTGCGGCCATCAGGCTATTCTACACCGCCTTGGAGATCGTGCGATCCAGTTACCCTTAGCGGATTTACACCGTTACTCTCAATCGCTGTCACGAATCGATGCGAGCACCGCCATCGATTTGACTTACCCATTCCCCAAAACCCCGATCTGTTTACCGGCCATTCGCAAAATCAAAGAGATCCGTGATTGCGAATTAAATGGCGATTCCGGTCTTCGACGGCAGATCGAGCTCTCCTATTTAGCGGCACCGTTACAAAAAGAGGAAGAACTCTTAGTTTGTCCAGGCAGTACTGGTGCTCTTCTTACTATCCTCGATACGCTGGTTCGTCCGGGGGATAAAGTTATCGTATTTGATCCGTGCTCCCCCATTTACCCTTTGATCCTTCAACATCGGCAAGCAAAAGTAATCCGCGTCCCCTGCCAGCTTCAGGAAGGCAAACTACAAATCGATGCTAGCCGGTTACGCAAGGCCATGCGCCAAGCAAAAATATTGCTGTTTTCTGATCCCAACAATCCTCTGGGGGCTAGTTATTCACCAGAAATCTTAGAACAAATCGCTTATTTTGCCGCTAAACAAGATCTGTTGATTCTTTATGATCGTACGTTTGCTATCAACGGAGAGCAGAAAGGGGCTTTCGAATTGAGCGCTCTACCGCATACTCGAAATCGGCTTTGCACTATCGATTCGATGAGTTATCGGTATGGTTTACCTCATTTACGCATCGGTTGGCTGCGCGCTCCTGCTTCGCTGATCCGTGCTGCTAGCTTGACTCAGATAATGAACGCTGGTTTTGTCTCAACGTATACGCAACAGCTCGGCGAGGAAGTCATTCAGAAAAATCCCCATGGGATTATAAATCTTCACCGCATTATCCAAGAGCGTAAAATGCTAGTTCAAAAGCACTTAAAGGCAATAGATCTCCCCGTTGAAATTGGTGACGCTGGGCCGTTTATCTGGTGCCCATTACAAAAGAAGGGGGTGACGGGGACAGAATTAAGCAATGCGCTCGCGCACCGGTTCGAACTCCTCGTCCAAGCGGGCGAACCGTTTGGTACAAATGGCAACGATTATTTCCGAATCGCTCTGGGAACAGATGATTCGAGATTATCGAAAGGATTGACGATAATTACCGATTATTTGGCATCATGCAATGCAAGTAAAGAGGATCAAAAAAATCTAAGTCCTGATAAAGCAATCAAAAAACATCACTACGGACATTATGCTTCGACTCCTAAAGAGACAACTAAAGAGACAACTAAAGAAGAACCACTTGGACTTGGGGTAACCCTAGAGGCAACACTTGGGCCTAAGAACAACATCTCGGAGAGCCATCAAAAAGTCGCTTCGAATCCTCCCCAATCTGCCACTTCCCCCCATCGCTCGCGTTCCTCTTCATCTGCTGCTACACTAGCAGAAAATGCGACAAGTAATCTCTAAAATCAAGAGACTTTGAATACAACAGAAATGCTACAGAAATCCCCGTATCAAAAAACCTAAAAAGGGGATCTTCCTAAAGGGTTCGTCAACTAGCAATATTCAGGGCGAATGGGATAAAAAATATCAAGTGCCACGAATTTTTCCGCGCATGGAACCGCAACCACTCGATGCCGGACCGAACCAGGAATAAAATACATGTCCCCCTTTGCTAGTTCCTTGCTCTCCTCTCCTACATAAAAAATAGCTCTGCCAGAAACAACCATCCCCATCTGTTCTTGCGGATGTTGATGCCAATCGACCACTCCCTCTTCAGGAACTTCCACGAGAGACATTTGTAAATGATCCCCTGCGTAAGTACGAATGGGAATGTTTCCAAAAATGATATGGTGGCCACACTCTTCAGGAGAAGGGAAAAATCGGCTCATGTCGAAAGACCTTTTTGCATAATAGAAATAGAGATCGAATTGTTCTGATTTAAACGAGAATCATCTAAAAATCTAAAAAAAAATCCCCAGTCGACCGGTCGACTGGGAAAACAAGAATCCATTATTTGCCGTGGCTAAAAGCATCACCAAGCATGGCATGAACTTCTGCCGATTGTCGCACGATGATCGAATTACTGGCGAAATGGAAAACCGCAGAACCACTCCCACCGTTCGCTTTCCAGGTCAAAGGATCGATCCCTTCGAGCATTTTGATGATCTGCTGTGCATTTTCCATCATTTGCATCATAGCCACTCCTGGTCCCCAGGTGGTGGCATCACCAAATGCCCCTAAGCCGGTGACGAGATCGCCAATGTAGTAGGCTTTGTTGACCATCATTTCTCGTGCTCGCTCGATCGAAACCACCTGGATCGCCTGATCTTTGATTACGTAAGTCAAACCCTGGTCTTGCAGGATCTTACGCAAAGCGGTTCGGGTAGAAATACGCCCAAGGGGGGGTAGAGTTATGCGCGTTTGGCTATCGATATTCTGTTCCGTTAGCGACGTTTTCTGTAAAAGAATCGGCTGCTTGATCTGATCCGAAATCGATTGCAAAATGCCCTCGAACGACCCTGTCTGCCCTTCGATCTGAATTGGCGAATTCAGAGCTTTTAGAATCGCTTTCTCACGAGCAGTGAGCGTAGAGGTCATACGCCTTTTCGTTATCTCTTTGAAGTAACCTTTTTTGATGGTATCGAATTCAATATCATCCGCGATGGGTATAGCTGCTTTATCAACGCTACGCATAGCAATCAAAAATCCATCCGCTTGCTGCGCTTGTAAAATTCGCGCTTCTTTGAGAACCTGCTCCATCGAAGCCGATTGCGGAATAATAACGGAAATCGGATTTTCAGGATATTTTTTACGCAACGACTCCATTTCCTTTTTCGCCTGTTCATTATTTCCTGATTTCACGAGTGCCGCGATGGTATCGAGCGTGCGCTGAATATCTTCGCGCTCTTGGCGGGCTTTTTGCAACATTTTCAATAATTCGTCTCTACGTGCTGCTGCTTGCCTTATCGTTGATGGCGATGGAGATGTTGGCAACGAAATATTCGAAATCGTATTATTTGGGTTAAGCGAAGAGGAAGAGGTATTGGAAGGGACAGTATTGGTTGAACTTGAGTTACCACTTTTATTTAATGCTTTTCGCTCGATTCCTGCAATCCTATCCGTAGCCGTTGTTCGAAATACTTTCCGCACATTGTCTGCAAGTAAAGGGGTTGTATCGATTTCATTGACAAATTGTCGCAATCGAGTTACCGCACGAGCTGGGGAGATCTTCTCCAATCGTTCGGCATCTTGCAAAGCCTCTTTTAACCTCAATGCTAATTTTTGCCGGACAATTTCCTGATACGATTGCTGTTGTTGCAATAATCGTTCGGAGGAATCAGGGGGTTGCTGTGCAGCGAATACCAAAGATCTATCTACATTTGCTGCGTTACTTAAAAGAAAGTAGCTTGTACCGACCAGACAAGTTAAGAGCCTTTTTTTCCAGCTTTCCAAACAAAATCTTCGATTTTCTCGATTTCCAGAAAGATCTATTTTTGTTCGTTGTAAGTAAAACATACTTTTTCCCCAGCTTGAAAATGATGAACTTTGGCTCCGACCTTCTCAATCATCAACGATAAAAATGAACAAGCCAATCGATTCATCTCAAAATAAATTTTATGATAGTTCAACTCTCAAAATCAATCCGATCTCTAGACACTTTCAGCTCAAAAAATCTTCCCATTCTTGGTTTTGCAAGAGTATTCTTCACAAACTAAGAATTGATTTTTTGAAATCGATACCAAGTTATTCGAAAATCGGAAAGTAAATTCAATAATTCATTTATTTTTCAAGAATAAATATTTGAATAATCCTTTCAAATCTCTCTGAACAAATACCATGTTTCCTTAAGAGAAATTTTTAAACCTATATCTAATAATTATAACCGAAGCGAGAAGATTTGTTGGCGCGGATCAATAATTTTTGTAAAAATCAGGGGGGAATAGCATAAAAAAACCGTGTAAGTCAACGATTGATCATGCAGAAACGATCGCTAATATTTCTCCGGCCAGGAAAACCGAACCAGTAATAACGATTCGGCCAGGCTCTTTTCTAGACTCGGGAAGTGAATGAAGCGAAAAATCTGGAGTTACCTCGTTTGAGATTTCCATAGTCAAAGCTTTTTCCCAAGCTTCGCGAGCTGTCTCCGAAATGAATATCTTTTTTTGCGGATCGAATTGTAATAATTTGGCTGCGAGTTGATCAGGAGGGGTACAGCGTGGGTTATTTCCATATCGGCAAAGATGAAAAACATCGAATTCTGGAAACAAAATAGCAAGCATTTCATCGATCTGCTTGTCATTAGAAATAGCTAAAATGATCTGCTTCAACCCTTGAACGGGAAAAGCGGAATGAAGTGTCTCCACCAAAGCAACCATCGAGGCCACATTATGAGCGCAATCCAATATCACCAGGGGTTGAGTTCGAATCACTTCCATTCGACCGTGCCAGGCAACCGTAGCCAAACCCTGTCGAATTGCCTCATCTCCGATTTTGATGCCCTGCTCGCGTAGTTCTTCAATCGCCGCTAACACCCCCGCTGCATTACACGCTTGGTGATTTCCCCATAGCGATAGTTGCCAATGAGTTTTTTCTCGATTCCTATTCTGAAATTCCACTGCCGGAAAAATCAGCTCTGATTCTGCTGATCCATTTTCATCATTCGAGTTAGACACAAAACTAATAACATCGTTTTCGATTTTTTCTTCGCTTTTAACAACATTCCGAGCCGACTTCGAATCCCAGTTAAAAGAACGATAGTAAAAGTCGGTATGGACCATTTTACAGATCGATTTTTTCTCGGAAGCAATTTGGGAAATCGTGTTCTGTGCTAGTGGATTTTCGGCAGAGCAGATAACAGGAACGCCACTTTTGATAATTCCCGCTTTTTCAGCAGCAATAGCTTCGATCGTATTGCCGAGCTGCGCCATGTGATCAAAACTGATATTAGTAATCATCGTTAACATCGGTTGGCAAATATTCGTTGAATCTAATCGTCCCCCCAGACCGACCTCCACAACAGCAAAATCGACCTTTTGAGAAGCAAAATAACACCATCCTAAAGCAGTTGAGATTTCAAAAAAGGTAGGGCAATACTCTACCCCCTTTGCTTCCATTTTTTGAACCACTGGGATGATAGTCGATTCCATGAGAGAAATGATCTGATCTTTAGAAATAGCCATCCGATCAATCTGGATTCGTTCGGAGACATCGAGCAAATGTGGAGAAGTAAACAAACCGACATGGTAACCTTGACATTGCAAAATCTGGGCCAACATCGCAGCTGAGGAACCTTTTCCCTTAGTTCCGGCAATATGCAAAATCCGTAGCTGATCCTGTGGTTGGTTCAGTTGTTCGAGCAGATAGCGCATTCGCTCTAATTTAAGTTCGGTTGGCTTTGCGGACTTCTTCTCAAAATCGACCCTGCCATACCAGAAAGCAAGGACTTCTTCATAGGTCATAAATAAAATATCTTTATAAAACAATCTTTAATAATTCTATTTGATCCCTAACACAAACCACTTATGATCAATGGTTTCATTTCTCATTATATAAACTAGAATAGGGGAAATCGGTTTAATGATTTCCCCTATTCTAGTTTATCGAGAATGACGAATATTTTATTCCTGAATCGGCATACAGACTTGTTGTAACAAAGATTCGCAGAATTCCTGAATAACATCCGCAAGATTCGGAACCGGTTGCCCTTCTGGGAGGGATTCCGAAATAGCAGATAACCATCTGGGGAAGCTATAAATCGTTGCTAGACCTTCCAGAGAAATTGCCTCTAACCGCGAATGATAACCCTGTTTTTCTGAATCGTTCCAGATTGTTTTGCTTTTCCCAGTTAAGGAGAGATCATCCTCTGGGCGTAACAGGATCAAATGATCGATCAAACTAGGTTGCTGTTTAAGTACAGATAACTTAATTTCGAGATCGCGAGGTTTCCCTGCCGCCCGCGCCAAAAATAGCCCAATACCAACACGCCAAGGTTGGCTATCCTTAAAGGCCCAGTGGGCCATGGTGATCACACCATAAGTTGGGTGATCTCCAAAAGTGAATTCTGGAACAACGTGCTGTAGCCGCCATGGTCCCACCTTCACCCCATGTTCCAAACAGTTGTTGAGAAATGTACCAAGCGCAGCTTGTAATTCTCGAGTGGCACCAGGAAGTGCTCCTTCAGGTTCCAATTTTCGTAGAGCGGTGCGCTGTTCTTGTTGCCACATGGAAATCATCTGGTTATGGGTGAGACCACGTGAACTATTCGAGACAGAGTTCATGGAGACAGGTACGGAAACTGAAGAAATCACATCGGATTTTATCTCCATCTGAGATTTCAATAATCCCGCCAGCCGATTCAATGGTTTGTCTGAATCTCGATTTTCTAGAGTTTGTTCAGAAATCGTTTCCGCACCGAGATTTTCTGATTTCAACTGCGAATCAATTTCAGAACCTTGGCTTTCCTCGATCTTAATCACATCGATCTGTTTGACAATATATCCTTCTGGTTTTCGTGGGGACTCGCTCTGGGTTGAGAGTGGATTGACCAATGGTTCGTTGCTTGATTCTTCTTGTCCTTCTATAAATTGATCGCTGCTCTTGCTCGGATTTACAAAATCAACTACCGAACTTTCAGAACTTTCAGATCGATCAGAAACTGGGGTAGATGAAATCATTCCCTTCTGGTCCTGATTGATTTGTTCTTGCGTTAAAGCCGAGCTAACGGATGGTTGATCTCCGACGATAGGTTTGTTGGCAGAAATCTTCGATTCATTTTTTTCCGAATTGATTTCCCTTTCGGATAAATTGTTTGAAATTCCTTGGAGATTAGGTGAAACCTGTTTTGTCGAATTTCCATGCGAATGGAGAGAAAGATTATCTTGAGCCTCAGGACCATAGACAATATGGTCATATAAATGGCGAAATTGTTGAAGCATATCTCGTAGAGTTGGTTCCGTTCGAACAATCCGTAACATCTGCTCTTCCGTGAATGGGAAATGGGAACCGAGGAGATCCCCTTCAGGAAGTTCATCCAAAGACCCGGTTAGACGAGACTCTACCACCAAGCGCACCATCTCCATCGGAGGGGCTTCCAATCGCAAGGCCTTGATCGTTCCATGACGTGGCACATGGACAGGATTATTCAGTCGATCCTGGATATAACCATCGAGAGAAGGGACAAAACGATTCCACAAACCACGCTCAGCAAAAATCAGAAAACAGAGACCATCGATCTGATGCATCACTTGAACGATACCAGCAAAAAAAGCTTCTGCAATTTTATGAGCATCATCATTTCGGCGAGCGAGAAGAAGATCCTCGAGCTGATCAAAAGCGACTACAACCGGGACTTTCAGACTGCGGAAAATCTCCATGACCACTTTGAATAAGGCCAGGACGAGATCTTGCCGGCTAGGCCGGACGTGGAATTCCAATTCCGCAAAACCATAAGTCAAAAAGCTCGCCAACTCCGATTCATCACGCAGAAGTTGAACGCGGGCAAAACTATTAAGCAACGAGCGCCGCATCAAACCTGCGGTATTATGCCCTTCATTGCGGTCGATAAAGTTAGCAATCAACTCCATCGCCGTTTCGATCGGGATACCCGATTCGGACAGAGCTTGCTGGATCGTCAGTCCCGATTGTCCCATGTGACTGAGACCATGAAGTTGATCGATCAACCACTGGCAGCGTTCTTGTGCCTGAGTATGACCCAGACCAAGTTTTCGTGTCCAACGGCCAAGACCCATCGGCGGGAACAGATCTAACCGCTGCTCTGAAGTTGTTTCTTGTAAGGCGGCAATCAACATTCGCCGTGTCAACTGCTCACTCAAATAATCGAGAGGGCGAATCCCTCTCTGCTGGCCACCGCCTAGAAGTGTATCGATTATTTGAAAGAGAAGATATTCCAAAAAATCGGTCTCTTTTTGGAAAACACCCGGAGTAACTAGTAATTGCCAAGCCCCATCTCCTCCGTGTTTAATCGAATGGAGCAAATGGGTTTTTCCAGACCCTTTGTTACCAAGGATAGGAATCATCTCGGAATGGGTTAACGGATCGGTGCGATAAAGATCGACCACACTCAATAACAGTTCGCGTTCTTTGGCATATAACTGCGGCACATGAAAGCGTGAGCAGATTTCGTCATCCGGATTGCGGGCAAAATAATTACGAAAAGGATTACCAAATCGCCGTAAAATCTCGATCGAACGTTCGAGTATTGGACGTTCTGCAATCGTCATTGACATTGTCGACTCCTTCGTGACAAGACTTTTTCATCTCGCTGAATATACTGTCATTCATTCAGGAATTCATGCTTCGATGAATCAATCCTAAAAACTTCCTTGTGTATTCTTCAGGGCTGTTTTCTTATTTTCTTTAGAGCATTTTTTCTTAGCTTCGTCCTGGCCAACTTATCTGAGGTTCTAAGTCAACATGACGATTTTTCATTTTTTATGCTTATGTAATAAGCAATTTCATGACCTACCATCAGAGCAAAAGCGGGTTCAGGCAAAGCATACAACGGACCAGTCCAAGGATGCAAATAGGCTTCGTGATTCGCTTGCATTCTTCTTAGGCAATCATGAAAGTTACCGATGGTCAATTTTACTTCTTTCTCTAATCGCCGAAACAGCTCCGGTAGGGGGCAATCCTGACCTGCTTCGGCCTGTTTTTGCCATAGATCCAATTGAAACTTTATACTGATTTCAAGATCTAAGTCTTTGCTTACACCTTCGATTCCACTTTCAATTCCACCTTCAACTAGGCTTTCACCCTTGCTGTCTCCATTACTAACTCCATTATTGTTAGCTGCAACAATGGACTTATCGGTTACGAATAGTGGTGTCGCTTGTAAGATTTTTTCGGTCGAGCTATCGTTTATTATTGCATCGGTTTTGCTTTTAACGAGAACTTCCGTAGTTTCTGTAGACTGTAATAACGGTTGTAACGATTGAGCGAGAGCGAGCATCGAATGAAGTAGCCCCTTCCACTGATCGATTTTTTCTTTTATTTCCTCTACTTCGGACTGTTTCTGTTCGAGTACACGTACCAGATCTTCCAATATTTGCCGTGACGATTGTTGATCCGCAAGGTATTGAATTCCTTTCGCAGTTAACTTGCAAATCTCTTTTGGGGTTTTTCCTTGTTGCTCGGTGCGTATTATTTCCAGATAGCCCTCTTTAAGACAACGTTCTGCTGCAATTTTCGCAGCACTATTTGGTGGAAATAAACCGTTTTCCCCTCTTGTTGATATTAATGCACAACCTTGTGGCTCTCCAACCGCTTTCGTCAATGCATCCAGAATCAGCTTATCGGTCTTCCCTGCCAATTATCACCTCTTTATCACCACAAATCGATCATTTTATATTTAATTTTGGAAGTTTTTCTATCGATTCATTCATGCTCCCAACTCAACGAATATTCCAACTTCCTTTAATTCAATTCTCGGCGTAAGTTTTACAACATTATCCCTCTTATATTCCCTTCTATCCTATGCAAAATCAGCAAAACTTGCAATACCTTTACAAACCGATCAAATTCGAGAATTCGTATCAAATTTGTCAACAGATTTTTATTGGAATAAACTTAAAGATTCTTGATTCTACATCCTTGATTGTAAGCGAGTTGAATAAACTTCTCCAATAATATGACATTCGAGGTATTTGAAAATATTTAATGGCTAAGCGACTTAAACACTGGAATCAAAATCCTCAATGAATTTTCAATGAATCTTCAAGGCGACGATCTTAAAGCCTAGGAATTTGGATTCATTTTTTGAGTAAGAAAAGAGATTTTAGTGAGATCGATCATGATGTTCAAGTTTTAAAGATCCCTCGGATGAGAGGGGTAAAATAGGAGGGGTAAGAAATTAGCTTCTCCAAAAAAACAAACACTTCATCAAACCGATTATGGAAATTTGGGTAAGGGAATATTGGGCAATTTGTCCAATTTATTAGGATTCTTCTCTTTAGTGGAATTTGGTTTAATGGTATGATCTAATAAAATATAGACAGTTTCTTTATTATTTCTTGTTATTTTAACATGAGTGGAAGATAGTTTTGTTTTGAGTTTCACCTTCACTAA
>JAKBAI010000079.1 GCA_021809185.1 Planctomycetota bacterium
GTTCGGTTTCGAGCTTAAAATTATTTGCTTCCATTGGGTCTAGGCTTAATTGAAAATGGTCCATAAGAAACGGGGGGCGATTTCCATGATCGATATGTAACTTTAAGTTATTTACCTTTACTCTGGTATTTTGCGAGGTATTCGAGGCAGTCGAATCTGATTTCGGAAATCGCTTCTGAAATTCTTGTAGTCGATGCGCATCCATCTGAAGTGCGATTTCATCCAGAATCACTTCACTCGGAGTAAAGGAGAATTGAAAGAGCGATCGAATTGCTACATCGGTGTCGATTTCTGGTATCTCTAATAACGGTTTCGTTTGAATCCCTTCAGGATCCATTATTCGGAGTCGACTTACTTTCGTATGGGACCAACCAACGGCTAGCGAATCTATTTCAACGGGAAAACCGATCTTCGCCGAGATTTTTTGGCTTATGAATTTTCTACTCAAACTTGTGTTTAGAAGGATCCATGCAACAAAGAATAGAAACAGGAAGGGGACAGATACGATCAATACTTTTTTTAGTAAGATTCGTGTTCTAAATTTTCTCTTAGAATTGCCCATTTTTTCCCCTTTTTACATGCACCAGAGATAAATCTTATCTTTCCATTTCCATTTTTCGGAAAGATAATCCTTTTAATCTGATTTTATCAGGATTGACTAGAGCATTTATCAAACTTTAGTTGGCGAATGTAGCGATTGCAATGAATTTGCCGATTTTAGGAATATTTTGAATTCTATATTGGGAATTCAAATGAGGTATAATTGCACGAAATACGTGGGAAAAATCACCAGAATGTTGATGAATTAATATTCTTTATCCTTCGAATAAATCTTTTCTTAGACTTTTTCTTGATTCTTCATCAATAAATTTTGAAATCGTCTGGTTAATTGATGATTCTTTTTCTAATCTTAACAACATTCCTCACTTACTAAATAAAGTGAATCATTTTCCTCAGAATTGAGATTTGAGGAAAAATAGTTTATTACACAGAGTAAAACAAATGGCGCAAGAGAAAAAAAATAGGATACATCGTCGGACTAGAATCGTTGCCACTCTGGGTCCAGCGACCGACTCACCTGAAGTATTACGTAGTGTCTTACTTGCTGGGGTGGATGTTGCCCGGATTAATTTTTCGCATGGTACGGAAGAAGAACATCTAAATCGAATTCGCTTATTGCGAAAAGTATCCGAGGAGATTGACAAACACGTAGCCATTCTAGCCGATTTACCCGGTCCTAAGCTTCGTATCAAATTATTGGAACCGTTGCAGCTCAGTGTCAATGATGAGGTACTCTTTACAACACATACGGAGGTATCACAACCAGGGATAGTTGCTATTACGGAACCTGAAATGCTAACAGAAACCAGAACAGGACAACGGATTCTCTTGGATGATGGCCGGTTTCAGCTCGAAGTTATCAGGAATGATGGGGATCGTGTTACAACTCGCGTGCTGGTTGGCGGTAAGTTATTACCAAACAAAGGGGTCAATCTGCCCGATACAGAACTAAAAAGTGCAGCGGTAACCGATCGAGATTTGGAAGCGATAAAAATAATTGCCAAGGCAGATGTCGACTGGGTTGCTTTATCCTTTGCGCGAACACCTCAATCTGCCACGGAGTTACGCAACGAACTATATCGTGAAGGGATTAATGTTCCAGTCCTCGCGAAAATTGAACGGCCAGAAGCAATTGCCCGAGCTGCTGCAATTATTGATGCTTTTGATGGTATTATGGTCGCCCGAGGCGATCTTGGGGTTGAAATTCCATTAGAGCGAGTCCCCACCGTGCAAAAAAGATTGATTGCGCTAGCGAGAACTGCTGGGAAACCGGTTATTACCGCAACGGATATGTTAGATTCCATGAGACAGAATCCTCGACCCACTAGAGCAGAAGCAGGGGATGTTGCCAATGCTATCTATGATGGAACGGATGCAGTTATGCTCTCCGGCGAAACAGCTGTTGGGCAGTTTCCCCTTGAAGCCGTTACCTGCATGCACCAAATCGCTCTTGAAGCAGAAACCCATTTGCATGAAACGGAACATCCAATGACCTTACAGCTGGAAAATCCGAAACTGGATGATTTTATAACAAAAACAGTGGTTGACTTAGCGGATCAACTTCATGTCGATGCCATTATTACACCGACTCTCTCTGGTCGTACCGCTCGTTTGATTTCACGGCATCGTCCTACGGCTCGAGTGATCGCTCCAGCACCTTCAGCGAATATTTTGAGACAAATGAGTGTTTCCTGGGGGCTTGTTCCTGTTTTAATGGATTATTGTCGGCGCTCGGGAGATGATCGAATGGGGGGAGCAGTCCGGGCTGCTTATGAAGCAAAAGTGGTACAACCCGGAGAAC
This sequence comes from Planctomycetota bacterium, assembly GCA_021809185.1. Lineage (GTDB taxonomy): Bacteria > Planctomycetota > Planctomycetia > Gemmatales > Gemmataceae > JAKBAI01. The sequence goes on from JAKBAI010000079.1 coordinate 2,363, forward strand.
TAGTAATTGTTCTTGCGGGTCATCCAATTGAAGGGGGCCAATATTTGCCTACCGTTCGAGTGCTTCGCATCGGCTTTGACGGCAAAGCAACGGAACCGTAAAGAGGTTACTTCTTGGCCTAACGGTCCTTAAAGCAAAAGATTTTTCGAGCTTGTCTAGAAAATGCCCGTTTTGCTTTTTTGTTAACTAGATATTTTCTTCGTTAACTAGCTACTCTTTCTAGTCTTTTTCTGGTCTTTTTATGGTCTTTACCCCACTAATTCACTTATGGGGTCTCCATTTTCAAGCATTGGCATGGGGCGCCCTGTTGGATCTAGGAAAGAGGTTTCAGCGTAAGGGATCTTTAAATGATTTAAAACAGTTGCCCAGAGATCATTCGGGCTTAAGGGTCTATCTTTCGGTGTTTCCCCTTTGGAAGTTGTCGAACCGATTATCTGACCCATCGGCATCCCCCCACCTGATACCAAAATAGACATGGCTCGCGGCCAGTGGTCTCGTCCTGGTCGATTCTTCGTTGTTTCGATTCTAGGTGTTCGACCAAATTCGCCAGTTACTACTAATAATACTCGTTTATCCAATCCTCGATCGTACAGATCGTCAATCATCATGCTGATGGTTTGATCAAAATATCGCAATCGCCGTTCGGTATCGTTGAAAATATGACAATTGACCGCATGGGAATCCCAGTTGTATGTTCCATCTTCTGGAATCGACATTTTTCCATATTGAATATAAGGATTTTCCATGACCACTGTTACAAAAGTTGCCCCAGCTTCCACCAATCGTCGTGCTAAAATAGCTCGTTGACCCCAGTTATTCATCCCATATCTCTCGCGAAGAGACATCGGCTCCTTACTTAAATCAAATGCCTGTTTCGCGTGGTCGGTATCTAAAAGTTGAACCGCTTTTTGTCGCATCTCTCCTAGCGATTGTTCCATTAAGTGATCTAGCGCTGGTTGCCTCTGATCCAATCTTGCCAATAGCGACAGACGATCATGGAATCGTTCGGTTCCAACGTTTGCTTGAAGATTTTGCACACTGAATGCGGGGTTGCTCGGATCACCACCAACCATGAACGGATGAGTCGATGTACCTAAATAAGCAGATCCAAAACTAAATACATCAATCCCCTGACGACCACTATCCACTTCTGCAATATAATTCGGTAAATGCCTCTGACGATCCTTTACGAGCTGCGCAACCATCGACCCCACCATGGGATAATCGTTAACAAATCCGGTGGGACTCTTTGGATCGCGACCTGTTAAGAATTTCTTGTGACCCCCTCCATGATCGGCAAACGTGTGGCTAACCGATCGGATCAGAGCATATCGATTTGCTCGTTGAGAAAGTAATGGCAGATGTTCACAAATATCGATTCCAGGTACATTGGTTTTAATAGGTTTGTACGGTCCACGATATTCAACGGGGGCTTCCGGTTTCAGGTCAAATGTATCGATATGCGATGGTCCACCGGGTAACCAAACAAATATTACCGCAGGGGTTTCTCCATTCGATGAATTTGATCGACTATTCGATCCATACGGAATATCGGTTGCTTTTAAGGATTGGTTTGAAAACTGAAAAGGTAATATCCCTTGAAGAAACATACCTCCCAGGGATAGCGATCCAAATTTCAAAAAGGATCTTCTCAGAATCGGCTTTTTCCCAACCGAAATTTGCGTTGCAAGAAGGGATTCTTCAGAAAAGCCAGGAATTAAATCATGGAATTCTCTATGTTTTCTTTTTGAGAATTTTGCAGAATCACCTAAATTATCTTTGTTTTGACTCATATCTTAATTAAACCAATTTTTGAGAAACGAAACTTCAGGTAGGTATTCATATTTTAATCAATTTTTGACAGATTGACAACAAAAAATGATTAAGAAAAAGCATCTTTTTGATAATAATCATGCCATAAAAGAATTTTTATAGAAAATAGATTTGTAATTTATCCCATTTTGAAATGTCAAAGGTCATATTCAAACTTAGAAAATGAATATAGAAGCTATAGAGCAAATAAGTGGTGGAGCATAATCCGATAATTCTTTGTTAAATAGTTCCTATAATATTATCCAAAAATAATGGGAATAATTATTTACTCAGATACTCTACTCAAACTAAAGTGAGCTGCGTCCTAAGCTTGCTTTGTTATTTAGTTTGCTGTTTGCTTTGAAAAAGAGATGGTAAGGCTGATCGGCTGGGGCATCTGTCTTTCAATCCAAAATCTAAAATCGAAAAGTACAACATCGAAATTAGATCACTCATAGATTTTGTCTTTAGGGTTGGTACTCACTTTGGAATTTACTGTGGAGAAGAGCACTGAATCTATTTTGGGTACTGATTTAACTGTCTAGAAGTATCATTTTTTGAGATAATATTGAAGAATTTGCCAAAAAGATGAGTTGGAAAGAGTATTTAGAAATAATTGAAGTAATCCAAAAATTAGATGATGAACTATTCGAAATGGGAAAAATTATATGTTTCGTGCAATGAAAGAAAGTTTAGAGATCAAGATCAAAAAGTAATGGTTACTTCAAGAAAATTATGGAATTAAAATCGGGCGAGAAATCATATTCCTTATCGAATAATTCGTCTTGAAGTACTATTTGGGTTAATCTCTTTTTGAGGAGCTTGATTTTCCTCAATTCGGGGAATAACATTTGGAGGATTATTATTCGGATTTTGAGAAGGTTGATTGAGATTTTCTGAACCTGGAGGATTCGTATTTGGCATAGGTAACTCAGGTCCATTTACCATTCCTGTTGCACAACCGCAGCTCGGAGAACTTCCACCAGAGAAATTCATTGTGCTTCCAACATAGGAGGAACCCGATAGATGAGTTGCATAAGGATCGCTGTACCGGGATGCAAAAAGATTCGGGAATAACCTAGGTCGATCACAGCAGTGACAACATCCCAAAGAATTAATGATAAATCCAAAAACAAAAAGTCGAACAAAGATAAAACCTAATTTACAGAAATTCATAGTAGCGATCCCCTGATCATGTTTCGAGAGCGTCAATCCATATCGAGAATCCTTTCCCATTATTTAATCCGTAAGTAATATCTATATTTTGCCAGTTTTTGAGATGATAGCAACTAACTTAAATAAAAATGCTAAAGCAAATGTAAAAAAACATTAGCTTTAGCATAAATAGATCAAATAAAAAAGTTAATACATGAATACCCATTTTTCGGAGTATTCAGATAAGAGGGAGAAAACTAATCTTCTTCATCAGAGGAGTTTTTCTTAGGATTCGGTTTAATGGCGACTTTAATCTGATTATTCAGATAATCGATGGCCATTTTGAGTTGTTTATCGGTAAACTCTTTCTTCTTTTTAACAGGGGCATTCCGGTTAGGAATAATTTCGGTATCCCGTAAATGTTCGAAGAGTTCTTCATTTTCGACTTTTGAGAGCTTTAAACCGAAGCCAGGAGTTGGTCGAACACCCCAATCTTCATCATCCTTACCCGCGGTATCCGCTTTGTTCAAATTCTTTCCGTTTGGTCTCCAAAAGCTGGTAGTGGTTAATTTAATCTCCCCACCCGTTGGTTTGAATTCCTGAATACTTTGAACGACCCCTTTACCAAAGCTGCGTTCACCGAGAATAATAGCCCGATAATGATCCTGTAAACAAGCAGAGAGTAATTCAGAACCGCTCGCTGAGCCACCGTTAATCAAACAGACCATAGGGAAATCTAAATAGCTCGGTTTGTCGTGACCACGAGTTTCTCTGGTTTGGCCATTTCGATCTTTGAAAGTTACGATGACCCCATCATCAATATATAAATCGCAAATATTTTCAGCGACATCGAGGTAGCCTCCTGGATTAAAACGCAGATCGAGAACTAAACCACGGAGGCCTTCTTGTTGTAACTGTTTAACGACTTTTTCCATATCGATAAAGGATCGCCTTGCAAATTGGGTCAGATGAATGTAGCCGATTTTGTTGGTTTTATCCAGGTAATAATCCCAAGAATCATCCGAATTGCGTTTGTAACCTAGAACGGTCTCCACGGTAACAGGGCCTCGTTTAAGAGTGAACGGCATGAGATCTTTAACCCCTTCACGTTCGAGTTCTAATTTAACTTCGGTACCCGGTTTGCCGAGGATCAGCTTGACAGCATCATCTGTTCGCATCCCTTTGGTTGATATAACTTCAGGGGGATTGAGTGGAGTTCCTTCTGGGTCAACGGGACGAATAATAGTCCGAATCAAATCCCCCGCTTTGATTCCGGCTTTGTATGCAGGAGACCCCTTGATGGGAGTTACGACCAAAAGTGCATCTTTGACTAATTCTCTTCGAATTTGCACGCCAATCCCATTGAAAGAACCACTCACCATTCCGTTGGTTCTTTCAAGACTTTCTTTATCGATGTAATTGGTATAAGGGTCCAAGCCAGACATGCCACCCGCTATAGTTGATTCCGAATCCGCATTTTTATCCAAATCTTCTCGTTTACCAAGAGCGAGACGTGCAGTCTCAAGCAATTTTTTTAGTTCCTCTCTTGTTAACGATTTTGCCATTTGCATTTTTTCTTTAATTGAATCGGGAATTGTCTCATCCGCTTTTAGGAACAATCCCTTCAAACCTTTGGAGACCATCTCGCCCAGATTCAATTCTTTAATATAACTTTTTTGGACCTGGCTTAAGCCTCGAAGCGAAATGACAGCGTAAGAAGTTGCATCCTCCGGGTCGAGTTTCATACTATCGAGAATTTTCGATCGCTTATCCAGAAATACTTTTAGATCAATCTGGCCATCAACCAGGCTTTCGAGATCTTTGCGGAGTTGTTGCAGGGCTTTGAGTTTAGGCATGCGTGCTAAAAGTTTATTCCCTTCTTCCGATACTTTTTTATCTAATTTGTTAACTTTTATGATTTTATCCCAAGAGGAGAGATGTTTATCGACAATCGGAGTCACTTCGGGATTTTTTGTAAGAACGAAGTGCGCAGCTCGTGCGGCACCAAAGTAAGGGAGTTGTTGTTTAGCTTCATTGGTTTTGCCGTTGTCCCTAGCTAAGTTGGGAATCTCTTTTTCGAGATATTTAGTCAGTTCATCAACCGTTACCACGCCATCCGGTTCATAACCCTCACGATCGGCTTTGCCACCTAGAGCATCGAGAACCGCTTTCGTAAAGATACTGAGTTTGCCTACAGTAACTGTTGGAACAGCTCCTGCATTGGCAAGCAGGATAGCGCGGCCAGGAGGAAAGCTTTCTTCGTCCTTTTCTTTTTCTTTCTTGCCCAAGAATGCAAAAACATAATCTAGCACATTTGGTTCAATAATTCGTTCATCTTTGGCTTCAAATCCTTTTAAGTGCAAATCGAGTAAGACACAGAGTTTCTCACTTTTCAATTTTTTGAAATCCCCTTCGAGATCACTGGCCAGAAGAGCATTTTTCGCACGATCTTTGAAGGTGGAATCGGTACAGAAAACACAAGTATGGTCGCCAGTGGCTCCTCCTTGGGCTACCATGACAATAAATACGGGGTCATCTTTTTTTGCTTTTTCGATAACTTGGTGAAATGCTTTCAGGATATTCTCTTTGGTCGCAGTCTGGGCATTGCGTTTTTCATCTTTTTGGGATATTAATAGGAACAGATTATTTTTAGGAATGCCAAGATATTTTGGATCGCTAAAGAAATCGTAAAGTGCTTGAACATCTTCGCTAGCACTAGGCCGGGGTTTTATTTGTTTGTCAGCAAATTCACCAGGTCCAATTAGAATGGCAAAGGGTTCCGCATATAGCGAAGGGGTATGGAGAAACCCCCAACTTAAAATTAAAAAAAAGATGGATATAATGAGTCGTCTCATTTAGTTGTTTCCTTTCAAACGTAATATAAACTACCTGATCGTTTTAATTGTTTCTGGTTTTTCCCAACGATCAGGTAATTTTGAGGGAAAATCAGCTTATTTGTACTCGAATCGGTCAATTAAAAATCAAATCTCGGGTATGGTTATCAGCTCAGATTTTGTTTCATGAATAAAAAATCTTTAAAAGGGATTTAAGGGGTTGGAGAGCATCCTTTCTAGTAAATATTCGACTTAAAATACTACTTGGGAGGATTTGCCAAATTAAAAGGAGAGAATTAATAACTGCAGAATGATTCCTTTCATGTTGTTCTTTCTCTAATTCATGTATGGCAAATAGATTTTCCTATCCGAATCCTTTCGAATCTATCCTGATCAATCCCATTATCTCACAAAATTCAAATCATTTAGATGATTTTATTCTAATCTAACGAATATCTATTCCGATTATAACCTATTTAACTCTATTGTGACAATCTTATGAAATCCGTCAATCCAATTTTATTTAAGTCTACTAATCGAATCCAAATAAATTTCATGTTTAGTATCAAATAATTCCAAAAAAGAAGGAAAAAAATAGATAAATATGAATATTTTGCTTGCAAATTCATTTTATTCTGATCACAATAAACTTAAAATTTGAAAGTAGCCTATTTTATTCTCTTTTTTATTTACAATAGATGAGAGCTATTAATAGAGTGTGAATTAGAGGGTGAATTGCGAAGTTCAATCACTATGTTAATAAAATAGCGGGGATCTATTAAACCCAAACAAGATATTTACAGCTAATTTCAAGAAATGATAATTGAAAGAAACGAAATTTTGAAAAATCAGAGAATGAAAATTCTTCCTGCGATTGATTTAAGGGGAGGAAAATGTGTTCGATTACGCCAGGGGGATTATCACCAAGAGACTATTTTTGGAGATAATCCAGTAGAAATGGCAAAACAGTGGGTAAGTCTCGGTGCCGATTACCTTCATCTGGTGGATCTCGATGGGGCGAAGACAGGTTCACCGCAAAATTTGGAGATCGTTCGACAGATTGTGAAAGCGATTTCTTGTCCATGCCAAATGGGGGGCGGGATAAGAAGTGAAAAAGATATTCAGGAAGTTCTTTCGATTGGGGTAGAACGTGTGATCCTTGGAACTAAAGCATTCACGGATCGCGAATGGTTGAAGTCGATGATCTATCGTTATCCGAATAAAATCGTATTAGGTCTAGATGCACGTAACGGAAAGGTCGCCGCGAACGGTTGGCTCGAAGTCCTTGAAATCAGCATGATCGAGGCAGCAAAGCAAGTAGCCGATTGGCCTCTGGCCGCTATCGTCTATACCGATATCTCTAAAGATGGGATGATGCAGGGACCAGATTTTGCAGGCTTAGAACTATTACTCGAACTGGTTGATATACCGATCATTGCTTCAGGTGGGGTGAGTAATCTTGAACATATACGCCAGTTGACCCAATTGGGGAGAAAATCTCATCCAAAAGCACATCTAACTAGAGTCGAGAACGAATCTCTTTCCGAGAGCAATCGTCCCGAAGTAACATTACAAGCGCAAGATATGAAAAGTGTCAATGACACGAATAGCAAATTTTCATCGCCCACTAAACCGTACTCTAATCGTGAAATCGAGAAAACTGCTCGCGACACGAATCCTGAATTTTCAGGTACAGAGAATGCCCTTCAGAAGAAGACTCCAGGAAGTAATACCCAACTAAGTAATACCGATTTTGGGAGTACTCTATTGGGTGGTGCCCAAGCAAAAAATGCCCATAAGCAGATTTTTGGATGTATTATTGGCCGGGCCTTGTACGAAGGTCAAATCCATTTGCCTTCCGCATTGGCTCTTATAACAAAAGAAACTCAAGATTCGATGGTTACAGTCCCGATTGGGAAAATGGCCAGTACAAAGGAAGGGTTGCTCACCTGACTTTGAGATGACTTGAACCCCTATCGATATTGCGAAAACCATTTTTGAATCGGAGTTTCTACAACACCGTTTCTGAAAGAGGTTTTCGCGTTATGTTACATTATCATACCGACAATATTCGCACCATTGCCCTAGTTGGCCATCGCGCCGCAGGGAAAACATCCCTAGTGGAAGCCATTTTACACAAAGGCCACGCCGTTGAACGGTTGGGCAGTGTTGATGAAGAGACCAGTATCTCCGATTATGAAGAGGAGGAACATCGGCATCATTTTTCAATCGATACGTCGATTTTACATGTCGAACATGCTGGCAAAATGCTTCATCTCTTAGATGCTCCTGGATACCCCGATTTTGTTGGTGCTACCATGGAAGCATTGAATGCCGTTGAAACGGCAGTGATTGTTATTTCTGCAACCAATGGAATCGAAGTCAACACGGTACGCATGTTCGATGAAGCAGGGAAGCATCATCTAGCACGCATCATGGTAATCAATAAATTAGATTCCGATAATATCGATTTTCCTCTGTTGATAAAACAAATCCAGCAGGTATTTGGCAAAGGCTGTATTCTACTCGATGCCCCCATTGGTGTTGGCAATCAATTTCAAGGACTCGTTAGCGTTTTAGATCCCCCAACGGATATATCAATCGATACCATCGATTTAGTTTCGATGCGTAATCAGTTGATTGAAGCGATTGTCGAGAGCGATGAACGTTTACTCGAACGTTATCTCGAAGAAGGGGATTTCTCAACTGAGGAGTTAGTTGCAGCAATGCCTTATGCCATCTCCTCTGGTACACTCATTCCTATCTTTTGCTGTGCAGCTAAGAAAGAGCTTGGGATCGATGAATTATTAGATGCTTTGAGCCGTATAACCCCTTCACCAGAATTTGCACGCATGCGCCAAGAGACTTTATTTTCCGAACAGACAAATAACTTTGAAGCAACAGAAACTTCGGAGTTTATTGGACAAGTATTTAAGACGATCAACGATCGTTACGTTGGTAATTTAGCATTTATTCGAATCCTTTCTGGGAAAATGGACTTAACGCAACCGATTATTAATCTTCGGACCGGAAAAACCTCCCGAATCAATCATCTGCTAATGATGCAAGGCAAACAGCAGCAAACCGTAATCGAAGCTTTTGCAGGCGATATCGTTGCCGTAGCAAAAGTCGAGGGATTGCATATTGGCGATACGATTTGTTATCATAGCCATGTCCCTAAATTACGCGACCTCGAATTTCCAAAACCGATGTTTGGATTGGCTATTGAACCGAAAAGCCGTGGTGATGAACAAAAAATATCTCAAAGTTTAACGAAAATTGCAGAAGAAGATCCGACCTTTAAAGTAACACACGATCCACAAACCCATGAGCTATTGATTACAGGTGTTTCGCAGCTACATCTAGATGTTATTCAGCATCGTCTGAAAAGCCGTTACGATCTCGAGGTCATCACCCGTGAACCGAAAATACCCTACCGAGAAACAATTTTGAAAGCGAGTAATTCGGAATATCGGCATAAGAAACAATCGGGAGGGCGAGGGCAATTTGGGGAAGTGCATATGCGCATCTATCCTCTTTCTAGAGATATTCGAACTCAGGAACAGCTCGAAGAAGAATTCGCAAACAAATCTCGATTTGAGAAAATGCGAAGCGTGCATTACGATCCCGAATTGAACTTCGCTTTTATCGATCATATTGTTGGTGGCAGCATTCCGAATCAATTTATTCCTGCGGTCGAGAAGGGGTGCAGAGAAATCATGGTCTCTGGGGCGATTGCCGGTTTTCGCTTACAAGACATTGCAGTTGAAGTTCATATGGGCAAATCCCACCCAGTCGATAGTTCCGAAGCTGCTTTCAAAATTGCAGGGCGCCAAGCGTTCCGCAAAGCGATCTTAGCGGCTCAGCCGTTGTTGTTGGAACCGATTGTTCATTTGGAAGTGATTTTCCCATCCCGGTATATGGGAACGATTGTTGCGGATTTAAATACGAAACGGGGCAGGGTTGAAAATCAAGAGACTCGCCCTGGAGAGATGGTGATTATCTATGCAGAAGTTCCACTCAGTGAATTGACAAAATATCCTGCTCAGCTTGGTAGTATCACTCAAGGGCAGGGGAGTTTTCAGCTCGAGTTTAGTCGATACGATCAAGTACCGAGTAATCTTCAGCAACAATTGTTAAGCAAGTTCAAAATGGCAGAGCATGACGAAGAGTAGGTTTTCATGCTTAACGATCCTTCGTTTGAAAAAAAAAGAGGGCCACTCGAATATGAGTGTCCCTCGGTGATCTATTTTACCAAATTTTCTTTAACAAAAAATCGCTTTCTCAAAATGAAAGGAAGCGATTTTGCTTATTTGAGAGTATCTTTTTGATTCTCGTGCTGATTAATCTTTGCTCATCAAAATAAAAACTTCGCCTTCTTCGGGTGTTTTGTTAAAATCTTCCGGGAAAGGAGCAATATCTCTTAATAAGAGTTTTAATCTTCCTTTTTTAAGTTCATAAATCCCTTTGGAGTTAGGAATTTTAAGATTAGTGCAAACCAACTCGACATGATGGGTCTTGCTATCGAGATATATTTTGTATTTGATTTCTTTAGGATTCGAACCATGAATAATCATTTCAATTCCGTTAATGTTGACACCCATCTTTTCTGCGTCTTCCGCTTGAGCACCACCAATGAGTAATTTTTTGATTTTCCATTTCCCAGCGATCTTTTTATGCTCTGAAGTTACTTGATCAATATCGCCTGCGCATATTGGTTTAATCAATAGGCTTGCTAATACAAATATGGAAACATATATTCCAAAAGATTTTCTCATATTCTCCCCTAGAACAATTCTAATTTTATCCAATCGAGCGGTTTACCATCGAAACGGTTTTTGTCAAGAGATCTTTATGAGATAAAAAAGTAGAATGCCAGGAGAAATTTAACTTCTCCTGGCATTCTTATTGGTGATAATTCGAGAACTAGCCAAGTTAAAAGAGATTATCCTTCGAGACTAGGAGCGATCATTTTTTCAGGGCGAACAAAGCGGTCGAATTCTTCTGAAGTAAGTAAACCGAGTTCAAGACAAGATTCTTTCAGGCTAATTGCTTTAGAATGAGCATATTTCGCGGCCTTAGCTGCCTTATCGTAACCGATATGGGGATTGAGAGAGGTAACGAGCATCAAAGAATTTTGTAGAAAATGAGAGATCTTGTTAAGATTCGGTTCAATCCCTTCGACACAATGCTCTCGGAAGGAACGGCAGCTATCCCCTAATAATTTAATCGAATGGAGTAAATTATGAATGATAACCGGTTTGAAGACGTTTAATTCAAAATTACCTTGGGACGCAGCAAAGCCAATCGCAGCATCGTTGCCCATAACCTGGACACAAACCATAGTCATTGCTTCAGATTGAGTAGGGTTCACTTTTCCAGGCATAATCGAGGATCCTGGTTCGTTTTCAGGAATGGAAATCTCCCCAAGTCCACAACGTGGTCCAGAAGCTAACCAGCGAATATCGTTCGCAATTTTCATCAAAGCAGTTGCGAGACTTTTAATGGCTCCGCTAAGATGAACCAAAGGTTCGTGGCCAGCAAGCGATGCGAACTTGTTGGGAGAGGTAACAAAGGGGAGTTCTGTCAGCATAGCGATTTTCTTGGCGACTCGAACAGCAAATTCAGGATGAGAGTTCAACCCGGTTCCTACTGCTGTTCCTCCAAGAGCAAGTTCATAAACCGGCGATAATGCCCCTTTAATTTGACTAATCGCCAACTCGAGCTGATACACATACCCCGAAAATTCCTGCCCCAAGGTTAAAGGGACCGCATCCATGAGATGGGTTCGGCCTATTTTAATAATATCGTTGAATTCATTCGATTTCTTGGCCAGTTCCGCTTTCAAAAGCTCTACATTTGGGAGAAGATGATGGATTGTTTCTTCAACTGCTGCGATGTGCATGGCAGTGGGGAATGTATCGTTTGAGGATTGGGACATATTTACATCATCGTTAGGATGAATAGGTTTTTTACTCCCCATCTCCCCGCCACTGAGCTGAATCGCTCGATTGGCGATGACCTCATTTACATTCATATTTGTCTGCGTGCCGGATCCGGTTTGCCAGATTCGAAGTGGGAAATGGTCATCTAATTTCCCGGAAATGACCTCATCTGCTGCGGCAATGATCCATTTGATTTTATCTTCAACGGAAAAGGTTGCCCCATCGGGGGTTTTGATTAATTTTAACTCAGAATTAACCAAACAAGCCGCTTTTTTCAAGATCCCAAAGGCTCGGATGATCGAACGAGGCATTACATCGTGGCCTATCGCGAAATGGATCAGCGATCGCGCTGTTTGTGCACCGTAATATCGGTCTTGTGGAACATCGATTTTCCCCATCGTATCCGTTTCAATTCGCATGGTCATTAACAAAACTCCCTCTTAATGGATTAGTAAAAGATGATTTTATTTTATACTTTTCATTTGTTTTGGAAGTAGTTTCTGTAATCATTATTATTGCTGAACCTCATTCATGCGAATCGGTCTTGTTTTTATCTAGAAAAAAATTAGAATTAGAATAAGTTATCTTGAGATGAATTGGGGAATAGTGTAACGGTAGCACAACTGACTCTGGATCAGTTTGTCGGGGTTCGAATCCCTGTTCCCCAGTTGAATAATTTGAAATTGATTTAATAATCATAAAACTATTTTAATTTTATGGTTAACTTAGCGTAAAAGTGGATTTGTACTTGTCAATTTTTTTTTTAGTAGTAAGATCAAATTAGAACTTTGGAAGATAAAATCTAATCATCATTAGATTTTTTTTTGGAGAGGTGGCTGAGCGGTTTAAGGCACCGGTTTGCTAAATCGGCGTAGGGTTAACTCCTTACCATGGGTTCAAATCCCATCCTCTCCGTCTGTTCTTAAAAACCTCTCTTCAACGAGTAGGGGTTACCAACACATCGAATAATCAACCCTTGGAGATTTTGCTTAAATGAAATCGACCAATTGGGTTTGCGGTGCGCGTATGGTTGGTTGGGAACCAGAAAAATCGGAAGCGAACACGTAGGATGGACGAGGAACGTGTCGAGAATCTCAACCATAAACAGTATTGCCAACAACCTTGCTGATAGTCCTATCAGTGCTGTCGATCTTTTTTGTGGCGCTGGTGGCTTGACCCATGGGCTACTTCAGGCAGGTATCAAAGTCGAAGCCGGAATCGATATTGACGGACAGGCCGAGTATGCCTTCTTGAGGAATAATCCGGGGACGAAATTTCTAACCTGGGACGTAGGTCGCAAGAAATCTTCATCCATCGAAAAGCTATTTTCAGCTCATAAATTGCGATTACTCGCAGGTTGTGCCCCTTGTCAACCATTTTCGAAACTTACTCAAGCTATCGACAATCATCAGTGCTGGAATCTACTTAAAAACTTCGCTCGTTTCATCCAGAGTATCCAGCCGGAATTGGTCACGATGGAGAACGTACCAGAACTAGCCGAGCGGGGGCAAGATGTCTTCAATCATTTTGTCCATACCCTCGAAAAGCTTGATTACTACGTCGATTGGAAGATCGTTAAGTGCGAGGAATACGGAGTACCACAATTCCGCCGTCGGTTGGTTTTACTCGCTTCTAAGCTTGGTGAATTGAACGTGCCCGAAGGCCGGTATCAGAATGAGGAAAAATGGAAGACGGTTCGCTCCACCATTAGCGATCTTCCGCCATTAGAATCAGGTGAAGAGCATCCAAAGGATCGACTCCATGTAGCCTCCAAGCTTTCCGATCTCAATTTGCAACGAATCAAAGCTACTAGTGCTGATGGTGGAAATCGACGCGAATGGCCTGAGGAGCTCGTACTCGAATGCCACAAGAGGGAAACGGGTGATCGTTATCACTCGATTTATGGAAGAATGTGGTGGGACAGGCCTTCCCCAACCATGACGACACTTTGCACCGGAATCGGCAATGGCCGTTTCGGCCACCCCGAACAGCATCGGTCGATTACTCTGAGGGAAGCGGCGTTGCTCCAGAGCTTCCCTAAAGCGTACCAATTCTGGCCCCCCGGTACGAAACTCAATCGTAGCGCAGTAAGCAGAATGATCGGGAATGCCGTGCCTCCTCGGCTCGCCAAGGCGCTTGGCGTCGCGATCATGGAGCACGTAAGCGCCAACGATTCTCTCGATTGATCGGAGGGCGTCTTGTCTAAATCCAAGACAAAAAAGGCCGAGGTGCCACTGACGAGATCTGAAATCATGCAGCGGGTCAAGCAGAAAGATACCGCTGGAGAACTCTCTTTACGTTCCGCCTTGCATGAATCAGGTCTTCGCTATCGACTGCATCGCCGGATCGAAGGTGTTATGGTCGATGTCGTCTTCGTATCGGCGAAAATCGCAATCTTCGTCGATGGTTGCTTCTGGCACGGTTGCCCGATTCACACCACGCTCCCTAAAAGTAACCAGACCTATTGGCTACCCAAACTCGCTGAGAACAAAGAGCGTGATCTGCGGCAGACCGTAAGACTGCGTGCGGCAGGCTGGTGCGTCATCCGTTTATGGGAGCACGAGTGTCTACCGACAACTCCGAAAACTATCAGAAGAATTCAAAACGCCGTCTCCCGTCACCCTCGGAACAAAGGATCGATTAATGCTCGCTGAGATTCCAGAACTCGGTCAACTCGTCGAAGTCCGTCGCCGCCAGTGGGTGGTGATGGATGCTCGCCAAACGTCTCCCGCGTTGGGGAATGACACACCGAAACAAAATTTGCTGATTCTCGCTTCCCTCGAAGAAGACGCGATGGGCGAGTCGCTCATGGCGGTTTGGGAACTGGAGCCGGGAGCGAGGATTCTCGACGTGGCAGAATTGCCGAAGGTCGAAGGGTTCGATTCCTGCGACCGTCTCGAAACCTTTCTCGATGCGTTACGTTGGGGCGCCACGACAACAGCTGACCGTCGGTTGTTGCAGTCTACTTGCCGGAGTGGAATAGAAATCCAGGACTATCAACTCGATCCTTTGGTCCGGGCTATCTGTTACGACATCTTTCCATTTACAGAAGTTTTAGATTCTTTGCTCGTAACAGGTAACGAACACCAAGAATTCCGCAGCAAGACTCTTGTTGATCAAGGTTTAGATTTAACCAGGGTTTACCTTAGGTTGTACGAACCCGAGGATGCGTCATCTACAATCTCGAAACTCCGAGTCCTGTACATAAAAATGGATCAGGCAGTTGCCGCCGACTACGACAGGACAGATTTCACCTTCGACCTCGGCTTCCACGAACCCAAGCAGGGGACTCGCTTCACCATCAGCGAACAAGCGCGGCGAGAAGTTCTGCAACGGCTCTTCAAACTCAACCACGAGCGACTCGAGGAAAAGACTCTCCAAGTGCCGCAAGGCAAACCGAAGAGGTTGAAATGCCGTAAAAAGCAGGCTAATGACCTCAGCGATACGGCACTCCTTGATATTTTTGGAGATTAATATGCAATCGCCGTACAAAATGACTGTCGATCTGAATGTCCTCGATCATCTGGGCATTAATCTTTACAGCAACATCGCGGCGGTTTTGACCGAGGCGGTTGCCAATGCCTGGGATGCTGATGCGAGTGTCGTAGATATTCGAATTAATCCCGACAACAGCATCATTGAAATTGAGGATGACGGCATCGGCATGACAGTGACTGATATGAACGACAAATATCTCCGCGTCGGATACCGTCGGCGAGATGATGACAATCCGCATGGCAAGATTACAGCAAAAGGGCGAGCTGTAATGGGGCGAAAAGGATTGGGCAAACTCTCTCTATTCTCTATTGCCGAGATCATTGAGGTGCAGTCCGCCAAAGATGGCCAGACTCACGGATTGAGAATGACCGTGGATGGAATCCACGAGTCCGTGCAGCGGAAAGACACCGTTTACCATCCAGAAGAGTTGACTGGGAATGATGTCTCGGTCACACTCGGCACTCTTATTCGGCTGAAGAAGATCAAGCGGCAACGACTCGGGCGCGGGGTAGCAGCTCTCAGAATGAGACTGGCGAGACGGTTTTCGGTCATTGGAGCGTCTCAAGACTTCAAAATCAGGATCAACGGCACGCAAGTGACAATCGACGAACGGGGCGACCTCAGCGTGTGCCAGTTTCTCTGGCACTTCGGTGCTGATGTGCCGGAAGGGGGCACAAGAACTAATATAGTAGAACTGGAACAACTCCAACAACGTCTGGATGGGTGGAAAGGCGAATGGGTTGTCAAAGGATGGATCGGTACCGCGCGATTCCCGAAACAGCTCGACAACGATGAAGCCGGAAATCTAAACAGCATCGTTGTGTTTGCACGTGGTCGACTGTTCCACGAGAACATTCTCGACAAGTTGAACGATGGCCGACTCTACACCAAATATCTGACTGGCCAAATCGAAGCCGATTTCTTAGATTCCGACACTCAACCTGATATCGCCACGAGTGACCGGCAACGAGTTCAGGAAGACGATCCCAGATATATGGATCTCATCACATTTCTCAAGAATCAAACCTCGCTGATCGAAAAGCGCTGGAACGAATGGAGGCGTAAGCATGAGGTAAAGAAAGCAAAAGAAATGATTCCTGCACTAGCCGAGTGGATTGGTGGATTGCCTGATGGGTTTCAGGAAAGTGCAGAAGAGTTGATTTCAAAAATCAGTGCTTTGCCCGTCGAACAGGAGGATGACCGGAAGGAGTTGTACAAATACGGCATCTTTGCATTTGAGCGGATGAAGTTGAGGGGATCGTCAGAAAAGTTGGTAGCAAATATCGGAAATATCGACAAATTGCTCAAGTTACTCGCTGATCGCGACGCGCTCGAAGCTAGTCACTATCGAGATATTGTTAAGTCGCGAGTCGATGCCATTCAGCATTTTCAGAAACTAGTTGATAGCAAAGACAAAGAAAAAGCTTTGCAAAACTACCTGTTCGACCACCTCTGGTTACTTGATCCGTCCTGGGAACGAGCTTCCGGCAGTGAATTCATGGAAAAAAGGCTAACAGAAGCAGGAGTGATTATCGCCGATCACACCGAAAAAGAAAAGTTATGGAGAGTCGATATTGCATACCGCACGATGGCGGGCAAGCACATCATCGTCGAATTGAAGCGCGCGGAGCGTCAAATGAAACTTCTCGAACTTCAGGAACAGGGCCAAAACTACGTGGACAAATTGAAGAAAATACTTCTATCGCAAAACGAACTAACACCGAATATTGAAGTAATTTTCGTTATCGGAAAACCCATCGCCGAAGAAGCGAATAATCCTGGACGATTGAAGTCGTCGATGGATGCCGTATCGCCGGGCAGCCGCATCATCCATTTCGATACGCTGATCAAGAGTTCTCAGGAGGCATACGGAGAGTACCTAAATCGCAGCAAAGAGGTCGACAAATTAGAACAAATTTTGGAGAAGCTTTATGAATGAAGCCCCTAATTAAATACCGCTGAACGATGAGCGGTTCAAATCTGACTTCTAGCTTCAATAGCAATAACTAAGCTTACGCCCAGGCGCCTTGGGATATGAACCTATCACCGGTTTTCGATAGTTTAACGCCCGGATTCGTGTACCTTTATGGAAAAATCTCTGGCACCCTCTTGACAAACCGATATTTGTATATACAATTAAGTTGAAGAATCAAGAAGTAGGAGCCGAATTTATGCAAGCGATCATTGATAAGATCGCCAGCGAATGCGTTGCCGTTCGACTGCGCATGGTGAATCGCGTCATCACCAAAATCTACGATGATGCCCTGCGGCCGCTCGATCTGAAAGTGAGCCAGATGAACATCCTCGTTGCTGCTGCCAAGCTGGGGCCGGTTCGCCCCGTTGAAGTTTGCGAACAACTCCATCTCGACGTTTCGACTCTCAGCCGAAACGTCGAAAGAATGAAGATGCGTGGCTGGCTAGAAGTTGTACCCGATGAGGATGGCCGTTCGCAGCCTTTTCGCCTAACACCCAATGGACGCAAGCTTCTGGAAAAGGCGGTTCCGGCCTGGAACCATGCGCAACAGCAGGTCAAGGAGACCCTTGGGAACGAGTTCGTTGAGCAATTGAATCAAGCGATAAAACGAGTCAGCAAAGTACCAGAAGTAAACTGATTTTTTTCGTAATCTCCTTCGCGATGTTTTCGTTGAGCAATTGAATCAAGCGATAAAACGAGTCAGCAAAGTATCAGAAGTAAACTGATTTTTTTTCGAAATATAGTTGTATATACAACAAGGAGTAGCAATGAAACTCGAAGATCACCCGACCGTTCAGAAGATTCACCTCAAGAAGGTACTTCCCGTAACGCCCAAGAAGGAGGCCCTAGATGCCAGTTGGCTGAAACAGCTCGTCCTCGATGCCGGTGCTGCTGATGTAGGATTTGTCGAGATCGGCAGACCTGCTTTGGACGATCAGCGTAGAGACATCTTGAAGGCGTTTCCCCACACCAAGACGCTTATAAGCTTTGTAGTTCGTATGAATCGAGAGGCCGTTCGGACCCCAGCTCGCTCGCTCTCCAATACCGAATTTCACCATAGCGGGGAGGAAATCAATGAGATTGCCCGGAGAGTGGTTCAGACTCTGGAAGACCGGGGTATCCGAGCCGTGAATCCAGCGATGGGCTTTCCAATGGAGATGGACCAGTTTCCGGGCAATAAGGTATGGGTCGTGTCACATAAGCCGGTCGCGGTGGCCGCAGGGCTTGGAATGATGGGCATTCACCGCAACGTGATCCATGAGAAGTTCGGC
>JAKBAI010000325.1 GCA_021809185.1 Planctomycetota bacterium
GTTATTGTCAATCGGCTTTGGCAACATCATTTTGGCCGCGGCATCGTTGTTTCTTCAGGAGATTTTGGTGCTCAGGGGGATCGTCCTAGTCATCCAGAATTACTCGATTGGTTAGCACAACAATTGATCCAACAACGTTGGCATTTGAAACCTCTACACAAAATGATGGTCATGTCTTATGCATATCGCCAAAGTTCTAAAGCACATGAAGATGGTTTGTCTAAAGATCCAGAAAATCGTTTGTTATGGCGAATGAATCGCCGTATTTTGGAAGGGGAAGCGATCCGTGATTCTATATTATCCGCAACGGGTGAAATTCATCATGCCCTTGGTGGACCCAGTGTTTTCCCCGAGCTTCCAGAAGAAATCCAACCCAAGAATTGGACTTTGAGTAAAACGGCAGAGGAACGGAATCGCCGTAGTATTTATGTTTATGTTAAACGCAATCTTCGCTATCCGATCTTTTCTGCTTTCGATGCTCCGGATAGAAATGAAACCTGTTCACGCCGATTTACTACCACAACGGCTCCGCAAGCGCTAATGTTGCTGAATGACCCGTGGATTATTAAACGGGCGGAAGCTCTTGCCAATCGGCTTAGATCTCTGCCAGTTTCTGATCTGATTGCTTCCGCTTCTGTATTACCTTCTGAGCTAACCAACAAAAAATCGAAATTAGATCCGCTCGATCCCAAATCGGATCAAGCCGCGAATAACGAATCGGCTTGGATTGTCAAAGGGTATCAATTGACTTTGAGCCGATCGCCAACCAACGATGAATTTGAAGTAGCACAATCGTACTTCTCGCAGCAGTTACGCCAGGGGCGTAATGCCAAAGAAATTTTGATCGATTTTTGCCATGTGCTCCTTAATTTGAATGAATTTATGTATATTGACTAATTGGGATCGATTTTACTTTCTTGACTATATAAAAATTCGGCTATCAGATCTTTTTGCCCTTATATTTTTTCCCTGCAATCCGTCAGCAAAGAAGAATCGATTCTTTAATCAAAGGAAAAATCCGATGTTAAATATATCTACAAATGAAGATGGCCATCTGGATCGAAGATTGAATCGGAGACGATTTTTTCAAAATGCAGGTCACCGTTTTGGTTCGCTTGCTTTTACCACTTTACTTGCCGAAGAATTGAGCCGAGAACGGAGCAATGCTAGTTTTGCTGCGGAAGAAAAAGCGCAATCGGCTGCAATTTCAAAAGCTACCGCGAGGAAAAGTGCGGATGAACTCAATCCATTGACTGTTCATCCCCCTCATTATGCCGCCAGGGCTAAACGGGTGATCTTTCTGTTTATGGAAGGGGGGCCGAGCCATGTCGATCTCTGTGATCCAAAACCTGAATTATCAAGACAAAACGGTAAACCGTTACCTACCAACTTTGGTAAAGTGGTAACGCCTATGGGGACCGGAGGGAATAATCTGTTGGCTTCAGTTCGTCGTTTTGCGAAATATGGGAAATGCGGGATGGATTTCAGTGATTGGTTACCGCATATGGCCACTTGTGCCGATGAATTTTCTTTGGTGCGTAGTTGTGTTGCCGATGGTTTGAATCATGTCGGTTCGGTTTGCCAGATGAATACCGGTTCAATATTAGCAGGTAAACCCAGCTTAGGATCTTGGGCTATCTATGGTCTAGGCAGTGTCAATCAAAATATGCCCGGTTTTATCGTGATGACCGATGGGAATGAGCCTTTGGGCGGTGCTCGTAACTGGGGTACCGGATTTATGCCACAAACCTTTCAAGGGACTCGACTTTTGCCTGGCAAAAACCCGATCCTTCATTTGCAAACCCCTCGATCGGTGAGCGAAAATCGCCAGATCCAGAAAAGAGAGTTGATCCATCAATTGAACCAATTCCATCAAAAACAGCATCGAGATGATACTTTCTTGTCTGCTCGACAAAATGCCTATGAATTGGCTTTTCAGATGCAAGCTGCTGCACCCGATATTATCAATATTCATAACGAAAGCGAAAAGACTAAAGAAGCGTATGGATTGAATCGCAAAGAAACCGCCGATTTTGGGCACCGTTGTCTTCTCGCACGCCGATTAGTTGAACGAGGTGTTCGTTTTGTGCAAATCTATTGCGGAGCTGGTAGCCAATGGGATGCACATAGCAATCTGCAAGGAAATCATACACGCATGTGTACTCGTGCCGATCAACCAACTGCTGCCTTGATCAAAGATTTGAAACAGCGTGGGTTATTGGCAGATACTCTGGTTATCTGGGGGGGAGAGTTTGGCCGAACACCGATGACCGAAGGCAAAGATGGTCGAGACCATAATCCCTATGGCTTTTCGATGTTGTTTGCTGGTGGTGGGGTAAAAGCCGGGTTCACCTATGGATCGACGGATGAGTTTGGTTTACGAGCGGTTGAAGGAAAAGCTCATGTTCATGATCTTCATGCCACCATTCTTCATTTGCTAGGAATGAATCACGAAAAATTGACCTATCTTTATCAGGGCCGTGATGAAAGACTTACCGATGTTTATGGTAATATCGTCGAAGATATTGTCGCATAATTATTTCTGTTTTTATGGTGCCTATGATCCTAACTACTGATTTCACGAATCTGTTGAACGATTCTACTCAAGGAATTTCGGCTCTCTTGCCTCCCAAGCTCTTAGCTCGATGCCACGGACCGGATTTAAATGATCTCGGACCTGGCACCCCGGTTAAAGAGACTTTTGCTGATCTGCAAGAATTGAGTAACTCCAGCCGATTTCCAGCTTGGCATCGATCCGAGATGCGTAAGTGTTGTCTTGCCGCCTTCTATTTTCTGACGGATCATCTGGAAGAAGGGCATCGCCTGGTTCAGGATATCGGTTCATCGGAAGGGAGCTACTGGCATGCAATTATGCATCGGCGCGAACCGGACCCTTTCAATAGCAAATATTGGTTTCGCCAATTTGGTCAGCACCAAATTATGCAAGATCTTGCTAAACACGCCGCTCTGATCGGTTACTGGGAACCTAGTTCTCGATCTTGGCAACCGGAACGCTTTGTCGATCACGCCGAGTCGTTCCGCGGTACTCGAAAGCCACAAGAAGAGATTTTGCAAAAAGTCCAACAATTGGAATGGGAACTTCTATTTATACACTGCTGGCAAAATGGTTGATCCTTAAACACCCTATTTGCTCGTTACTATCCTTGAAAATTGCTATTGATTTGCTGATGAATCGAAATATTCAATAATTATCTTCTTTGAAGTGCAAAAAGAAGTGAAAAAAACCAGGGTAATATTACCCTGGTTTTCGAACAGTACCTTTTATCAAAAATGTCTTTTTTGATACGATAGTTCAATCATATTTTCTATTTATTTTTCCTGGTACCCATGATGCAACAAAGCTTCTACAGAATTCGAATAATGCTTAGTGATAGGGCTGATATCTCGTGGCATTTGCTGTAAAACTTCCATGTTAATCGATTGATTGTTCACCAGAGAAACTAATCGAGGTTGTTGATCGAGAAGTTCTCCAGAGAGTGAAGCGAACAGATTGTCGTTTGAAGGATTAACAGAGCGAGGAGCAATCGCTAACGTTTCGATTCCATTATCCATTTCTTCGATCGGTGGGGAAGCAGTTGCTACAACCTGTTGAATAACTTCAGAATTATTCATTACTTCTCGGGGTTCTTGGTTTAATACTTCTGTATAGTTGTCATCTTCATCTTCTTCAAGATTAGCTTGTCTAAATCCTTTTCCTTTCCCCTTACCCTTGCCTTTTTTCTCTTTAACAGGAGGTTGTTTTCCAAATCCGGATTTTTCTTTTCGTCCCTTTGGCATGCCCCAAGGCGCTTTTACCATGCTATGGCCGCCCCAAGGGCCTTTTGACATTCCAAAGCCATAACCACCGTGGCTACCCCAAGGGCCTTTCGGCATTCCAAAACTGTGAACGCCCCATGCTCCTTTTGATCTTCCGTAGCTATGAGCACCCCAAGGGCCTTTTGGCATTCCAAAGCCGTGTCCACCATGGCTGCCCCATGCTCCTTTTGATCTTCCATAGCTATGAGCACCCCAAGGGCCTTTTGGCATTCCAAAGCCGTGTCCACCGTGACTGCCCCAAGGGCCTTTCGACAT
This sequence comes from Planctomycetota bacterium, assembly GCA_021809185.1. GTDB lineage: Bacteria > Planctomycetota > Planctomycetia > Gemmatales > Gemmataceae > JAKBAI01. The sequence goes on from JAKBAI010000325.1 coordinate 4,093, forward strand.
TCCGTAGCTATGAGCACCCCAAGGGCCTTTCGACATTCCGTAGCTATGAGCACCCCAAGGGCCTTTCGGCATTCCGTAGCTATGAGCACCCCAAGGGCCTTTTGACATTCCAAAACTGTGGCCGCCCCATACTCCTTTTGACATTCCGTAGCTATGAGCACCCCAAGGGCCTTTCGGCATTCCTAAGCCGTGTCCACCATGACTGCCCCAAGGGCCTTTCGACATTCCGTAGCTATGAGCACCCCAAGGGCCTTTCGGCATTCCAAAGCCATGCCCACCATGACTGCCCCAAGGGCCTTTTGACATTCCGTAGCTATGA
>JAKBAI010000326.1 GCA_021809185.1 Planctomycetota bacterium
ATCAAAAAATGGAACCTGAAAAATACGGTCTCTCCCGAACTAAATGATGAATCATTTTTTGTGCGTTTTCATCACCTCTTTCCTGGTCGCTGGCCCTCGGATAGTGACGGGGAAATTCAGGCACTTGAACCTGCAGAGGGTTTAGCAGGTGAGCTGTTCGAATATTGGCTTCAATCGCACCCGCAAATCGCGTCCGATCTTGATATTATTGCTCTCGATAGAGTTACCACTTCTGGTTCAGGTCTCGATCCTCATATCCGCAGAGTGAATGCAGACCAGCAACTCAGTCGGGTTATCGAGGCTTGGGCTAAAAAAACTAACCAGAAGTATTCGGCTATCGAACCGATTGTCACCGAGCTGCTCAATGCTCATACGAGTAAAAATGTATTTTCGATGTTTGGAGAATATCCTCTCGTCAATGTTCTTGAATTAAATGTTGCCTTGGCAAACCGTTTCAATAACTATACCAAACGTTAGATCGGTTGATGTTGTCCCAGTATATTCAGATCATTCCGATGAACTCTTTCACTTTGATTGAGGACTTAAAGAGCAACAACGCTTATTTAAATTCTTGAATTTCAAAATCCAGTGGGGTAGGCATTCTCGCCTATCCCACTGATCGCTTAGCCATTTTTCTACAAACCGATCTGAACCAACAAATAAAATCGATAGATCACTTTAAACCTGAATGATGGTTCGATTCCCATTAAAATTGCTTCACCTATCAAGGCTTCATATAAATTTTATCTTTTGGTTTATCTAAAATTTATAATGAAATTCTTGCTAAAAAGGTCGAAACAAAGATCGTGATATTGTTATTATTCAATTCCATTTTTTCTTAATCTTAATTTTTTCCTTGCTCGATTATAATCCTATTACTTGGATAGGGTAAACTTGGGCGCGATCGATTTTGTAATATGGTTATGATAAAAAATTCAAAACTACCCCGAAAAACGGGTTACGAATCTATTTGTGTCTTCATAGGAATAGAAATCATTTATTCATAGATCAGCTAATCATTAGATAAGAGTAATGATTCAAGAAATGAAAACCTATGGTAAGTGAGCTTAAACTGAAGTAGGTATCTCGAAAATAGTAAGAAAAAGATCTGATTTCAAATGAGTAAAAAATAAGTAGAAATTTAGATTCAAAGTCCTAAAAAAGGAATGGGATATCTAAAAAAGTTACAAGGAGGTTTTTCTCTAATATTTTAGTATGAGAATTTATATTCATCATCTAATCGATAATCGTATCGATTCCTTTCCAACCAATAACCAGAATTCATCTGAATAAAATGATTAACTCCGTAGCTTTAAGTATAGCTTTAGATGAGGCTACAAGCGTAGCTTTGGGCGAAGAAAGAAGATTTTATGATCCGAAAGAGAAAGGAATTTAGCCCATGGTCAACACAACGGAAAAATTTATAGAAAATCTGTTGAAAAGTGGCTTAGTCGAGCAAGAGAAATTCTATTCTCATCTAGAGACAATTCCTGCAGGGGCAAAAGAAACAGCCAAAAAGCTGGCAAAAAATCTAGTTTCAGCAGAGATACTGACTCGATTCCAAGCCAAATTACTTTTAAAGGGGAAATACCGCGGTTTTATATTGCAAAACAAATATAAAGTGCTCGACATGCTGGGCAGCGGCGGTATGGGCCAAGTTCTCCTCTGCCAACATCTTATTTTGCATCGACTAGTTGCTTTAAAATTTCTACCTATCTCCCAGCGCCAAGACCCAGAGAATGTGAGAAGATTGTTTCAGGAGGCACGCGCTATTGCTGCTCTGGATGATCCGAATATTGTGCGCATCTATGATTTAGAACCTGATGAACAAATGCCTTTTATTGTAATGGAATATATTGATGGGATTAGCCTATTGAGTTTAGTTCATCAGCACGGCCCATTGAGTGTCCTTCAAGCAGCCAATGCGGTGGCACAAACCGCTTTGGGTTTGCAACATGCTGCGGAAAATGGAATAGTCCATCGAGATATAAAGCCATCTAATCTGTTGCTGGATAAACGCGGGTTGATTCGGATTTTGGATATGGGCCTAGCTCGATTCCTTTTTACAGAGAAGAATAAAACAGCATTGAATTCCGAAGATTCGAAAAAAAGTTCTTCACAAAATTCCACTCAAAATTCCACTCAAAATTCCACTCAAAATTCCACTCAAAATTCCACTAAAGTAGCCCCGGATGAACTTTTATCACAAGAGAAAAAGAGTGATGCGGCAAACTTGATCGATAAGGATGCCAATGCTATTTTTGGTTCGGTCGATTATCTTTCTCCAGAACAAGCGGCCAATCCTGCGGAGGTCGATACCCGCGCGGATCTTTATGCATTAGGTGCTACCTTTTTTTTCTTACTGACAGGTCAACCCCCTTTTTTCTCCCGCACTCTTGCCGAAAAATTCATCGCACACCAGTTTCAAGCGATTCCAAAACTCAGTGATTTTCGAGACGATGTTCCTGCGGAAATCGAAACGATTATTCAACGTCTTATGGCCAAAGCCCCGGAAGATCGTTACCAGCAACCGATCGATCTGATTCATGCTCTCAATGATTTTGCCAATCCATTTGAGCCTTTACTTATTTCTTTGAATCTTCTGGTTTCCAGCCCTCAAAAAAATACTCTCTATGGTTCCGATAACACCGATTCCTCGATGACTCATCCTGCTCTGGCAAATGGGGGCAGCAAGGAGCAGCAGAAATCCGATCAAGTCCAATCTCCCATTCTCACCCAAGCTCATTCTGTTCCTTTGTTTACTAGATGGACGTTATTCATGGGAATTATCGGTGGTGGAATTTTAGCAGTGGGGATGTTTTTTCTCCTTGGTAAAGATTTTTTTAATGGTGAATCAACCACTTTAGAGACGAATCAAGCCTCTTCTAAGCTCAAGTTGGACGCCCCGAATCGATCGGAGCCAATATCGATAACCTTAAATGAGGTAAAAGCCTATCTTCATCAAAAAGTTACTTTGCAGATGGAAGTAAAATCGACCGGATATAACAATAGAGCAAAACCTACCCTACTATTTTTGAATTCTCAAGCCAATTTCCGTGATGAAAATAATTTTACCATCGTTATCGAACGATCTGCGGCCCAATCAGAGGATCCGGACGTCAATTTCTTAGATCTGGAACGCAAATATCAAAATCAAATTATCGAGGTAACGGGCAGCATCATCAGCTATAACGATCGCCCGGAAATTATTATTCAAAAGAAAGATCCTCTTCCAAAAATTCTGAAAAAATAGTGGTAATCGATTTCTCTTCCGGTGTTTATCTTTTCTGAAAAAACTCTCTTAAAAATAATGCCATTGGTCCTCATTTTCTTGGATTATCCAATTTTATCGATTGTCATTTGTCATCTAGAAATAATAAGATACATCCATAGATTTAAATGATGAATTGAATAAATGACTAGAGAGAATACTCGAGTGGTTGAACTGTTGCTGTTTTTAATTGCTTGGCTTGGCCATGCCTGTTTCGTCATGGCTATTCTTAATATTTTGTATGCGCAACCTATTCACCGCGATTTGCTTAAGCGCATGCGGATTTTTCTGGGCGTGGTTATCTTTTTTACTCCGCCGATCCTAAAATCGACTCTGCTCATCAATTATAGCCAGGTATTAGACCAGGCTTTGTCTGAAAATCGGTGGGGCATTGGAGCCATTTATATCAGCACCTGTTTAATCATAAGCGGAGTGATATTACCCGCAATTACCATCCAGCGGCTGTTACGAAAGCAGCCAAAAAAATTGTTGTTAGAAACGACAACAACTTATGATTTAGAAAAAGAATTGGGTTACCGCCCAATCGGAGATGGTAAATATAGCCGATTGGCCAAATATCGATGGAATCAACTTTTCAAAGTCGATTTTACCGAATTAACTCTCTGTTTCCCGAACTTACCAAAAGCTCTCGACTCCTTGACCATCCTCCATATAAGCGATTTGCACTGGATCGGCACTCCCGGTAAGATTTATTATGAATGGATATTTACCAAAGCGATCTCCTCGTTTGGGGAACCCGATCTAGTCGTTATTACAGGTGATCTGATCGATACGGATGACCATATCGCTTGGCTGGCATCGTTGCGCCCTTTATTATCATGGAAAAGTGCAGGATTAGCTATTCTGGGCAATCATGATTATTGGTGTGATCATGAAAAATTGCGTAAGGAACTAGTCTCTCAGGGCTTCATAAATTTGGGGAATAGCTATCAGCTTTTGCAAATTCGTGGAGAAACTGTAGCACTGATTGGTCAAGAATGCCCTTGGTTTACCCCATCCGCCGATGTTTCTACGATCCCCGATGGGGTTTTTCGGATCTGTCTAAGCCATACTCCGGATAATATCTCCTTTGCTCGAAAAGCCAAAGTCGATCTCATGTTGTCTGGTCATAAT
>JAKBAI010000080.1 GCA_021809185.1 Planctomycetota bacterium
TAATTGATCAAAGGTAACAGTAATTCCCCGAATCGTTTACCCTAATTGAATAAAACCATAATCAAGATTAATTAGGTTGACGCACCGTGATTATATCGATGGTCGGTTTAGATAAAATAAAATTAGTAACGGGGAGAAGTGGATCAAAGGTGCGAATTTTGTGCCAGTGGTGATCCGTAATTTTAAGATGATCTGGACCAACGCTGCCAAATCCTCTGGTTGCATCCAGAGCTAGCCATTGATTATTAACAAAAACTTCTGTCCACATATGGAAGGCCATCATTGGACCGATTTTTCGATCATTCACATAAATAAGCCCAATAGCAGTTCTGGACGGAATTTTTACAGCTCGGCACATTGCAGCAGCTAACATGGCATATTCGGTACAATCTCCGGTAAGTGTTTTTGCAACATGGTCAGCAGTGGCCAATGCTTCTGTATAACTCGAAGTTTGCATATGATCGTGGACCCATTTTTCAATTCGTTGAGCTTTTCGCCAAGGATCGATTTCAAGCCCAATCGCTAATTTGGCAAATTTTTGTACTTTTGGGTCGTCACTGTTTATAAAGTAATTACTTTGAAGATATTCCTCCCCCACCTTTTTCGGAGCACTTACCGATTTGGGATCTCGAATTGCTTCGACTTCTAAGGTGATCTGGTTTCTTCCCGATTCTTCAATTGATTGTCTTGCATCTTCTGCAACCATTTTTTTAATATCGGAAAGAGGAGTTTTCACGCTTATACGATATTTAATGGCATTGGCGGTTTCAATATTCGCAATAACTTTGCTTACTCTTATGGATTGATTGGAGATAAGTTCCGGTAGTTTCCCATTCGGGGCCATAGCATCTTTTATCGATCCGCGTTGAATTCGTATCAGCCCCATCCCAGGAAAATCGGTTTCTGTTAAAAGAATTTCATTTGTTTTCGGATCGATCCAGGAAGTGGAACTAGGGAGTTGTATCTCAAAAGGCTTTTTATCCGTTGTTTGAGCCTTGATCTTATACGGTATCAATGTAATTTTACGCAATGTTTTTGATTTTCCTAAAAGTTGGACCTGTTCGAGCTTGTCTATTTGAAGATGAACTTTGTTAGGGTAGGTCAAGCTATGAATAAACACCATGTAATCGAACGAATCCCCAGATTGATATTTCTTATTTTTGAAGAAATTATTTTCACCGCGAACACCAAGAATCGATTTGTCCCAAGGGGCATCGCTTTTTTCTCCCAATCCTTCGGAGGTGAATTCCATTCGGCTCCCATTCAATTTACCTCGACGAATCGAGAACTGATTCGTGCCTAACTTTTGTCGTATGAAAATTCCAACTACCTCATTTTTTGCATTTTCATCGGTCGAATATTCTTCATCAATCTCAGAAGTATCCTTACCACGTTGAACTCGCATTTTCAGAGTTTTTTTTGCTCGAATTAAGCCCTTTTCATTCCCTTGTAATTCTCGTACTTCATAGTGGACGTACCCAACTTTTTGATCTTTTCCCGAAGCGTCACGAATCGTTATGACGTCGTAATTTTCCTCGATAAGCTTACCCTCACTTTTCGGAGTCACTTGAATAATTTGAGCATTCAAGTAGCTTAACGGTACTACATAATTGCTAAAAAAGATTCCAATTGCCAAAGCGGAAATTACCGGAGCGAAAAAAGCAATTCCAGCTCGGAGGGATTGATTGTTTTTGGCAGATTCATTTCCCTGGTTCGCTGAGTGCATGTAAGTTCCTCTCTTAAACAATATCTCGAGAATAAAAATCAGAAATAAAGCTTTGAGCTTTTTTATTCGCCTTTTTCTATTCTATAGGGTGCCACTTATCTGAAACTATCGGTTTTTTTATTCTGTTGAACTAACATATTAGGTGGAGCTTTGAAAGATTTTAGATAATATTGGTAAAGATTTCCTTTGGGAAAAGCTCATTTCTACTGGTGTCGCTCTGAGGAGACGATCGGGATTTGAGCTAATCACTCCCAAAATTCATTGATCGGTAAATTCCTGTGAATAGGATTCGTGAGAATTAAGGTGGTGCTTTCGTTAGGAAAGTTGAAATCTCCGGCTATCGATTTAGGACGATCTTTCGCAACATAGCAAACGAGGTTTCCTACGAATTTCTACCCATGGTCTATCTTTGAATGGGGAAATAGAAATTGAATTATTTTAACTAACTGATAAATTCCATTTATTAGTTCAAATCCATAAACGACAATTATTTCGCGTATATAATAAAACTCTTAAAATAAATAAAATAGCTTCAATCTACACTCTTTTCCTAAAAATAGCACTTTATTCCACTAGAGTTTCTATTCGGGGTTGCTAAACTAAATTTTAGTGATGCTTTTATTTGACTGAATTGTTAAATGATTCAAACGGTTTATAACGGTTTAAGGTATTATTCAAGCATGGCCGATTTCTTTTCCCACATTTGGTGAATGATGATTCTTCTTGGAGAGAAGTATTGTGTGGTTAAAGACGATACCTTGCTCGTAGAACAATCTAAACTAGGTTGCCTTTAATAGAGAACGGATTCTCTGGGATCTACCGTTTAAATCGATTGATGTTCGGATCGGTAATTGAATTCGATTTTTCTTTGAAAATAAGAACCTTTGGATTCAGATTCGACAATGGGAAAGACCTGAAATAGTAAATGCCAATTTGGTGTTCCTTGGTGTTTTTTAGAACTGCCCAATTGCCACTCCATTATTAAAAGAGGCGATTTTGGCAAAGGTTCAGCGAATTTTTTGGCGAAGTTACCTGAGTTGCGAACCATTATCTATCAGGATTGTTGTTTGAGTCTTTAATTGGCCTGATTATTGTTTGAGTCTTTAATCGGATGGCAAATATTTCTCCTAGCAGAATATTACATCCAGATAAATAAAGAATTGTATTCCGAAATTCGGATGAAACTTCTGGATAAAATAAAGTAGTAACGAGATTCTTCGAAATTACTCGAAATTACTCGAAATTACTCTATAGCGGAATATGAAAATTTACATTCAATCACGATTAAGGAATTAATAACGATCTGACGTAAAATTGTAAATCGGCATCGAATATCAAATAGAATTGGATAACCCTTATTGCTATGCGCTGGAATCTCGCTATGACTAAAGCTCGAAGATTTCGAGATGATATCGTACAATCTCCCTTAGAAACGTATCTGAGAGAGATTAATGAAACCCCTTTATTGAGTGCAGATCAAGAAAAAGAACTAGCCCGTTCTATTTCTGGAGGGGACTTAGAAGCACGTGATCAGATGGTACGAGCCAATTTACGTTTAGTAGTCAATATAGCTCGAAACTACACAGGAAAGGGACTCCATCTTCAAGATTTGATTGAGGAAGGGAATCTTGGGTTGCTGCGAGCGGTGGAGGGTTTTGATCCATCCATGAATACTCGTTTCAGTACCTATGCGAGCTACTGGATCAAACAGTCGATTAAACGAGCATTGGTGAATACGGCTAAAACTATTCGAATCCCCGCTTATATGGTGGAGCTATTAGCGAAATGGCGCCGCGCAACCAATCAACTACAGGATGAGTTGGGGCGACCACCCACATCAGAAGAAACTGCTAAATTTCTTAATCTTCCACGAAAAAAATTGAGTATCATCAAGAAAGCGATTCGGGTTTACAATTCCGCTCCTCAATCGGAGCAATCCGATTCGGGTTGGTCGATCGATGAAATGCTCATGGATGGTCGAGCGAAAACTCCTGATAATGAAATGGTCGAATCTGATGATCTCAAGCAGGTGCTTTATCTCTTGGATAAATTAGATAATCGAGAAGCCACGGTACTTCGTATGCGTTTTGGACTCAATGGCGAAGACCCCAAAACGCTTAAGGAAATAGGGGAATCGCTCTCGTTAACTCGTGAGAGAGTTCGACAAATCGAGAGCGAAGCTTTGGCCAAATTGAGTGATAGTCTTATGGGCGAATAACTAAACCAGTTATGTTCCCATGCTTCTTGACTCGATCGCCCTTATAACCATTTCGATAAATATCTCGCTCTCAAATGTGTTTGTCTTTTTTCGATTCTATACTAGTAAAGACTTTTTACTAAGTTTTTTGATCCGCGAGGAATGCAAACCTTTTTTTTAGCCCCGGAAAATAGAGATTTATCGTTTCGGAGAAACCGATTTATTTTTCTGTGGTTTATAAGAATATTTCTTAATCATTTCATTCGCAACAATAGCAGCTTTTCAACTTCAACCATTTCATTTTTGCTAATTTGATATCGATGAATCGATTTTTTTTCAAAGAATTTTACAGTTATTAAATAATATTCTTCTCCATTAGAATTACTTTTTATCTTGTCAATAACAAACAAATCATTTCTTGTGTTTAATTGACGATTCTTCCACTTTCAACAAATATGTTTGCTTGGCGATTAGTAAAAAATTGGAATAAAACTGTAATAATCGAATTGCCAAATATAAATCCTCCGATGTATAATGAAAGTAGAGGAATGATTTTGAAGACATCTAAGAAAAATATCGCTTGCTAAATTTCACTAATATGGGTTCTGTTAAATACTAAAAGAAATGGATAATCCAATTCGTAAAAACTGCAATATATAAAAATTACTAACCAAGTTGCTTTACATGATCAACGATTTGACAAGCGGGATTTTTAAGTCAGATTTTTACTCTTAGATGTGAAAGATAACTTTTGATTGTTTCGTGGTATTTCTTTTTGGAATGCTACCGGATTTAAACTTCGGATACAACCTGCGGAATAAACTATAATTCAACCTAGGAAACAATCTATGTTTGTTATCTAGCTCAAAAAAGAAGGAATTTTTTTGAATGAGGTTTTTACTCGATCATCCCTATTTCTTGAGTTGAAATTTCTGGGTTCGAATCATAAAATTTCTAATTCGGGTTCACAAAATTTCTGTTGTAGTTTATCTTAATGAAGTAAATGTAAAAAATAAATTATAAAGGACTATTTTTGATAAAATCAGGAAATAATTTGGGGGTATTCATTTATAATTATGTTAAAGGATACTAGAATAAAATTAAATAGATGCGTTCCTTGATTAGAGGTAAAATTCCAAGAAGTAGCATAACTCAGTTTTGAAATAAAGAATTCAAGAGAGTAGAATTAATATAGTCGAATTGCAATTCGTAAAGAAGATTTATCTAGAGATAATTGATAAAGATAGGTAAAGATCAGCAAAGATAAGTAGAGTGATTATGTAGAGTGATTATGTAGAGTGATAAAGTAGAGTCATCAAGAGATGGATAAAAATAGATATTTGAAGACAATCCAAGAGTAAAACAGAAGCGAACCAACTAGAATTTCTCAAAGGAGAACCAACTCATGGCAACTAACAATGGGGATTTATCCGATGATGAAACACAGATTTCCAAAAATATCGCTCCATCAAAAGGCCAAGCAAAAGGGCTACAAAAGTCACCAACCTTTGAACCTGCATCAAAATTTGAATCGTTAGGGAATAACGATCCTCAAGAAAACGATCCTCAAGAATCACATAATCATTTTCTGAATTCGCAGATAATCAACGTCTCCGAGCAAAAACAAGCTAAACACCAAGAAGATTTTGACCTATTTCAGCGTGAGCTAGGAGATTCTATTTCTCAAGAAAGGCGATTACAAACAAAGCAATCAATCACTCAATCGAAAGAACACTCTGAAGTAAGTTTTGTCGGGCATTTTGAATTAGATCACACTGATCCTTCCTCATTATTAGAAACATCATCCATGGTACTGGATGGGAGTATTTTTTCTGGTACCGAATCGATAAGTGCGGAATTGGGGATCGAGATTTTTCGACTCATGGCTCGAAGCCGAGCATTAGAAGAGCGAACGATCAAGATGAGCAAATCTGGGGAAGGAATTTTTTGGGTTGGTGGTCCTGGGGAAGAGGCTTTTAATATCTGTCTAGGATTGCAGGTATATAAGGGGCAGGGACCGACCTACGATTATTTGCATTTGCATTATCGATCGGCAGCGATATTGTTAGCTCTGGGGATGCCCATGCAAGATCATTTACGTCAAATGGCAATGACGCGAACCGATCGGCATTCGCGTGGCCGCAACTTTGTTGGTCATTATGCTATACCAGAATGGAATGTTGTCCCTATCTCTTCTGTCATCGAAGTGCAGTATACGATGGCTCCCGGAACAGCTATTATGCAAAACCGTTTCGGTGGAAATGGCATATCGATTGTCAGTGGCGGGGACGCAGGGACTGCCGAAGGGGATTTTACCTCTTGTATGGTTTGGAGTACTCGACCTAATAATCAACTTCCTGTATTAATGCTAGTAACCAATAACGGTTACGGAATTTCAACGCCTGCAAAATCTCAGCATGGCGAAACCAATATCTCTGATCGAGGTGGACCTTTCGGGATCGTTTCTGAAACGGTTAATGGCAACGATCCTGTTGCTTCGTGGCATGCGATCAAGCGCGCGATGACCTATGTGCGCACCGAACGAAAGCCGTATCTATTAGAAGCATTGGTCTCTCGATTGCATGGTCATTCCTCATCGAGTGGTGCGGCACGAGTTTCAAGTGAACCGGATTGTCTCTTTCTATTCGAACAAAAATTAATCCAAGCTGGTGTCCTCGACGCAGCTTCTGCCGATATGATTATTCACGAAGCTTATGAAGAAGCAGATCGTGCAGTTGAAGAGATAATTCACGAGGCAGCTCCTTTGCCTGAAGATGTTGAAAAGTTTACTTATGCTCCAAGTAATGTCGATTTTATCTATCCAGAAGATTACACGGGACTACCCATCTAAATTGATCTTCTCTTAGGCTGAGATTTTTGCTAAATAAGTCTTTTTGGTTGAATTCGCCAATCAACTACAGGAGTTTTCATCCCCTATCTAGGGGATGAATTATCAGCGAATAAAACAAATATTGCCGGTCCTGTTTCCCTTTGTGGATAATTTATTCTTCTTGTAAATATAGAATCGTTTTGAATCAGGTTTGAAAGATAGATGATCTGATTTTACAATGACTGAATTGCCACTGGCATTTCACACGGTCCAATGTAAATCTTCCGATTATCGAATCGTAATTAAGAGCAGATCAAGAGTAGATACGCAATATCAATTCATAATAGAAATGGAAGATATAAGCGGAAGATATAAAAGGGAAGATATAGGCAGAAAATCAAATCAAGCGAATAGGAATATTTCGGATGGCAACACTAGTACAAGCAGTTCGGTTGGCTTTACACTATGGTGAAGAACATCTGGGTGTAACCGATATTTTTGGTGAAGATGTTGGCCCACCGTTAGGGGGTGTATTTACGGCGACGCAAGGGTTGCGAACTTCGTGGAATTCCCCCTTAGATGAACGGGGTATTGTTGGCACCGCCATGGGAATTGCTTATGCGGGTGGTAGACCGGTGTTCGAGATCCAATTTTGTGATTATGCTTTCAATATTTTCGATTTGTTGAAAGTAGCTGGGAATCAGCATTGGGCTTCGGGAGGAGCTTTTCCAATGCCGATTGTGATGATGACTCCCGTTGGCTCTGGCATTCGCGGTAGTATTTATCATTCACACTCTTTTGAAAGTTGGGCTTCTCGATTAACCGGCTGGAAAATCGTTTTACCCAGTAATCCACTTGATGCCTATGGATTGATGTTATCTGCGATCGTCGATCCCAATCCGGTTTTGGTTCTTTTGCCAAAAGCTCTTTTACGATTGCGAGGAGAAGAAAAAATCCCTGGCGAACCTGAAGACGAAGACGAGCTGAAACAGCGAATCGATGCCCCGATCGGCGATCGGAGCAATTGGCGTCCCGATTGGCCAAATGTCCAGGAATTTTATGTTCCGATTGGTAAAGGTAAATTAGTTCGAACTGGACCGGTTGCTACGGTGGTTACCTATGGCAGATTATTACCACTCTGTGTGCAAATTGCCGATGAATTGCAAAATGAATTTGGTTATACTTTCGATGTTATCGATTTACGCAGCATTTTTCCATACGATTGGCCTATGATCAAAAATAGCTTATTGAAGACGGGCCGAATTCTGATCTGTAACGAAGATACGGAAGTTTGTAATTTTGGGGAACATCTTCTCCGCCGAGTGATTGATGAATTGTTTTATGATCTTTCTGTTCGCCCCCGTTGTTTATTTGGTAAACATGTTCCAGGAGTTGGGCTTAATCCTATTTATGAACAAAATACTGTCCCTCAGCTTAAACATTTGCGGGAACAGATGTTGCAGCTCGCTCAGGAAGCTGCTTAGCGGAATTATTTTCCTGGAAAAATTACTTCGAGAAGCGAGCTTAGCTTCGTTAGTGCCCGGATAAAGACCTCAAAAACTAATAATCGGGAAAAAAGTCTTTTTTGAAGAAACAGATCTTAAGAAATACGGTGAGAAAAGAGGATGGTATATGAATTTTCCCTTACCTGAAATCGGCGAAGGCGTTTACGAAGCGGAATTGATCGAATGGCTCGTAAAACCAGGAGATAAAGTTCGACGAGGCACTGGTTTAATCATGGTCATGACTGATAAAGCCAATATGGAAGTTCCTGCTTCGTTTGCTGGCACGATTGAAAATTGTTTAGTTGCTATCGGGAACAAAATTCGTGTTGGTCAGATTATTCTCGATTATCAGCCTGAGAATGCAACGGAACCGGTCTCGATTGGCGAAGCAGTAGCCAAACAGACGATTTCGAATTCAGATAGTTTGCATGATAGACACCGGAGCGATTCTGAGAAGACTCAGAGTGTAGGTGCACCTTCTAATTATTCTCCTTTCATCGAAAAAGAGAATTCAACAAGAGCAGTAATGAATCCTGGAGAAAAGAAAGAAAACTCTATTTCTTCGTTGGTTTCTCCGCAAAATTCTCCTAAAGGAATTCGTGGTGAAATTCCGAAAGTTGCAACCCCGGTTTCTGCGGATTCTCAGCGTATCGATGTTGATCATAATGAAAAGGGGACTTCTTCGCTTGATCGACTACCACCAGCTGCCCCTTCGATTCGTCGAATGGCTCGTCAACTAGGGATTAATCTATCAGGTATTCAGGGGAGTGGTCCAGGAGGGAGAATACTAATCGATGATTTGAGCCGCTCGATCCAAGAACAATCTAAATCATCGATCGTCTCGGAAACTGCGAATGTAGATTCTGTAAAAAGCAAAAATTCAGATAAGAATCGCGGGGAATTCTCAGTAGGTAAGGCAGGTACTCGAATCCCTTATCAGGGATTACGACGAATGATTGGGGATCATCTTCTCGCTACGAAAGATCGAGTTCCTTCGTTTAGTTATGTTGATGAAATCGATGTGAGTGAATTGGTTCGGCTAAAGCAATCGCTCTCCGTTCCTTGTAAAGAAAGAGGGTTAAAACTTACTTATCTGGCATTTTTTGTAAAGGCAGTTGTGCAAGCCTTGAAAGCGGTTCCGCTAGCGAATGCGACACTTGATGAAGCGGAACAGCACATTATCCTCCACGATCGATATGATATAGGGATTGCAGTAGCTACCTTGACTGGATTAGTAGTTCCTGTAATCAAAGAAGCCGATAAAAAAGATGTTTTTACGATTGCTCGTCAGATCGATCAGCTCGGGATGGCTGCAAAATCGGGTAAAATTCGGCGCGAGGATCTGAAAGGTAGTACTTTTACGATTACTTCGATAGGAAATATTGGTGGCTTAATCTCAACTCCGATATTGAATTATCCAGAAGTTGGGATTCTAGGGTTGGGCAAAGTAGTCCGCCGACCAGTTTATAATGACCAGAATCAAATCGTTCCTGCAGATATTATCTATCTATCTTTAACCTTTGATCACCGGGTGGTAGACGGGGCTATTGCCGCCTTATTTGGCAATGCGGTCCGAGATGCTATTCAGCTCGCAGGTTCTTTTCTGATTCCAGATCAGGTCTAAAATAAATGATCCGAAGTTTCACTTAGAGACTTTTTTCATACAATCTGAATGGTTTCATTTGATCGATTCATCAATGGAGAAGGCCAAAAGGTACAACATTTTGGCTGATGGGGGTAAATTTTTTTAATCGTAATAGTTTGGAGGTTTACCACTTGAAAAGAGGATTGACAAGACGAGGTCGAAAGTTGTAATTAACGAGGAGTTTTTTAAAAGTGCGAGCAAAAAATCTTTTTCATGGATTCCGAATTTAAAGAGCAAAAAAAAATACGCAATTTAGAAAATCGATTATTGATCCGATCAAAACAAGAGATAGAGTAAAACAGTGATTTTGTCTTTGTTTTACTCTATCAGATCATTCCTATTTTCCCAGAAGGACAGATAGATCTTCTTGTCGAAGATTTAACGGTGGTGTCCACCTCCCCCATGACCTCCGCCGCCAAAGTGCATTCCGCCTCCACCGGCATGAAAGCCACCAGAATGACCGCTATGATAGACTCCCCCAGAGTGATTGATGCCACTAAAGCCACCAATATGAGGGGTGTAGGAATGGGGTGAATAGTTTCCTGTGGAAAAGCGAGGCATTGTTTGAAAACTAGGATGATAAGTAGGCGTCACTAGATGCTGAGAACCGGATGGATAAAGGCTCCGGGTAGGTTGTTGGTGATTGACGATAGGTGAATAGCCAGAGGAGGGTTGATTGAAATGAATCGGGTTTGTTGAACCCGGCGAATTAAGAAATGGGGAGCCAATGCTACCAGAACGATGACCTCCGCCCGGACGTGTTGGTCGAACAATTCCACCGCCGGTATGAATCGGGTTGGCTTGGATTGGCTGATACCCTTTCGGTTGCAAATGCTGACCGCCCTGAAAGTTCGGTTGTATAAATCGATTGTTGTAATTAGGCTGAATGAAATGATTCCCACTCTGAGGATTGGGGTGAATAACTCCACCATTTATTAAATTCTGGTTAGTCCTAATTGTTGAAAAAGGGGATTGACCTGAATTTCCAGTTTTAGGTGAGATGCCGCCTTTGTTAAGTATTCGACCTGATCCTGAATTGTTCAAGAGAGATTGATTTCCGGTTGGATTGTTTCGAATTGTATTGGCAAATGGAGATTTGCCAACATTGATGGAGCCGGATCGCGGTGTCAAATAACGGGTGTTTACCATCTGATTTCCCAGACGATTTTCTAAGGCAACCCGTTGATTGCCTAGATTTTGAATTTGGCGAGCTTGTTGTACTGTTTGATTTTGAATCTGGGGAGAAATCGTTTTTAGATTGAACTGATTGTTTTTGACAACCGTTGTTAAGGGATGAACCAATGTATTGTTTGTAATATTATTGGTGATGTTATTAGTAACAACACGATTGTTGGTTGTGTAATTATTGTTGATATAGGTATTGTTTATATTTCTGGAAATGTTGTTATTAATAACATTCTGATTGACGATTCGATTGAGAGCTAAGTTTTGAGCTGCAAAATTGACTGGGGGTCTCGCTATAATGCCACTATAACGCCCAGCATAGAGTGTAGAGATCCCGCGTCCCCAGTAAGGGTTGAGAGGATAACCTGTTCGATAATAAGCAAAGAGCGGATCGTAAAAGCCGAAGCCGACATTAAAACCGACGCCAACGCCTAATCTGCCCCCGCACCAAGGATAGTAACCCAGGCCGACATAACTTGGCCCAAAGTAGTTGCCGAAATAATAACCACCAAAACCTCTGCGGACGAAAAGAGATCCGTACAACCCAGGTTCATATACGACATAAGAGGGGGTATAGACAAAGTTCGGTTGAGCAAGGAGTGTAGAGCTAAAGGCGACAGGAGAAAAAAGAGGCCCGCGATTAGCCAGTGGGTAATCCCAGTAGCCTGGAATGAAAATATAGCCGGCAGGGGTCCAGCGATAGTGAGCGGGGATCCAGATCCACCCTGTTTGATAAGCGGTCCAATAGCCTGGTTGCCAAACATAGCGATCTTGATAAACCCAATTGCCTGGCACGTAAAAAGCGTTACTTTGAGGAGAGGGGGTACTTGGGCCTTGATCTAACGATTCAGGAGGTTCTGGGAGATATTGTAACTCGGATTGAGGATCAATCTGTTCGGTTTTTTGAGCGGCTGTTCCCCAGAAACCAGGAACCCATTGCCAGCCATCACCAACTTTTCGCCAATTTCCTGGCATCCAGATTCGACCTGGAGGGGGTTTTCGCCAAAAACCACTTACCCAAATATAATCTTTTCGATCTTCATCGTAACTCCAATATCCGGGAATCCACACCACATCATCTCCCTCTGGTTTTTGATTGGGTGGTAGTTCCTCAATAAGTTTTGGTGGGGCTTTGGTAACAATCGGGGTTGGTTTTGGATTTGGGTCAACTGCATCTGCATAGCCCTCGTGAACGGGGCCTTTTGTTAATACTTCGATTCCTTTTGGGGGAGTTGTAGAGTTTTCGTCTTGATTTAATGATTCTGCATTTTCTGGAATTGGCGTTGGGGGGTTATCTTGAATACTATTTTGGCTAAAAGCTTGTCCATTAAAGATAATCAACAAGCTGAGCAATCCGCCAAACAGGATAGGTAATTGTAATTTCATGGCGGTCTCCTTAAAAAAATTTAGTTGTAAATCAAAATATTCGCATCATCGTAAAATTTTTCAGCTTCTTTATCAATTAAAACGATTCAGTAGAAACTAATTTGCGCTTTTTTCCTCATTATGTTCAAGTTTAATCATTATTAATTCATTCTATTTGGAATAACCAAATAATTCAATACGATTTTAGATTGGGAATTCTTATGATTTGACTGTAAATTGAATTGTTTATTAATTGTTTCTTTATAGGAATTCATGAAAAGTCATTCATTTCCGAGACCTTTCATGAATTCCGCATTCGAATATAGTGAATACTATCTGTTAAATTTCTTGATTAAGCTGCGACTCGTCCCTTATGAATGAATTGAGCGCAGGTATCAATAACTCTCATTTGCTGAACAGAGGTAAGTTCTGGATACATTGGAAAGGCTAGCACTGATTCGGAAGCCAATTCCGAAATCGGAAAATCCCCTTTACGATAACCAAGGGATTGGAAACAGGGCTGGAGGTGTAAAGGGAGTGGATAATAGATGTCGCAGCTCACCCCGTTTTGTTTGAGATGTTGAACAAGTCCATCTCGAAGATTGGTTGGGGTTCTCACGACATATTGGTGAAATACACAACGCCGATCGGGTAACCGAGTTGGTTTACTCAAAATAGAATCCAACCGAGCGGCGTGAATATACTCATCATAACGATTTGCAACTTCGATTCTTCCCTTAGTCCATCGTTCCAAATGCGGCAATTTCACTCTCAACATCGCTGCATGAATAGCATCCAATCTTGCATTCAGACCTACATAATGATGATAATATCGAGGTTCCATGCCATGAACTCGTAAGGCTCTTAGTTTTTTGGCAAGGGATTCGGATTGGGTAACGACCATCCCAGCATCCCCAAATGCTCCCAGATTTTTGCTCGGATAAAAACTAAAACAACCAATATCGCTCATCGTTCCTGCTTTTTGACCGCGATATTCAGCCCCAATAGCCTGAGCTGCGTCCTCGATAATAGCGATTTGATACTTTTTGGCAATCGCTCGAATGGCATCCATATCGGCACATTGGCCGTATAGATGCACGGGAATGATAGCTTTCGTTTGGGGTGTGATCTTATTCTCGATCTGTTTCGGATCGATGTTGTAAGATAATGGATCGATATCGGCGAAAACGACTTTGGCACCAAGTCGGTGAACGCAGCTCGCGGTTGCAAAGAATGTAAAGGGGGGAACAATCACTTCATCCCCCATTCCAATATCAAGAGCCATTAATGCCAGTAAAAGGGCATCTGTTCCTGAACCGCATCCGATGGCATGATTTGAACCACTATATTCTGCGATTTCATTCTCCAAAGCGGTAACTTCTGGACCGAGTATCGCTTGACCGGATGCCAACACACGTAAAACTGCTGCATCCATCTCCTCCTTTAACTGCCGATATTGTTCCATAACATCGCACATCGGTATATCATTTCGGCTCAATTTATTCATTCGAAAATCCATTCCTCGCCACAAGTTTCCTAATTAATGGAAAGACATCGTAAAACCATATTTTTAATCTGTCAATAGGGAATGGAGTCCTGTTTAATCAAAGGATATTTTAGAATGAAGTCGATTTAGTCCTCGAAGAGCCTGATTTGAAGGAGAAATAAATATTTCCCGAGCTTAAAATAGAGAAAATGGAGAATCGACCAATCGTTAACAGAAATATTTCCCTTGAAAAAAGATAGTATAAAAGAATGATTAAAGTAATTTTCAGGTAAAATGAATCGGCAAATGTCACTTAATCCCAATTATCGAATAAATCTTCATTTGATAATCTTAGCCAATCGATCCCCGTTCAATTCGAAAAATGAATGAAAGAGTCCGTCTTCTTTCAAAACGAGGGGTTATCTAATTTTGAAAGGTATTTACGACCGGCATTAAATATGCAACAGGAGGGGGATTCTCATCTTAAATGAGTTGGGCGATAGGGGATAAATTCAATTTTTAGATTTAGCGACAAAATTTTGCACAGCGAGCATCAAAGCACGATGTTCCTCTGTATCATCCTGTTTAAGGCCTAAGCGATTGGCGCGTAAAATTGCTTCATCGTTATTATACATTTCAACCAAACGGAAGTAAAGATAGAACATCGCTCCCGTAATAGCTCCATCAGCATCGTAGACAAAGATAGGTCGATTGCTGGAGTTTTTAATCAACTGATTGAACTGCGTAACTACTTTGGAATTAAGTGTTTCCGGAGTAATGGTGATCGATTCGTAGCGAAAGCCCTGTTTTTCGATGACCGTTCGATCGGCATCATCGTCACTGTTTTTGCGTAACTGGATGACCGTAATATATCCTTGAGATTTTAACCATTCTAAACCTGAAAGATCTGGTTTTAGCCCGCAGGTTACCCCATTCATCACCTTAGCAAAATCGGCAATTCCTACGGGTAGACCATTATTCGAGTTATTGTTGGACGAGTTGCCATATAGCGCAATGGGTGGGGCTGGTGGTTTTGCTTTTTTTGATGGTGGGTTCGATTGTTTCGAACTCGGCGATGGATTATTGGTTAGTGGGTCGGAACTGTTATCGATTTCAGGTTTGTAAAATTGAGCTCCACCATAGCTATTTTTTTGGCTCGATTCAGGATAGATCATTTCAGGCTTGGCAGTGGAACCATAATTTGAACTTTCTGAAGGAATATTGGTCCGTGGAATATTGCCATTACCTGGATTATACGGGTAAGCTCCTTGAGGGAGGGGCGCAGTTCCATATACTCCATTGTTTGGACAACAGCTTTTCTTGTAAGTATTGTGATTGCAGCCTGTTGAAATAAAGGTTCCAACAAGCAAAGCTAAGTATATTCGATTCATGTAAATTCTCCTCATTAAATATCTAATTCTATTGTAATGAAGAAATTACAAAAACCTCAATAGGATCTGAATAGTTCGAAGCAAATCTTAATAAGAAATAGACAAGTTGTAACGATTGGAAGAATTACACCAAAAATTATTCGAATTCTATCTGCTGCTCCGCTAAAATGGCTATTTCCATGAGCTGTTCGGATGATATTCCGATTCGGCGAAAACATTCTGCAACAATGCTATTCGGTAAAGCGAATATTTCAACCAATAAGTCCATTGGACTAATTCGATATCGACCCGATTGTCTTACTCTCAATAGAGCATTTCTTAAGAGCTTAATGACGTTATCAGAGCAAAATTCTCGGTTGAGCTTTAGGGGGGGGAGATCGGTAGTTCCTTCTTCCATTTGAAAAAGTTCACGAAATTGTTCTAGCAATTTTTGAAGATTTGTTCCTAGACAATTCCCCCATTCCCGGATTCCTTTATCTGGGCAAGCTAACAATCCCATAAAGAGATGAGGGGTTCGAATGGTTTCCCACTTCGTCTGCATGGCATAAACCAGGGATTTATTTAATATTCGATTCGTTGGTTCCGTAATAATCTCAGGCCGGAAACAACCATCTGGATTAAATAACTCCCCAACTTCATTAAATAGGTCCATATCCTGTCTCGAATTTTCGATTCGCCGCCAAGCAAATTTTATAGTATTGTTATAATCATCAAGCTTTAAATACTAATCCTTAAACTTAGCACAAGTTAGAAAAGAGATTAGAGAAACTTTTCATTTTGTTGTGATTATTTTAACTATCTCGAAAATTCGTGCAAGATGAAAAAATCGTTGGGACAGATAGAATATGAATCATCGAATTTTGCATTCTCTGGAAAATTCTTGTACAAACTCAACAATCTCGCTTTGAGCAGAATCCATCCCAATTTCATTAGCTTTTTCTAATCGTCGAACTATTGCAGAACCAACAATTAGCCCATCGGCATATTCTTTCCAGCGTTGCACTTGGCTAGGCTGACTAATCCCAAAACCTATACAAAGAGGTAAAGAGGTTAATTCGCGGATCGATTTGAGCTGTGCTTGTAAACTTGAAGGCAATTCTGTTCGTTCCCCTGTAATTCCAACGGTACTAACGCAATACAGAAACCCACTTGAATATTTGGCAATTTTAGCGGCCCGATCGATTGGAGTGAGTGGAGAAACGAGCATAATCAGATCTAAGTGATGTTCACGCACAGCTGCCGATAATTCTTCCGCTTCATCGATAGGGAGATCTGGAACGATCAAACCGCTCAAACCACTTTGATTCGCTCGGGTCAGAAACTTACTCACACCCGGACGAAAAACCAGCGAGTACGATACCATACCCACTAGCGGAGTTTTCCAACCTGGCTTTGAAGAGAGATGGTGAATCATCTCAAAAATAGATTCTACTCGGATCCCTTGATTCAGAGCACGAGTATATGCAGCTTGGATAACAGGACCATCGGCAATGGGGTCTGAAAAAGGGAAACCGATCTCAATAAGATCTGCTCCAGCTCGAGGCAGAGCAGATATGATCGATCCGGTTGCATTGAGATTCGGATCCCCCGCGGGAATAAATGGAATAAAAGCTGTTTGTTTCTTAGATCGGAGTTCCGTAAAAACAGCAGAAATTTTTTGAGGTAAGTTCATCTCCGTTGATCGATTCGTATGCAAATTCATTGTTTTTCCAGTCTAGCTACTTCTGCACAATCTTTATCGCCACGACCGGAGAAGCATAACACAATAATTTCAGATTTCCCGCGTTTTGCTGCTAAATTCATTGTTTCGTAAATGGCATGTGCGGTTTCTAAAGCGGGTAGAATTCCTTCTAATCGAGAACAGATTCGAAAGCCTTCCAAAGCTTGCTGGTCGTTCACTGTTTTATATTCGACACGTTTCTGATCGTGCCAAAAGCTGTGTTCCGGTCCAACCCCCGGATAATCTAAGCCCGCTGAAATCGAGTGAACATTAGCTGTTTGTCCATCTTCATCTTGAAGTACATAACTCAAAGAGCCATGTAACACACCGGGAGAACCAAAAGCGATGGTCGAAGCATGTTCCCCAGCATTACTGTTTCGTCCTCCTGCTTCAACTCCAATCAATTCCACTTCTTTGTCTTCGATGAACGGATAAAACATTCCTGCTGCATTGCTGCCACCGCCAACACACGCTAGGACAACATCAGGTAACCGGTTGAATTGATCCAAGCATTGTTGTCTCGTTTCTTTCCCAATAATACTCTGAAAATCCCGAACTATCATCGGAAACGGATGTGGTCCTACCACGCTCCCAATAATGTAATGTGTATTTTCAACACTCGACATCCATTCACGCATCGCTTCATTGGTGGCATCGCGTAAAGTGGAGCTACCTGAATGAACCGGGAAGACCTCTGTTCCCATGGCACGCATCTTAAACACGTTAAGTTCTTGCCTGCGAACATCTTCAGCGCCCATATAGACTCGACATTCAAATCCAAATAATGCTGCTGCCGTAGCTGTGGCTACGCCGTGTTGACCAGCGCCTGTTTCAGCAATAAGTCTCTTTTTCTTCATTCGTCGCGCTAGTAAAGCTTGACCAATGGCGTTATTGATCTTGTGTGCCCCGGTATGATTTAGATCCTCTCGTTTCAGATATATTTTTGCCCCTCCTGCCTCTTTCGTCAATCGTTCTGCAAAATACAACCCCGATGGACGACCGACATATTCTCTTAAATATCGCGATAGTTCTTGCTGAAAAATATCATCGTTCTTCGCTTCCTGATACACTTTCTCGAGCTGATCCAACGCAAACATTAATGTTTCGGGGACATATTTCCCTCCGTAGAGGCCAAAACGACCGCGCACATCCGGTACCTGCGAAATTCTTTCATAAAGAGTTGAAGAATTCGGCTCTTTTCTTTCAGCTACAAGCGTCTCATTTCCAGATTTAATTGCCATTGTCTTTCTCGATCAACTTTTTTCTAGTAATCGTTTATTTCGCTTCTTCGAAAAATCGCCATGATTCTCTCATAGAGATTTGAGTTTAGTTAATTCGACTTGAATGATTATTCAAGTACTTATCTAACCCATCATCATTCCTAGTCATAAATTTATTCTAAGAAGCTTAGACGCGATACTCAAGTATCTGACTTCGATTGCCCGAATTTTCTTGAAAATCACTGGCTAGCTACTGATAATTTATACCATCGAAGCAATCCTTAATCCATGTTTATAAAAAGAGGATCCGATTTAGACATTATGGTTTTAACCTTCAAGTAATTCGTAACAGACGGAGAAACCGGGTATTTTTCAGCCATGATCGCTTAAAGCGATCATGGCTGAAGCCGATAAATCTGGAAAAATATGTAGAAAGTAAAAATATTTATCGAAAGGCGTTATAATATGAATAAATTGTTCAACAGTTTGAAGATTTTCTAGTTTCGATGAATTGGAAATCGTTAAGTTTTTAACAGAAGAATTAGTATGGAAATTTCAACTTCCAAACTCAATGAGTTTCAAAATGTCTTGAGCGGCAATCCACCCACTACATCCCCAGATGATGCAATCCAACAATTGCGTATACGTAGGTCAAACGATGACCCGTCCACAACACCGCCAGATGATACAACCAAACAATTTATTATTATGATCTCAAGATTTACAGTATGGCATGTTGCTTTATTGGATCTATTCGATAATCCGCCGGAATGGTTCAAAAGAAGAAGAAAACCCCTTCCGACGATTTTTACCTTTACTAGTAGTCTTTCACAAGTAATGTGTGAGGCGTATCCAGAACTAAAACAGAAGGATGCTTTCTACAATCAAGTTTGGAAAGAGCTAAACGATAATCGGTTAATAGATACCCCAGGCTTTCAGACTATGATGACATCTAATGGTTGGAAGTTTAGCCGTACAACCGAACTTGGGAAAAACTTTCTCAAATTCATCAAAGAATACGTTATATGATGATAACAGTGTCGATCTAAGGCACTTTTATGGTAAGTTAGTTAATTCGTCATTGACCATATTGACCATTTCTGAATGAACCAGCAAGTAAAGATGAGCTATTGAAAAGCATTCTAAACCTCTCCTGAATCAATGCTATCGGTGCAGTTCTGGAAGGTTGCTCCCAGAGAACCTACCGACATAGTCAAAAGTGTCAGCGAAGAATTACAGATTCTAAAACTGCTTTATTTTGGAATCAGGATGAACTCCAGAAGAACTATTCGTACCTTCAATTCAGAAGGAATGCAAGAGAATTTAAGTTTTTGCAACATCTGGAGATTGTTAGAAATAAAATGAAGCTCGACCTACGATTTCTTGTATAATGTTTTAATGAGTCAGTTGATTTATCATGTTAATTAAATGGCCAATTACATCTTTGTTATACAATTTTACGACTTTTTCGATTAAAAGATTGTTCGCATCACTTAGAGTAGCATTTGGTAAATAGGGATGAGAAAAGGTCAATTCAAATATTATGGGACGATTTCATGTTAGTTGTCATTGAAGTTGTTTGGTGGATGGGTTTTTGAGCAGGTTTTAGTCAGGCGGAGCAAATGTTAAAATTAGAATCAGGGGGTTAACACCCCACGCTCGCCTTATCAACGGGCGAGAACATAATCCCCGCACAATGGCGACCACAGAATCAGGGGGTTGACACCACACGCTTGCCCTGCTATCACAAAATCAAGGGATTGACAACCCTCGCTAGTCAAAACACTGAAACTATGAACAACCACAAAATCATGGCACTGAAGAAATCCGAACTCTATTCCTCTCTCTGGGCGAGCTGCGACGACTTACGCGGCGGCATGGATGCTAGCCAGTATAAGGATTATGTCCTTGTCCTGCTCTTCATCAAATATATCTCGGACAAGTATGCTGGTCAGTAAATAATCACCTGAAAAGGATGGGGTTCGTGGTATGAGCAAAGATCCGTGGATTTGTGGAAGCACCTCATGCACAAAAGATGCGACGCAGTCGCACCATTCGCCTTGGTACGACGTTTTCACGCCGGAGGCGTGTCGGCCTGTAGCCAGGGGTGAAACCCCTGGAACGGATCAAGCCAGGGGTGTGGGTTTTCAAGCCAGGGGTTACGTCGTCGCTCCGCGACTTCTCACCCCTGGCTACCGTCCAGCACCCCACCGGGGTGCATTGGAGGCGGGTTACCAAACGAGGTATGAGCAAAGATCCGTGGATTTGT
>JAKBAI010000327.1 GCA_021809185.1 Planctomycetota bacterium
GGTTCCGCGCCCACTCTTAGAATTATGCGACAAAACGGGCCGAATGGCTTGTATAACCTATGGCAGAGGGCCTCGTTACCAGCAGCGGACTATTCAGCATATGGTCTGCTGCCCGAAGTTCAGCCAACGCTGGGGAGTCGTTCTAGACAACAATTTTCCGGGGGTCGATAATTACGAATGGATGAGCCTGGAGGAGTTATTGAATCGCATGAAATGGCCTAGCGGGCAATCGTGGTTGTTCGTTTGGCTCGAAGCCGCTCCCAGCCCTATTCCGCATAATTTACCGCATTAAAAACATGGCGAACGATCATCATTTGCATATTAAATACTAACCATTCTGGTAGCAGAATTATCTTTTCTCTTCCAGGGTGGTTTTGAATTCAAGCCGGGACTGTTGCATTTTAATTTTCACTTTACCCTTTACCTCAACCCTGCCCCGGAGTTCTGCCCAGTCTTTTCACTTCCCGATGGGCAACTCCAAAACAGTCCCGGCTTCAAATAATATTTTCCATAAATTCTGAAAGAGAGAACCATGAACCATCGATTTTCTTTAACGTTATTTCTAATCTTCATCGCTGCCATTCCTGTTCGCGGGCAATGCCAAGGGGGATTTTGCCCCAACCAAGGCTCAAACGCTATTACAATCATGAAAACGGAAGCAGATGTACCGCTCATCGAAACTCTGGTTGTTTGGTCCCCTTTGATTGGACTGCCGGATTGGTTAGGTTTGTGGCAAGGGGAGAGATTCTTGGGTCGATTAAATCTGCATTCGGGGGAATGGA
Source organism: Planctomycetota bacterium (assembly GCA_021809185.1). Taxonomy (GTDB): domain Bacteria; phylum Planctomycetota; class Planctomycetia; order Gemmatales; family Gemmataceae; genus JAKBAI01. The sequence continues at coordinate 783 of JAKBAI010000327.1, forward strand.
TACGTAGCGATGGCTCGATAGCTCAATTAAATCCGCTCGTTGGCTTGCCAGGAATAGCGAAATCAAATTCTCAAAAAGATCTCTTGGATCGATCCATCCACAAAAAAGATCCACCAGCCAATCTAGAAGTATCGAAAAGGAAGAAGTTAGTCTCTCCAGTTCCGGAACTAGAAAAACCAAAGGAATTGAAACAGTCTAACAGCCAAGTCGAGAATGAAAAAGAGAAAGAAAAAGCGGAGAATGAAAAAGAGAAAGAACCCATAAATTATGGGAATGACTGGCAAAAATCGGATGAGAATCATCGCTATAGTCTCTCGGGACATCCTTGTAGTTTACGCGAAGCGATCGAAGCGCTTCGACAGGGGGACACCGCAATTCCCGATGATTCCGATCGGCTGAGATTAACGGTAATTGGAGCGCCGATCGATCGGCATAAAGTAGAACTCGATTGGCAAACATTACCTCAATTCGCACCTTGGAAAAACAGAGTGATTTTTAAGAGTTACCCAGCGGATCACTGGGCGGTTAAAAATTCGGGATTCGTAACTACCGGCAAACCAACCATCTATTTTCAAAACGCCAAGGGGCAGGTATTGCATCGCCAGGAAGATTATGTGGGAGGAGCGGCGCAGCTCGTGGAAGCTCTTCGCCGTGCAGATCCCAACTATGATCCTTCTAAAGATCTCGATCGCCGAACTACAAATAAGAGTACTTTATCACCGCATCTCCCCGCGGTGCTTAGTTGGGGAATTGCATTATTGTTCTTACTCTTTATCCTCCTCAAAAAATAAGGGTATTTAGTTTATCTGAATTTCTTTTGATTCTGCCCCAAGTGAGCCGGTTATCGAATAAGTTTTTAGACTTTAGCGCGTGAATCATTGATTTAAAGATCGATTCCCTAATATTCCTCTTTAAGTCGACTATATAGAGAGACAATCTTCTTTCATGTCCTGATAAACGAATTCAAGAAACTTATCTTTGAGTTCTTTTCCAATTTAACGAAAGGTTATTTTATGGCAATTATGGATCTTTTAATCCAATATGGTCCGATGATTCTCATTGCGATTGTTGGATTTATTTTGCATCGCCGTTCATTAAAATCAACAACACCCTCTATTTTTTCTAGCACACCCTCTTCACTCTCTTCACTCTCTTCGTTCCCTACGCTCCCTATCCTCAATAGTCTCCATTCACTCCCTTGGATGAGCTTATTACTAACGCAGCATCCGCGTGTTCGCTCGATTTTGCGGGATGTTGGCCAAGAAGTCCTCGACCGCCTACTCCCTGCCGAAACTTCTGCTGAGTCTACCAAACCTATACTTAAGCCATAATGAAATTCCCTAGAATTGCTGCTACGCAGGATTTGCATCCTTTAGGAGAGTGGGAACATAGGTAAAATTGAGGAGTTCCAAACTACTGCTTTTTTTGAAAATTGATTTTGAGAAACTTCAAAAAAATGTTTTTTTCCCTGATTCTGAAAAAATTTTTAAATCGAAAATCGTTACATTTTGCCTAGATTTACAGCGATTTTTCCGATTTTTACGGCAACTGTACAAAAATTCGTATTGCGGAGGCCTATTCAAAAAGTGTATATATACTCCAAACAGGAATGACTTCTGTTTTAGATTAGTAATCCGAGACCAAAAAAGATTACATCAAAATGATGAATTTTGATTGGAGATATTGAATTCGTGAATAGTTTGGTAGTTAATTTATTTCTCCAAAAATAGATTAGTACCTGAGTTGATCATTATCAATAGAACCATCCAATTCTCTTATTTACTTTTGTGGCTTCTTGGTTTTTTGTTACTCATCGACAGGAAAGATTTTGTCACTACTAAAAAGGTGAAGCGCCAAAGAACAATAGCTTCAATAGGCTAGTGCTTTTTGGACGATACTTTTTAGATTGTTGCCGAAGTCGTTCGATTAGGATTATTTTTTGAAATGGATCAAATACAAGGAGGTAGTTTAGTGAACTCAGTAATTCCTTTTGTTCAAGGGCTTTACCAGCGAGCAATATCTTATCATCAGATAGGCGAATTAGTGCGAGCTAAGCAGCTATTTCAAAAAATCCTTTCTTTTTCTGATACCGATTCGGAGCTACGTAGTCAAATTTATACGCATTTAGCAACCATCTATCTCGATTGTCATCAATTTAGTAAAGCGCGGAAAGTTGCGCGAGCGGCTCTCATCTTGAATAACAACGATGCCGAAGCCCATTTTCTTTTGGGAGCTGCATATTTTAACGATGTTACTGCTAACATCGCTCATGCCTGGCGGCATATTCGTCAAGCAGCAAGACTAAAACCCCAAGAAGTAACCTACTGGCTAAAACTTGCCGAAGTCGCCTTGGCATTGGGGCAGGATCGGCGTGCACGCAAAGCCTTGATGAGAGCAGCAATGACCAACCCCTCTTCCATTTCTGATCTTTCTGATATAGTGGAAGGGCTGGTGGAATTGAATTGTATTGGTGCCGCGCGTAGCATTTTGCTCCAAGCTCGTTATCGTCTAAAAGATCGGCAGGTCGATCAGTTATGGCAACGGTTTCAATTACGCTTTTTGTCTAATGGGGTGGAAGAGCAGAGAGACCAGGCAAGTAGCGAAGTGCAAGAACCAGATCAAATCAAATCGCGAACCATTCTCCCCATGTTACGAGCTGTTTCCCTATCGGAAGTATCGCAAGCAGATCCCGATCAATTTCAAGAAGAAGACAATGGCAACCGCGTGACCATTCTGCGCCATCATCGCTTTTCCAATCCTCAACCTCATCTATCGGTTTTCCATCGTCGAAAAGGGCCTCGTAAAACTTCGTAATTTATCTGAGCGTCGTAGTAAGAAAGGGCAAGCAAAAACGCCCGCCCTTTTAATTCAAGCGCAGTTTCTTAGATATGATACATAATTCCTTGAGGAAAATCGTTATCTTTACCGCCGTTCCCTTTAACACGGAGCTGCGGTTTTTCTAAGACGACTACGGTCTCCGGGGCCACACTGTTCGTTAGCCAAACGTTGGAACCGATAATCGATCGCGCACCGATGACAGTATTACCCCCCAGAATAGTAGCGTTGGCATAAACAATCACATCGTCTTCCAGAGTTGGGTGGCGTTTAGTTCCGCGCACCAGCTCACCATCAGCATCTTTCTTGAAACTGAGTGCCCCGAGGGTAACCCCCTGATATAGTTTGACATTGCTTCCTATTACGCAAGTCTCGCCGATGACTACCCCGGTCCCGTGATCGATAAAAAAGCCAGGACCGATCTTCGCTCCAGGGTGAATATCGATCCCCGTTTTAGAGTGAGCAAATTCCGTCATCATGCGCGGGATGTACGGAACGCCCAATGTATACAATTCATGAGCGATCCGGAAAATGGTCATCGCCTCTAAACCGGGATAGCAAAAAATAATTTCTGCCCGATTTTTGGCCGCAGGGTCGCCGCGATAAGCAGCGGTAACATCGTGTTCCAATAATCGGCAGATCCCCCCTAGTCTTCGCAAAAATTCTATCGCTTTGCTTTGAGCCAATCCGGTGAAATCGGTATGCGGTG
>JAKBAI010000081.1 GCA_021809185.1 Planctomycetota bacterium
TTACGATAATAGATATGATAACCGTTTTTTGCGCCCACAAATAGTTTTCCAAAAGCCGGTATGAGAAAGGCCGTATATACAGTAATCGGGAACTTGCAGAGTGGATTCTCAAATATATTCAACCCCTTTCGCGGCAAATGGGCCTATGAAATCCATTTGTACAAAAAGTGAGATTTCAGCATTTTTTTATTATGACCTCTTAATAACCGCATTCAAATACTTTACGATTCGGGAGTGTGCAGATGTGGCAGATTTTTGATCAGATCGGTAGGCATATTTTATATCAAGATCCCGAAGTATTGATCCAACGCAAGTTCCAACTTTCTTTACAACCCTATTCTTTTCTCGGTTGGTTCGATACTCGGAAAAAAGCGTTTGTTGGTCAAACCGATCGAACTGCCGATTGTGTTGGCATCTTTTTGAGTAAATCGGAAATCCAATGGATTTATTTAGTTTATATCGTCGAGAACCAGTCGGTTCATTCGCTCCAAAAATGGTACACCGGTTTGGAAAATCATATCTCTTTCCACAATCGCTTGGAACCATTTTTCAAGGAGCAATTCACAGAAGAGATAGCAAGATTAGTAGCAGAATGGCAGAAACGAGAAGCTGAAAAAAATACGGAACTGTTGCTCGAAACGGAAGAAAGAATTGAGGAAAGTTCAGATAAAAGTACCGAGAGAAATCAAAGTTCGACCAACGTTTCATCGACCGCCAAGAATATAAGTTCATTTCAGAAGCCTAAATTTAGTTTTAGAGTCATTTCATTGATATTACAATTACTAGAGCGATGTCCGATCGAGAGGCTGGAACTCAGAGATGAAGATGAAGAAACGGTGATCAGCTATCAATCAGGGTTGATCGATTTACCAGCGATATTAGCAACTGATTTACTAGACCAGATCGAGAAGGTGCCATTAAGTTGGGGCTGGTTATATTGGGTCGGATTTTGTAAAGATTTTTTTCAGGAAGAGACAGTAAAACGGTGGTTTGGACTAGTGGAAAGTAAAATGGAGGATAAAATAAGAAAGAGTGATGTAATTAATATTGTACGAATTATAGCTGAATACAAGAAGGAGCAAAAGATGATCGACACCGTAGTTGATAAATTTGAATGGACCGATTCTGAAATTGTGAATAGCTGGCTTCGTCGTGGTTTGAAGGAAGGCGAAGCTCAAGGAGTAGCTTTAGGTGAAGCTAGAGGAGAAGCTAGAGGGAAACAAGACTTATTAATAAAACTTATCGAGAAAAGATATAAGGGATCCATCACGGACGAGCTATCCGATCTAATTCGAAAAGAGACCGATCCCGAGCGTTTGGATCGGTGGAGTCTTTTGACATTGGAACTATCCACACTCCAAGAGTTACAGAATCAGATTATTGCTTCAAGCTCATCAAATCATCAAGAAGATGCCAAAGGAGATTTCTCGACCAATGGAAATAATAGCCATTAGAATACGCAACAAACTAGATTAGCAAAATTGACCTCGTCTTTCGATCGATGCGGAGACTACGATAACTGATTTGACTGCCCGTAAGTTTGGCTCCCACTATTAGATGCACACGAATAGCATATTTTTCAAAAGCCAGTGTGAGAAAGGCCGAATAATCAGGAATCGAGAACCATAAGAAGGAGCAAAAGATGATCGACACCGTAGTTGAAAAGTTTGAATGGACCGAATCTGAGATTGTGAATGACTGGCTTCGCCGTGGTTTGAAAGAAGGTGAAGCGAAAGGAGAAGCTAGAGGAGAAGCTAGAGGGAAACAAGACTTATTAATAAAACTTATCGAGAAAAGATATAAGGGATCCATCACGTACGATCTATCCGATCTAATTCGAAAAGAGACCGATCCCGAGCGATTAGATCGCTGGAGTCTTTTGACATTGGAACTATCCACTATGCAAGAGTTACAGAATCAGATTATGGCTTCAAGCTCATCAAATCACCAAGGAGATGCCAATGGAAATTTCTCGACCAATGGAAATAACAGCCATTAGAATCCCACCGTATTAGATTAACAAAATTGTCTTTCATTGAAGTAGGTCAATTACACCCGTTCCTTTTTCGAGTTCCTGTAAGCAATCATTCTTGTTTATCTTTATCTCGCAACTCGGTTTAATCGCAACGAATTAAAAACAACACTTACCGAAGAACAAGCCATTGCGATCGAAGCGATCATGGGATTGAGCAGCCAACCAGTGAACGGATATAACAACCCCGCGGCAATTGGTATACTCAGGAGATTATAAATCGAAGCGAATAATAGATTTTGTCGGATCGTTTTCATAGTTGCTGTGCTGATCGTTATGGCATCAAGAATAGCTCGAAGATCGTTCCGAACAAGAATCATATCGCTCGAATACTGGGCTATATCGGTCCCAGAACCGATCGCTAGGCTCGTATCCGCACTTGCAAGAGCTGGGGCATCATTGATTCCATCCCCAACCATAAGGACTATCTTCCCTTGCTGTCGTACCTCTTGAATATAATCCATTTTTTGCTGCGGCAAACACCCCCCAACTGCTTGAGTAATCCCTAATCGATTTCTTACTTCCTCCACGATTTCACCTCGATCACCGGAAAGTAAAATAGTTTGAATGCCGAGCTGATGCAATTCCTGAACAACCAACGCCGCATCGTCTCGTATCTTATCCCCTAATTTAACCCACCCAGCAAATCGACCATCCACCCCCAGATAAATAACACTACTATACTTACTATCAGGAGAACTTATTTCGACTTTCAAATTATCTTGTCTATTTTGTTCCTCAAGCTCCGGATTGACTAAATCAGTGCTGGGAACTTCTGCTATTCCTTGTTGCTTCAAAAAAGCAAGATTCCCGACAACAACTTCTCGATATCCTTCTCTGTCTTTTATGCGTCCTTTCATACCCAACCCCGCCGCAATTTCAATATTCTCCGCTTCGAGGAAAGGAATCGACTCCTTTTCGGCATAGTCAACCAATGCCCTGGCTATCGGGTGCTCCGAATGCCTTTCTAGCGAACTAAGTATTTGCCAGAAATCGTTTTTTGTTTTATTAATTGAAGAATACCAATCGAACACCCTCAGCTTACCTATCGTAATCGTCCCGGTTTTATCAAAGACGATAGTCGTTATTTTTGGGAGAGTTTCTAGAGCACGAATATTACGAACCAGCACCCCTCGTTTCGCAAGTGACCCGATACCGACCACAATGGCTACGGGAGTTGCCAAGCCTAATGCACATGGGCAGGCAATGATCAAAACCGCAATCGCTGCGGTGAATCCCTGTAACCAATGATCGTCCGATTCAGATAATAATTGCCATATCCCTAGTGTTGCGATACTTGCTAGTATTACGATAGGTACAAACCAAGCGGCAATACGATCAACGAGATTTTGAATCGGGGCTTTGTTCTCTTGTGCCTTTTGTACAAGCTGAATCATCTGCTGCAATATCGTTTTGCTTCCTATGGCGGTGGTCCGCAAACGAAAAGAACCGCTGCCATTCATGGTCCCTGCGCTAACTTGGTTATTAGCTTCTTTGAAAACAGGTAATGCCTCTCCTGTCAACATGCTTTCATCCACTTCCGATTGGCCACTTATTACAATGCCATCCACTGGGATCCGCTGACCAGGGTATATCCAAACCGTATCCCCAACACTTACCTGCTCGATCGGCATCTCCAAGATTTTATCACCCCTTTCGACCATGGCTGATCTTGGTTGAAGCGAGATTAATCCGCGCAGATAATGTTGCGTTTTTTGTAAGGCGCGAATTTGCAAATAATTACCAAACAAAATAAAAAGGATAATCGAATCGGCTACTTCGAAGTAAGAAAGATTGCTAGAACTATGATGCCCCATCCCCCTTGGAGCTAATAGGAAAATAGCCGGGAACCAGCCTGCCAAACTACTATAAACATAAGCGGAAAACACACTCAAAGCGATTAAGGTATTCATATCGGTTCCGCCATGTTTAGCCATCCGCCAAGCACGATGAAAGAATTCTCGACCGCTATAAAAGACGACAATCGTACTGAAAAACCACTCATAATATAAACGAATCGCATTCCAGAATTGCCAAGCTGTCGTATCGATCAGATGAGAGATCATCTGCCCGCAGATAACCGGTAACCCAAAAATGATAGCGACAATCAGATAGTGATAGAGCCGATCTTTTTCTTGCTCGGCTTGCTTATCCGCAAGATGTTGATGATCGTTGGAAAACAACTCCTTCTCTTCTGGAAAAACAGCTTGGCACCCCGCGGATTCCACCGTCTGCGCTAGTTCGCTTTGAGATAATTGATCGCGATTCGATTGAACGATGGCCCGGGACGTTGCGAAATTAACATCGGCACTCTCCACCCCATCTAACTTCCTCAAAGCGGTCTGTACTCTGACTGCGCATCCGGCACAGTGCATCCCCAAAATCGTTATCTCGATCGCCTTCTCCCCAGTTTTTTTATTTTGATCGCTAAGCTTTTGATCGAGATGCTTTGTATCGGTTGGCATCGAGTTCGATTCATCCTGTTCGGAAATCATGCTTAAACTGGGTAATGCCATGTTTTTTCTCCCGTAAAAAGATTGACAATTGACCTAAAATATCAACTAAATATCACTGAAATTCAGTTTGTGTAAAAAGATAATGGAACTCTTTCATATTTATTTGATGCTTTTGTTTCATTTTTAGATTCTTTCTGCGTGTATTTATTAGTATTTCGAAAAAGGCTTTTTCACAAATGGAATCGTAATCGGAGAATATTCCTGCGGTGAGAAAACTTTATAACGATTTGGTTTTTAACTGATTTTTAAAGGATACAACTTCTTTCGAACCGACTCTGCCGTTCAATTAAACTTTCTCTCATTCTCGATCAAGCTATTCATCTAGGTCCATTTTTTTGTAACAAACTCTCATTTGATGATTGTCTAGAATAAATGATGATTATCAAAATAGACAGAAATAGAAATCAAAAAAGATCGGATGAAAAACGGATTGGGCGAAGAGAGAGCAGAAAGCAATCTAAAAAACCTACGAGCTAATCATCCTGATCCTTTATCCGGATATATCATGATTAGGAACGATGAATCCCCGAAATCTGTTCCAAAGCTAACAGCAGAGCGTGAGTACCTTTGCGACCATATCCTTGAGCTTGGACGGCAACATATAACTGAGATGCAAGGGCCAATCCCGGAAGCGCGATATTCATTTTCTTCGCTTCTGCCAAGGCAATCCCCATATCTTTGATGAAATGTTCTACAAAGAACCCCGGCTCGAAATTGCGGGCCATCATCCGTGGCCCCAGATTTGATAGCGACCAGCTCCCTGCGGCACCAACACTCACCGATTGCATTACTGTTTCCATATTCAACCCAGATTTATAACCATAAAGCAATGCTTCACAAACCCCAATCATATTCGAAGCGATTAGAATTTGATTGACCATTTTGGTATGTTGCCCTGCGCCAGGTTGTCCTTGATAGACAATGGTTTTCCCCATACATTCAAATAAGGGTTTAATCGCATTAAATGCCTCTAATTCGCCGCCGACCATAATCGACAAGCCTGCATTTTTTGCCCCAATATCACCGCCAGAAACCGGTGCATCCAGGGCATATACCCCTTTTGCTTTAGCTTTTTCTGCGATCTCTGTGGCCAAAGAAGGTTCACTGGTCGTCATATCGACAATTACATTGCCAGATTTACATCCTGCCAATATTCCGTTATGACCCAGAAAGACTTCCCGAACATCGCTCGGAAAACCAACAATAGCAAAAATAACATCTGATGATTCTGCAACCAACTGTGGCGATGGAAGCACCTTGGCTCCAAGTTCTACCAACGGAGCTGCCTTTGCGGTCGTTCGTGTATAAATATTCGCTTTGTACCCTTTTCGCATGAGATGCTCACACATCCAGCGCCCCATTACTCCGGTTCCAACCCAACCGATGGTGGTGTTCTGTGGTTCGAATTTTTTTAGATTCACTTTTTCTCCTTGACAGTTAACGATACATCAAATAGTATTATTTTAACGAAATAATCAACAATATTTCACCAAAACTTCTTGAGAGCATCCTTTAGGCTATATTTGAGATCTTATTAAGCTCTAATTATACTCCAAGTTAGTTTTATTGAAGTCTCTTACGTTGAGCTAAAAAAAGGAATGACAGAAAGGTTAAGCAGTTTCTTTCTAAAGACATTACGAGTAAGTTCATCAAATCTAATGTCATGAGAAAGTGCTCCATTCAAAATTTCCAAGAAGATTCTTATCGAAAAATAACCACCTAGGGATGTAGTTACGGAAGTAGATACAGATGTAGTTAAGGATGTAATTAGGGATGATGTATAGAACACCAAAATTAAAAAATCCTATTATTTTCATACACGGTTTACTTGGCTTCGGGGATATTTCCATCGGTCAATGGAAAATAAAATCCTACTTTCCGGGTATTCGAGAGTATTTACATCGGCATGGTAATCGTGTTCTCCTCGCGCATGTTCATCCTACAAGAAGCATTCGCGACCGTGCTACTCAGTTAAAACGATTTATTAATGATCGTTTTGGGTCTGAACCTGTCCATCTAATAGGCCATAGCATGGGGGGACTCGATGCCCGTTTTATGATCAATCAGTTAGGGATGGAAAACCAGGTTATTAGTTTAACCAGTATTGGAACTCCACATCGGGGAAGCTATTTTGCTGATTGGGGGATACGACATCTAAGCCGAGTTTTATCCCCAATCTTGAATTACTTTCATATTCCGGCAAAGGCATTTTATGATTTGACTACCGAACAGTGCAGTCAATTTAACGAGAAAATTCAAGATATTCCTAGCGTTCGTTACTTTTCTGTTGCGGGTAAAATAAGTGCACCACTTTTGGGACTCGAATGGCGTCTATCTTCTAAATTAGTAGGAGACTTCGAAGGGGAGAACGATGGCGTCGTTTCTGTTCGTTCTGCAAAATACGGCGAATGGTGTGAAATCTGGGATGCCGATCACATGAATTTGATCAACTGGCCCAACCGGCATGCGAAACGAAAAGGGATTTGGCAAGATCGAAGTGAAGATTATGGACGATTGATCGAAAAAATATCTTTAGCTACAGAAGCCCCATAAGCTTAAACCCACCAAATCTTGAAACCCCACTAAAACTTGAGAACCTGAGAACCGAATCTTCAATAAAGCAATTAGCAAATAAATAAAGGGGATTGGGATCCTTCAACCCCCTATTAGCTTTTTTTATCGATGGGAAAAATAGCAAAGTTAGTCCGTATTTTTTTCTGCCTTTTTCTTTTTGGGTTTCACTTCCTCGGCTTCAATCATATCTTCTAATTCATCAGGTAATGGATCTGGAGAAGTTACGGTTAGATTGAAAAGCTCTCGCTGTTGCTCCAGGACTTTTTGGCGAATCTGTTCGGCAATTGCGGGGTGTTCACGTAAATATTGTTTGACATTATCTTTCCCCTGACCGAGTCTTTGATCCCCAAAACTGAAGAATGAACCACTCTTGGTCAAAACTTTGGCAGCATCAGCAACATTGAAAAGGTCACTTTCATAATTGATTCCACGATCATACCAAACTTCAAACTCAGCAGCTCGGAATGGTGGAGCAATTTTATTTTTAACTACTTTGACGCGCACTTCTGTCCCGATCACCTCTTCCCCTTCTTTAACATTCGGACCTCGGCGAACCTCCAAACGAACCGAAGCATAAAATTTGAGAGCGACCCCACCCGGAGTTGTTTCTGGATTGCCATACATCACTCCGATTTTCTGTCGAATTTGGTTGATGAATATAACGGAAGTTTTCGTGCGCGAGATACTTGGATTGAGCACACGAAGTGCCTGGCTCATTAATCGGGCCTGCATCCCAACCGTTGGATCCCCAATTTCGACATTCTCCGCCTCAGATTTTGGAACCAAGGCAGCAACGGAATCGATTACGATCACATCAACGGCATTGGAATTGACGAGCATTTCAGCAATGCGCAGTGCTTCTTCTCCATAAGAGGGTTGACTGACCAACAATTCTTCCAAATTGACACCAAGTCGTTTGGCCCACGAAGGATCGAGCGCATGTTCAGCATCGATATACGCAGCAACCCCCCCCATTTTTTGAGCATTGCCAACGGCATGCAGGGCTAATGTGGTTTTCCCACTCGATTCGGCCCCATAAATTTCAATGATTCGTCCCCGTGGAAACCCTCGCCCTCCCATGGCTATATCCAGACTGAGTGAACCGCTCGAAATCCCTTCAATTTCCTGATGCAGCCCCTCCCCAAGACGCATAATGGCCCCTTCGCCATATGTTTTCTCGATCGCTGCTAATGTTGATTTGAGTTCTTTATTCATCTCCGCCATTGTTTGCCTCTTTCTTTATTCTCTAGATTTGTTTTCTAGCTTTGTTTTCTATTATCTTTTTTATTTTTTTGGGGATTTCAGCTCCCACTCTTCTTTCTACATTACCACCACCATCATTAATCTGTAAGGTCGGTTGTCGACCTTTCTAAAATTTATTTCTATCTGAAATTCAAGTTAAATCTATTTTTTATTTCTCTTTTTCAAGATATTCTTTCTTTCCTTTTGGTATGCTTAATTGAACCGAAATTACCATGAATCCACTATAAACTGTTATCATTCTAACATCGAAAATATCTTCTATTCCTCGATATTACTAAGCACAAACTTAATCCATTACCCGTTCCAATGACAGCTAGAATGAGAAAGATAATGAATTATTCTACAAGATTGGATCTCGTCGATCCTTCTTTATTTGTTGAAATCTTTACTTGAAAACCTTCATCGGATAAATTTGATAGGAAAGGCAAAGAGAAAGAAAAAAGAGCTGATTCAATTCATGTCTGAAAGTAAATATAGAAAGAATCTTTAAAGCAAAATGCGGGAAGTCCTAAGCAAGGGAATAGATCATTTCTGATTCGAGTTTTTCGGACGATAGCTAGTTCAGATTTTGATCCAATTAGGTTATACTTAATTCTTGTTCATGTGAATCTATTCCCTTGATTTAGAAGTCTTTAGTAGTGAAATTTGATATTCGTGAGCTCTTTTTCTAATTTTTGAATGGCATTGATGCTAACTTCTGTATTTCTTAACGAAAATATCTTCAGCTTGGGAAATAACTTGATATGTTCCAGAGATTTATCATCGATATGCGTATCTCCCAGATTCAATTCTTCGAGTTCTGGCAGTTTCTGCAAAGTTCGCAAAGAAGGGCTTTTCAACTTAGTTGTTGATAAATCCAGTCTCTTGAGATTTTTAACCGATAGAAGAATTGGCAAACCTTCATCTGTAATTTTACTATCCGTTAAGACAAGATCTTGAAGCTTCACCAAACTTTTGAGATTGACCAGCCCTTTATTGGTAATTTTGCTATGATTAATACTCAAGGAAGATAAATTTGTGTACGTTTGGATATAGACCGCTCCTTTATCCGTAATTTTACTTCCATTAAAGATCGTTAAAGAAACTATTTTTTTGTTCCCCTTCAAAAATCCTAGTTCCACATCTTCTAGTTCAGGGAATTCAACTTTCAATTCGTCTTTCCCTTCCCCCATCTCTACTTTTCCGTCCCGTTTATCGATCAGTTCATCAAGAGTTAACGGTTTTATCGGTTTTTTCTTTTCTTTCTTGGGTGGTATTTTTGCTTTTTGTTGAGATAAAGATTCACCAAATCCTGGTTCCGATAATAAAAATAGGAAACAGGGGAACAAGAGTAAAACAAATTTCTGGAAAGAATTTTGGAGTAAGTAAACAAATTTATCCATCGATTTTCCTTCTCTAATTTTTATGAAAATTAATCATTTTTCATTTTCAAATCTGCAATCTTAATTATTTCTGCAATCTTTTTTCTTATTCGAGTTTCTTAATTAAACTTAGAGTTTAAAAATAGAATAAACAATCGAATTCTCTAAAGAATATAACGATTCATTCGAATAAGAGTTGCAAGAGCACTTAAAAACTAATCAAATATTAACATATTTAAAAATCAAGATAATCAGTAAACCCTATTTCCCGACCAAGAGTTCCGAAGGATTAACATCTAAATAAGTAGGTATAAAGAAAACGAAAAGTAGTTATAAAGTAGCAATCAAGAATATGAAATCTGTAGTCAAAGAAATCACCATAATCGCAGACTAAAGATAAAAAAAGCCCCTTCCAAGGGGTGAGCAAGTACACGAATTAAAACATCTTGAAGTATATAAAGACATGATGATTTTAAGCTTCTTACTGTTTTGGGTAAAGAACAGTAAGAAGTTTCAAAAATCCATCTCTCGAACTCAGGCGAAATAGCAACCTATAAAATCAAAGCGACTAGGATTGCGTCGCAAGAACGACACCGAGCTGACACCCGTGCAAAAACTCATTCAAATCGATCCATTCTTTGACGGTATGAATCTCATTCTGGCCAGCACCAAAAGTGATCGTTGGAATACCATGTGCCACCATCCAATTAGCATCCAAGCCACCGTTGGTCGTACGACAAATGGGTTGGCGCTGAATCTGTTCTACCGCAGAAAGCCCTTTCGCTACAACAGGAGCCTTTTCCGATAAATGAAACGGGCGATAATCTAGCCGAGAATGGAATTGAACTTTTGCTTTTTTGCCCTGATGATTTGAAATTTTCTTCCCAGCTTCCAAGAAGGCGTTGCGATATGTTTGGGTAATCGTTTTGAGAAATTTGACATCGAAACTACGAGATTCACCACGGATATGAACATAATCGGTTACAACATTCGTGGCCTCGCCTGCGGAGCCTCCTTTACCATTTCCGATAACACCCACATTGCTGGTCCCCTCTTTGCCATCCTTAATGATCTTTCCAAACCACCCTGTTCGATAGATCTCTTCCATCGCCAAAGCAGCGACCATCGTTGCTGAAATCCCGTGATCGGGATGCACCCCCGCGTGAGCTGCTAATCCCGTAATCTCGACCTCCCAGCGTTCCCCACCGACAGCTCCGATGGTGATTTCGTGAGCAAATTTACCATCAAAATTAAAGGCGAACTCAGGATTTTTTAGCAGAGAAAGATCGACAAAGCGCGCACCAAACAGCCCTGATTCTTCCCGGACCGTGAACAATAAAGTAATCGGAGGGTGAGGTAACTTCTGTTCCAAAAGTGTTGCGACCGTTGTTAATAACACACCGCATCCGGTGCGATTATCCCCTCCCAAAGCGGTTTTACCATTGGTAACGATTTTATTTTTTTCTAGAATCGGTACCGCTCCCGCACATAAAGGAACGGTATCCATATGCGTCATTAACAATATCCGCGGCCCAGGTATGGTTCCTGGTAGATCGACGATTAAATTCCCGGTTTCTGTTGGCAACGGAATATTTTCTGAGGCATTATCAAAGCGAATCGACTTTGAAGCTACCCCCATTTCTCGCAATAATTGAACAATCGTTTTACCAATTTTCTTCTCTTTGCCAGTCGTCCCTTCAACAGCCAAAATCTTCATTAATCGATCGACTGCTTTGCTTGTATCAAATGTAAATTTCATTAAATCCCATATCTCTCTTAGAATACTTAAATACTATCCATAAAAAAATCTTATAGCATCATCGTAAAAAAAACAGATTAGATTCTTGTTGAAATTGCCAGAAATTAGATTGATCAAAGAAAGGAATCGAGATAAAATAAGATAGAATCAACAAAGGAAATAAGCCTTGAAGCACAGATCGACCAGATAGAGTCAAGGAACTTTTTACTATTAACCAGATTGATAATAAAGGAAATATGAGTTACCGAATCTAAGAATCTGAATATGAAAAGATTTTGAATATCGAAAAAAACAAATAGGAACTATCTTCAAAAAAACTTGAAAACTCTGAGTTTGGTAACGAATAGGAATAATTCAATTGAACAAAGGGAAGCAATCGTTGAACCGCTGGTACTATTACTTCGCTCTTAACCTAGACGCTCTTTTCCAAGATGTTCTTATCCTAGGCACTCTTGGCTTAAGCACTCTTGGTTTAAGCACTCTTGGCTTAAGCACTCTTGGCTTAAGCACTCTTGGCTTAAGCACTCTTGGCGTAGTTTTTTTTATGACGACCCCCGAACTCATTTCGAGAGAAATCAAGAATCAAACCGCTCCTTTCGTCCAAAATCAGTTCGTCCAAAATCAGTTCGTCCAAAATCAGTTGGGGATTGATCAAAACGCCATTTTGAATTCTAGTTTCTATACCCGTTTGACAACCTCGATGGAACCATCATCGTCATCGAAGAAAGAGGTTAAAGATTCGACAGATAGGCGATCGAATAAAAGAGATTCCAATCCTCAATTACGACAACAACTATCCAACTTCGGTTGGCATCCGCAGGATCTCGGGCGAGGAATTTATTCGATCTATCTAGAACAAAATTCTCCCAATCTGCGCATAGAAATACGAGAACGGGGACAAAAAAAATATCTCCTTGATTGTCCATTGAGTTTCATCGAAGATACCGCAAAAGTCCCACCAGCAATCTGGCAAAAAATTCAATCGGTCAATCAACAAATTGCTCCAGCCTATTTTAGTTACAATCAGATTGACAAAAGATTGCACTTATACTCTCTGTTTACAATCCCCATCCCAAAAAATGCCAATCCTTCGGTTTTCCTCAAACAAGCGATTATGCAGTTTGGGAAAATTGCCGTCGATCACCACACGATTTGGAGGGCTATTCGTCAAAAAACAGATACAGAAGAGCTGTTATCCGAACCTGTTTTATGGGTGGAACATCTATCGAAACCCAGAGAAATTGTTTTGGAAAAACAGCCTAACCAAAAGGAACCTTCCTTCGAGAGCTTATTCGATCTCGGCAATAATCCCTTGCCTCATTTAAAGAAAATAGAATTGGAGATAGCACCATCCCCTCGCATTATTCAGGATAAAGGAAATGCTCAAATAGTAAAATTGCGCGGGCGCTGGAAATTGACCTCGACCGAACAACATGGCGAGCAGATGTTCCATTCTTCTTACCAACTATTACACGGCCCTTCCCTTACCTTTCAGAATAATACCTGTTTCTGGGAATACCCACTGCAACCCAAAAAACAATTTACTTTTCGATTAGATCCAAAAGCCCCTGAGAAAAATATCGATTTTATCGACAGCGATAAACGCGCCCAGAAAGGGATTTATAAACTCGAAAAAAACAGATTAACGATCTGTCTAAGCCCGGTTGGAAAACCGCGACCGCAATCGTTCGAGAGCAATCGGAAAACATCGATTATTATTGAATACTTCACTCTGGTTGAATAAGCCCACGAAAATAATTAGGTTGAATGGGGGAGAAGATAGGTACTCGTTATCTCGTCAAAAAACTATCAGATATGGATTAGCAAAACAAAGAGCAAGGCGAAAACCAGGGGTGTTAATCCTCTGATTCTGAAATCGCCGGTGTGAAGAGATTATGTGATATTGCCCAGTGACCACTCGAAAGAATCAGGGGACTCACGTCCCCCGCTCGCCTTGTCTCTGCGAAAATATGGTGCGAAGAGAGTGTCAACGCCTTGATTCGGCGACTGTTCGTTGTTCGTTGATGAGGCGAGCGGGGAGTATGGTGGACACCATTGTCAATACCAAAAAATAATGTCCAAGAGCTCCTTTTTGAACTTCATAATTTTTGCTCCGCCGTGTACTATCACCTCTAAGTTGCAGGACATGGCGGATAAATAATGATCCTTACTCACCCCCTCGTCGGACACCAATTGTTACAACCAAAATGGGAGTTCTCTCTGTGGTACAGTTTTTGGGGTCAACTATAGACATCAAACAGTGTTTATTAATTCTTGTTCTTTCTAGTGTTTTCCAGATGCACTCCGCCTCCTAACCACTCACCTGTCGCGTGCCAAAGCTCGTAGTGGAACAGCCACTCTGCGGTCCATGGAACTATAGTATCCGCAAGGTACATTGATTTCTCCCACTCCTGTGCTCTGGGCAAGTAAAGACAAAGTGAGCCATCTGAATAAAGATGAGGAATGCATTCTTCGCCCCGTCTTACTATCTTCGGGCTTTTCACAAATACAAGGGGACTCTTCTCCAGGCTATATTCAAGCTGCACTTTGTATTTTTCGCTCAGGCTAGAGGGTTGAAGGTTTGCAACCCAACGCAACTTGTTCTTATAAACTTCACCTTCTAAACTAGGGAATTTGCGTTTGAGTTTATAGAATTGATCCATCAGATTAGGAATCGTTGTTCGGATCGTGGTCACCATAAAACGTATGTCTCCTTACGGGGGTCGTTGGTTCTGATGTGGGGACACTGACCAAAGCACCAGAATCATTAATCATTCTTGAGCGGCCTGAATCCGATTCTTGAGATTGGGACAGGCCAATAACTTTCATCACTTCGTTTACGACGGGTTTCCCTAGAACTGAACCAAGAAGCTCATCTACCTTGTGTAACCCTCCGCCCTTCAGAGCAGTCGTAAAGTCTTGCTCTACTTTTTTAAGCCAGCCTTGGAACTTCTTCTCTCGATCAGGCCGATCTTCATCGTGCCAGCGGTCAGCGAAATTTTCATCTGAGTTAACTGGGTTGGGCACCCAAGCAACCCGCTTTCCATTGACCTCGCGGTACTCAATTTGTCTAGGCATCTGTCGTGCCATGTTGATCAAGGCATCAAACAGATTGTCTTCATTTCTATACGATTTTGCAGCTAAAGTCGTCAGGATGATGGAAGCAGGAGAATTATCAGCATCGTCCTTGAAGT
Source organism: Planctomycetota bacterium (assembly GCA_021809185.1). Classification (GTDB taxonomy): domain Bacteria; phylum Planctomycetota; class Planctomycetia; order Gemmatales; family Gemmataceae; genus JAKBAI01. The sequence continues at coordinate 14,700 of JAKBAI010000081.1, forward strand.
AAATATCTCGGTGACGCTTCAGGATTTGTACTGCTCGCTGAAGCGGCGTCTTCACCTTGTATTCCGGTACCTGCTCCGCTGATAGCTTGACTGTCTCTTCTGAGAAAGATTTCCCCTTGGCTTGAAGTTCAGCTTTAGCCAGTTGGATACGCCTTTTCCGGAATTGCTCGTCCATCTGCACCTTGAACCATTCCGCGTAGCCGATGGGATCGCTATGTTGCCACTCATGCAAATCTACATCCGTAATGAGAATCGCAGTAGATTTTATCTTGTTAACTTTTGCTTTTCGATCATCATTAGGAATTGCAGGCAGGATATCCATGTGGAACTGGTCCGAGTACTTAAGGGTCCAGCATCGACGACTTTGTTTTAACTCTGGTGCTTTCCGGTGGGATTCCTTCTGAATGTCGACGAAGGATTTCAGATGTTTACCGGCCTCGACCTTCAATTGTGATTGCGTCATGCCGGCTTTCCGGAGATCCCGCTCATAGACAAGGTCGATATCGTAGTCAGCTTTATCGGATATCGGCCTTACTACTGTGCCCAGCCGAAAAGAACCTTGGGGGTAGATGCTTGGCTCACGACGGCCTTGTTCCCTGTCCTTTTCTTCAAGCCAGTGGCCTAGTTCCTCATACTTGCGGACAGTTTCCTCGTACACCTCATCTGGAATGTCAAGTGCTTGAGCCACCTGCTCAAGAATTTGACTTAGCTGATCTTTGGGTTCGTTTGTCATTCTTTCGCTCCTTGTTTTGTAGTTTTCACAATTAATTGTCCTTCAATCTTAATCGCTGGAATAAAGCCACCACGCTTGTTGACTTGATCGTAAATCTGCCATGGCATATCAGCCTTGGGCATTCGGACTCGACCAAGTTCTGCCGCAATAGAGACCGACGTAGCCGGAAAGATGTTCAGAGTCGTGGTTTGGCCGTGAACCATCTTGATCTTGTCGAGCAATGGCCGCATCAAACTGCGGAACTTAGCCAACTGTTTTCTTGACTTGGTAAAGTCGTTGTTCGGTTTTGGAATCGTTACTGTCCACGTAGCGACCTTTTCACCCAACACCCTCGTGATGCGGTCTTCACTAATCGACGCACTCATCGCGAGTACTAATGCTGGTGTTCCTGTCATGTCCTTGGGTTCTACGACTTTAAAGGCTGGGGTTCGTGCCCTCTCAGGCCATTTCCACCCTTGGGGTTCCCGATGAAGTTGAAAAACCTCTACTTGCGGAATATCTGTCAGCAATGTTCCCAACAGGATCAACAAGGGTTGTGGTGCCAGAGCGAACAGCGACAAATGCGAGATTTCGCCTGTGCCGTGTGGAACGCGAACTCGTTGCTCGAACTTGTCCTTTATACTTTTGTCTTCCTGTGTCCAAAATTCAATGTCTTGATCTCCAACTATGCTGTCAGACGTTCCCAGTTGTATGGGATTTTCGTCAACCGGGTAGAGCTTTGGAAACAGTGCCTCCGCCGTGTCAGCGTAGTTTAAGAGAGATGTATGGTCTCCGATGTTTGCCCAATATAAAACTATCTTGCTTTTCTTCTTAGGATGTACTCCGGTGACAACTTCGATCCGCTTTTCGTGATCAACCTTCATCTTCTGAAGTAACTCCACTGTGTACTTGCCTCCATCTTTTTTCTTATCAATCTTCCGATGGCATTCATGGCAGACAAGTAAAAGGTTGTTGAAATCATTGAGGCTTTTATTGGGGATTCCTTTGTTCCCTCGTGGTCCATGTTCACTGAAAGACCAGATGTGTGCTTTTTGGGCGGTGTTGATGCTCTCTTGAGTAACCGATGATTTCCAGAGTGGCTTATTGCACCCGGAGAATTCACATCGTCCGGCAGCCCGTCCCCAGAGCAAGGTACTGACGGATTCCTTTATATTCCGCGTAACTTCCTTGAGCATGGCTCGCGTCTTTTTTGAGCTCATTTTTCTCCTTGATATATCCACAATTTGCGTAACAAACCTAAACGGACTGTATTCACTCAGTTTTCCTTACACCACAACCGCTTCTAGTCGTTTCTTTCTCGCCTCCCAATCGGGCATACAGCGACCGAGTAAGCGGTAGAACTCGGGGCTGTGGTTGTGTACCTTGAGGTGGCACAGTTCGTGGACGATCACATAGTCGATACAGTGGACCGGGGCTTTCACCAGGTCCAAGTTGAGCAGAATGTTCCCCTTCTTCGTGCAACTTCCCCACCGTTTAGTCATCTTCCGAATGACCATATTCGGAATGCAAGATAGGCGAAGCGACCGAGCCGATTCGATGCACCCTTGGAGACGATGGGAGAACACACGCTGGGCATGGGCTCGATACCAATCCTCGAGCAGGCCCCCGACCCGCTCGCCGTCGTTTCTATCAGTACACTTCACGTACAGGAATTGACCAATGAGCTTCACGCCTTCTGGGGAGCCGATCTGAACTTTCAGACGATATTGCCGACCCAGATAGATATGGGTTTCCCCACTGACAAAACACCGTCCGGGTTGAGGGGGCCGGTACTTCTCAAAGAACCTCCAATGACGAGCAATCCATCTGGCTCGTTTGTCTACCTTTGCCAATACCCGCTCCAGAGAGGCATTCTGTGGAGCCGATATTTCTAGCTTCAGTTCGGGGTGTACGGTAATTGCCAGATTTTTCCGCTCACGATACTGAACCTGGAAAGGGATTTTCAACCCACCGTATCGCAAGAGATAGGATCCCTTCGGACGCCCGTTCTCGATCATCCCGGATACCTCCTGCGCGCGATGTCTAGGCACTTTTCCAAGATCAAGTCGATGTCCTCAAAAGTCAGGGCAAGACCCGTTTCATTCTTCAGTTCATGCAGATAATCCTCGATCTGGTTCTTCATGCGGTTCTGCACATCTGTATTGTTTGTCCAACTAACAATCCTCTCGGCCTGAATGATATCGTCGATTCTAAGTGCAGCATCTGCAGATAGTTCTCGCCCCTCCGCAGGCTCGGTCGCATGTCTACCCAGAGGCTCATGGATCACACCATAAAACGCCTTGGCAACATCGTGATTGCGAAGTTTATCCGGTAAGGAATCGCCGCTCCGGTTCCGAATCGAGTCAGCAATTTCCATGACCTTGTTGAGATAGTCTCGATCCGCAAGTCGTTTCTCCCGGAATGCTCGAATAGCCTCCTCCAGCATTTCGGAGAATTTTCGGTAGAAGGCAGGGTCTTCGTCCATCCGTTCCGTGATAGTCTTCTTGGTACGGTAAGCAATCGTATCGGCTTTGGACGAGGTGCTCTCGAGCTTCTCGATCTCCTTGAGGAAGGCATCTTTGTCAAAGATGTTGACCAGCGTAGTCACCTTCTCAACTTCACCTGTAGTCACGTGCGTATCGATGAGCTTCTGAATCTTGGCTTCGTATTCCTTGAAGTCAACAATCTCGGCATAGCGTCTCTTGACGGCTAGGCGCAGCTTGGCAAAGAAGGTGAGATCTTTTTTGTACTTCTCTATCTTAGCATTGGGCGTATCTTCCATGAACCGGAAGGAGGACAATGCCACCGCGAGATTTCGTGAATAAGCAGATAGGCGCTCATAGAACTGCTCGCGAACTTCTCGATCGGCAAGCTGCTGTTCGTACTGCTCTTCATCCTGTTTATTGCTGATCCCTTTGAAGAGATCCCACAAGTCGGAATGCCGCTGGGGAAGCTTCTGGATTTCCTCGGCTATGTCCATGATGGTATCTTCCAGATCCGTTTTGTCAAAGTCTTCCAGTTTCCCGTAAAGATCGAAAGCTTTGTTTAGATTCTGGAGCACGCCTCGGTAGTCGATGATGTAGCCGAAGTCTTTGCCCTCATAAAGTCGGTTCACGCGGGCAATCGCTTGCAGAAGTGTATGTTCCTTGAGTTGCCTGGTCAGGTAAAGGACGGTGTTGCGGGGGGCATCGAAGCCGGTGAGAAGCTTATCAACAACGATGATGATTTCGGGATGTTCACCGTTCTTGAATGAATTGATGATGTTCTTGTTGTACTGCTCATCGCTGCCATGTTTAGCCATCATCTTTTTCCAGAAGTTGACCACGGGAGAAAGGTTCTCTTCGTCAACCTCTTCGTTCCCTTCCCGGTCATCCGGGGCAGAAATCAACACATCGGATGAGACAAGACCGAACTCGTCGAGGTACTTTTTATACAGCAACGCCGTGGTTTTATCCTGAGTAACGAGTTGGGCCTTGTACGGCGTCCCCTGCCAGTTATCCCGGTAGTGAATGCCGATATCGAAGGCAATCTCCTTTACCTTCTGCTCCGCTTTGTTTAACTGATCGGTACTGGAGAACTTCTTCTTCAAATCTGCTTTCTGCTCGGTGGTGAGTTTGTCCGTCAATTGATCGAACCACCGATCAATTTTCTTCCGATCCACCTGTTGTTCTACGTCCCGGCCTTCGTAAAGTAGTGGAACCACCGCTTTGTCCTCGACTGCCTGGCGGATCGTGTAGGTGTCGATCAGCCCGCCAAACTTGTTGATGGTATCCTTTTCCTTCCGCTTGACCGGAGTGCCGGTGAAACCGATGAAGCAGGCGTTCGGTAGAGCATTCCTCATGCGGGAGTGCATGGCACCATACTGACCCCGATGGCTCTCATCAACGAGGACAAAGATATTGTCGCTCTCGTTCCTTAGTTCGCATTTGAGAACAGCAGTTTCGAACTTGTCGATGATGGTGGTGATCACTCGACTCTTCGTTCCTTCCATGAGCTTGGCCAGATGCCTTCCACTCATAGCACGATCCGGCTCCATGTCGCAATGGTAGAAGGTCTTGTAAATCTGGTCATCCAGATCCACTCGATCGGTGACCAGGACGATCTTATAATCGGGTAAATCTTCTCGGACGATCCCTTTGGCCAGCATGACCATTGTCAGAGATTTGCCGCTCCCTTGAGTATGCCAGACAACACCGCCTTTGCGCCGACCTTCGTCATCCCGCTGCGGAATCCGCTGAAGGATCTTTTTGATACAGAAGAACTGCTGGTATCTGGCCACCTTCTTTTCCCCGGCATCGAAGAGGGTGAAGTTGAAGGTCAAATCCAGAAGACGGTCCGGGCGGCAAAGGGAATAGAGCGTTCGATCCTGGGGCGTGATCTCCCGTTGCTGTTTCTCCAACTGCTCGAAGTAGTTTCGCACATAAGCGTATCGGCTAGCAAAGAGACGATCCTTTTGGAGTTCGCTGAGCGGCTTATTTACCAGAGGAGCCAGAGCCTTATCGACATCCTCTTTCCAGATCGACCAGAACTTCAAAACAGTGCCCGTTGTCCCGTACTTGGCTTCGTTCTTCGAGATCGCCAGCAATAGCTGAGAATAGAGAAACAGTTTGGGAATCTCATCATCGCGCTGATTCCGCAGATGTTGGGAAATGGCTTCTTCGATAGACTCCTTTGTGTCGGGACGCTTGTACTCGATAACGGTAAAAGGGATACCGTTGATGAAGAGAACAAGATCGGGACGCCGTTTTTCGTGCGAAGCCGTCCGCTCCACCTCGAATTCTTCCGTGACGTGAAAGACGTTGTTCGTTAGGAAGGTTTTGGGATTCCAGTCGATGAAGAAGAGCGAGAAACTCTTGGTGTCGCCATCGATGGTCTGGGACAAGCTCTTGCCCAGGATGAGCAGGTCGTAAATTTTCTCGTTGGTCCGCACCAGCCCATCGAATTGGACATCTTTGAGAGCCTGGACAGCAGATTGGATGTTGGCCTCGCTGAACTCGTACTCGG
>JAKBAI010000328.1 GCA_021809185.1 Planctomycetota bacterium
ATGGGCTGTTGAATTTATCCCTCAAATTGCAAGCTGATTTCGATTCAGAGTTAGAAAAACTCCAAGGAGAAAATTCGATGAAATTTATTACTCAAAGTGGTATCAAATGGTTTAACGAAGGGAAAGAAGAAGGTAAAAAAGAAGGAAAAACAAAATGGAAAGCAGAAGGTGAAGCAAAAGTCTTAGCCTTGGCATTAAAGTTGAAATATGGGGAACCAGGAACCAAATTTGCCAAAAAGTTAATCGGTATCGACAACCTCGAAATCCTAGATTCTATTTGTCAAGGTATCGAAGCTGGTCTACCACTCTCCGAACTGAAAAAGTTGCTGAAGCCAAAAGCCTCCGTCAAATAGTCAATATCTTACGATCGCTGTATCGAATTTTTCTAGTTTCTTCCGAAGAGTCACTTCACAGGATAAGCCATGCAGATAATAGAAATGGATTGTTTGTGATCATCGATGGGCTGTTGAATTTATCCCTCAAATTGCAAGCTGATTTCGATTCAGAGTTAGAAAAACTCCAAGGAGAAAATTCGATGAAATTTATTACTCAAAGTGGTATCAAATGGTTTAATGAAGGGAAAGAAGAAGGTAAATCAGAAGGAAAAACAAAATGGAAAGCGGAAGGGAAAGCAGAAGGCTTAGCCTTGGCATTAAAGTTGAAATATGAGGAACCAGGAACCAAATTTGCCAAAAAGTTAATCGGTATCAACAACCTCGAAATCCTAGATTCGATCTATCAAGGAATCGAAGCTGGTTTACCTCTCTCCGAACTGAAAAAGTTGCTGAAGCCAAAAGCCTCCGTCAAATAGTCAAAATATCCTACGAAAACCCACTGCTCGTGCTTGAGAGATTTCCATCACTGATCGACGATCTAGGGAATTGTCGTCAGGTCGGTAAGTAAGATCTCGGTGAGAAAAATCTCACTGATAACTCCTCGAACGAGAACCCCTCATCTGGAAGGCAAATAACTTGAATTAAAAATCCGTTATTTAGTTATTATCCGAGAAAGAGCGAATTTTGCAGATGTGATTAGTCTCATCACTGCTTAAAAAGACAGCGAAAAGTTGATTCATCCCTTGATTTAACGCCAAGCGAACGCGATGCCAGCCATCGATAATCATTGGTCCGATCTGCGTATCAGCAACAATAATCGGAAACCCCAGATCGATGGCCATTTCTTCCCAATCTGCTAGGAAATGATTACAGATGATTTCATGATCTTTTAAATGAGCGATTTCGATCTCAAAAACGGGGCGCGGGCTCTGGACAATCATCTGTTTTGCACGTTGAATATCGTATTGAACGGTATCGGTAAACCAATGTTCAGATCGATCACAATCCCAAAAATATCGATCACTCCGTAAATGGGGGATTGATTTATCATTTCTACTCTGATCTTTACTAGGATTTATCGGAGAATCGAATGGATGGTGATGAGCTGAAACCAAAGAATCTTCAGAAGAAACAGGACTTTGAAATAAACGAAACAGACCGAATAGGCGCAATCCATCAAAACGGGGACTTTTCTCTTGGTTTTTCCGAAAAGGTCTTCGATAAAGCCAATAAAGAAAGCTACCGATTAATAAAATCCCTAGTAGGAGAGAGAGAAGCAAGAACCAATTCATACATCAAACCATATCTAACGACTTAATCCCTATCGTTTATTAGTTCATGTATTTCTATTTATATTCTTTTTACAATTTTGTCATTCTAATACGAAGATTTTCTGACATTTTTCAAATTTCGAGCGACTTTTAGTGTTGTTATCGCTAATCAGAATATCCTTTCTCAGAATAAAGTTACCCCTCGATTGCGCGAAAAGATGACCTATTTTCATGTGGTAGTTGGCAATTTCTATCTCGATTGACTAACAATTTTTCTAAATCCAAAATTTCGAAAGGTTTGCGGATGATCATAAAATGGCGAGATTTCCAGAATGAGCAAGAACGAGATAGTTATCTTGCCCACGAGCTGAACGGTCTGTGGCTAAGTGATCCTCAACACTATCCAAAGTTTGGGGACAATCGAGTAGTGGGGGGTAGAACGGCGGCTCTCCAAAAATTGAACGAATTTACCCCACATGACTACGGGCAAAGCCGCAATTTTCTGAATGCTCCCGTATCTCAGCTTAGTCCCTATCTGCGGCATGGCTTTTTGCATCTGAATGAAGTGCGGGTTTATCTACAGCAGCATTTTACCGAGACAGTAACGATTTTGGAAGAATTTTTGCGCCAACTCAGTTGGCGAGATTTCTTTTTATGGGTACTGGATTATTATGGCGATGCGATTCATGACAATCTGGAAACCCCCAAACACCGCGTGCCGCGCAGCCGAGCTGCTCCCGAAGATTTATTGGAAGGAAATACCGGTCTTCCCTGCGTCGATAGTTGGTTTGCCTCTTTGCGGGAAAATGGCTATCTTCACAATCACGAGCGCTTATGGTTCGCTGCTTATTGGTGCCATTTTCGCGGTATTGATTGGACATTGGGGGCCAGATTGTTCCGCCAGTATCTTCTGGATGGGGATATTGCTTCCAATTCCTGTTCTTGGCAATGGGTCGAAAGCACCTTTGCTAGTAAGCCCTATTTCATGAACCAAGAAAACATTGCCAAATACTCTCACAATCGTTGGTGTTCCAACTGCCTGGCCGATTGCCCTTTCCGCGAAAGTTATGATCAACTTCAGGAAACCCTTTTTCTTGGCGGAGTTGCTCCTTTTGCCACTAAAAACGCAAGCTCTAAAAACGCAGAATCAAACAAATAATCTGCTCTAGCCCTTTGAGTTTGATAACGAACTAAGTTCGAATACGAGTACCAAATCGAAAGACAAGCCGAGCGAAGGATATTTCGATATCGCCGTTCGACGATACCCCGTGAACGGTTTCACTCAAGCTGTGATCGAGAAGCAATCGATCTCGTTCACGAAAGCACTTTTGAGGAAAGTCTCGGTGGTTCGGGGATTTCATTTTCCATCAAATCGCTTGCGGCATTGGGAACCAGAGCAGGAACTTTGGCACTATGAGCTTGGACGCGCATCTGCAAATAAATCAGATAACCAATTAAACAGAGAATCCAAGTGACAAATCGTTGAGCGAGCGAATTGGCAATCCCATTTACTTCTGGTTTGTTTAATAGATGATAGAGATAACCGAAAAAGGCTTCACCACCACCAACACCACCAGGAGTTGGCATCAGAGCTTGACCAGCATTCCCCACCGGGACCATCAACAGATGTTGAATAAATGTCCCCCGTTCATTGGCTGGATCAGGAACTTCGTAAAATTGGGAAGCTAAATGAAACACAACGGCTCCACTAGCATGTCCAATCAAAGAGATCCCAATCGAAATAGCAATGACATTGACTTTACGACGATACAATCCAAAAGCGTTCCAAACTTCAGTTAAATGATTACCAACAACGGGGACATGCGAAAGGCGCTGACCAAATCGATCAATCCGCTTTTGTGGCAACAGAACTAGAAGCAAATAAACAGCACTGCTACCTAGCACAATCGCATTGGCCCACCAAACCATATCGCGAATAACGATCTGATCGCGCACCAGCGAGACACCCAAGATTTGATAAAGGTCGCCTAATAAAGCAATAAGCCAAAAGACAGCCCACAGGCCGATCAGGCGATCAACTATTACGGTCGACACCGCAATGGTTCGCCGGGATTGTTCCCGAGCAATGCCCACGGCTTTGATCAAATCCCCGCTTACCCCTCCAGGTAAAAAGGCGCTATAAAAATATCCAACTAAAGCTAACCGCAGTGCCTGATAGAGCGAAAAAGGGAGTCCGACCGATCGCACGAGATAATACCATCTCAGAGCAGTCAAAAATTGCGCCCAAGCTAAGACCATTAAAGCCAATATCAACATATGCCATGATAGGGGTCGCTCCAAAATATCCTTCAACCCCAGAGAAATGGTGCCATCCGCTAACGGTTTCCCTTCCCAGTATTTAAAATAAATAAAGGCTAAAAATCCTAACCCAATTCCATACTTCAATGTACCAACTACAATCGATTTCACGAAGAATCCCTATTTAGTTTAAAAACGATCTTATTTAGTTCAAACACTTTCCTAGATTTTTTCTCTCTTATGAACTTTCAGTTTCAATGAACTTTCAGTTTCATTATTTGTCATTTTGTATTAGTTTATCGTTTCTGTCCAGACATCCTCTTGACAACGATAAAGCAAACTTATAACTTAATTCATAGAAGAGATTAGCAAAAAAGGATGTATTAAAATCAAAAAAAGGGATAAATTAAGAGATCGG
>JAKBAI010000082.1 GCA_021809185.1 Planctomycetota bacterium
ATACCTCTTCATCAACATCCATCAGAGACAATTGATCATCGTTTATTAGATGATTGTCTAACACTATTTTCAGGTAATATTGGTAGGCATTTTTTAGCTGCCAAAGCTTTTACAATCTCTATTTCTGAAATCTCTATTTTTTCAATCACTATAGAGATCAAGCCAAAAACTAATCTAAATAACTAGCTGAATCCATATTTACAATCATTCTGGGCTTACAAACAGATTACTTACACATTACGACGATGCAATCTCACGTGAACGGATCAAGTGATACGCAAGAATGGCACAAGGAAGTACATAAGCAAATGTATTAATAACCCCCATAAAGATATCATCTGTGCGAACGGCAAATCCCTGGGTTACATAATCGACAAAACTAAATTGGTCGGTATCTGGTATTACATAGATAAAGCGTCGCAGTACCCAGCGGTAACTAGAATCTAGCGCCGTTATCAAGGAGGTAGATGTATTATCATCGAGCGGGCCAGCAGGAGTCGCCCCTTTGACCAATCGGGTAAACGATTCAAAAGGACCACCCCCCACGTTAGACCCATCGGCAAGAGTTTTAATAAACTCCAAGAAAGAACCAGCAATGAACAGCAAAATCGCTATCAAAAAGCTGACAACTCCTGCCAAATAAGTACTGCATGTTACTCCAAGCATTACCACGATACAGAGCCGGCACCATAAACCGATCGCCCCTTTATAGAAATTCATCCAAAAAGAGCCTTCATCCTCTAATAAATAAAGATCTGATTTAGCAACACCGATAAACTGCGTGACGGTTCCACAGCTAACCGAAATATCTAGTAAAGAGATTTTTTTGGTTAGAGGTTGTCGATATCGGCGAAGTAAAGATAGATGATCTTGATTTTTTTCATCGTATTTCGAAATATTCTCGATCAAACCCGGAGGCATGAAAAAGGTATAGGTATGGTAGTCAGAAATCGAGATATTGAACAGCTCGAATTTACCAAAAGTTTCAGCAATTTCGTTGATTTTCTTCCAATCTTCCTTTTGCGTATCCGAAGGATTTTTGGGATCAGGAGGAAAAACATTCTTGCGGAGTTGTCCAAAAGCTTTACTCATCGCCTCTTCGTAATCTTTTTGGCGAGCTTCATTCCAATTCAAAGTCGTGATCTGAAAAGAGACAGCGACTCCTCGATTCTCTTCCCCTTTTGTCGTTCGATAAATATCAAATGCAAATTCGCAGGGAACACGATCTAATTTGGCAAGAGATGGAGCCACATCCAGGATATGATAAATGGCTCGATGGCTGGAATTCCCGTAGATAAATCGGCGGAAATCTCTTTCGCGACCTACGTTAATACCCCCAAACTGCTCTTTTTCTTTATTAGAATAAAACGTCAAATCTCCGTAAACGGGAATACGCGCACGCATTGACTCTTCCATTGCCAACTCATCGATTTTGCTCGACTCGATAAAAACAAGCGATACCGATACAAGCACGAAAAGAGTAATAGTACTCAAAGTCATGTAGCCAAGAAATCGCCCCAAAACAATTTCAAACCGTTGAACCGGTTTGGTAACAATCGTATGGATCGTCTGATTTTTAATATCGTTATGAATTGCGAAAGAGGAAAGCAAAGTAACGACCAAAATCATGAGGGGAGTTAGAAAAGTAAAAATAGTAGAAATACTCGTTTTGAGTTCATCTTCAGGCTTCGTATTGACAAACCACTTCGCAGGGAAAAGAAAAACCAAGAGAAAAGCCAAGAAGACCCAGAAAACTCGCCGGCGAACTGCTTCCAAAAAACTCAATCGAGCAATGGCCCAAATCCGTCTAAAACTCATTTGCATGAGATTTCGAATCATAGGATCCATCAGCGCTAGAAGGGCGAAAAGTCCTCCCATTGCTGACGCAACATCACGAATAATTTGATTTTTTGTCAAAGGATGTTCAATAATCACCAACTTTTCATCTTGAACAATCCGTTCAATCGGTGGCGGATCCCCTACCGCTTTATTGAAAAAGATCAACCCGATGACAAATCCCAATAGAGATAAACCCGTGGATAACCACATCGTCTTTTTGAAATATTCTTTGGGATAAGACCGAAAGGAATATACCAGACCGCTTACATAGAGAAATAGTAAAGCAATCATTGCGAAGCCACCCGCAGCTTGCAGCCACATGATAACTGGATTGTTTACTAAATTGGAGTCAAAAAGGGAACTTAATTTTGCTGGTTCTCTCTCCAATTCCAAAATCCCGAAAAGAGAATTCATGCCAGAAAGAGAATTCATCCCAAAAGACATTAGCTCGGCCTCACTATAATTTTCTACAAATACTTGTTTAATCGTTGTAATTAATGGATTATTTTCACACGATAACTAGAGTATTCATCGGATTATTACCCAAGCTCATCTTAGATCCGGTTATTCTAATTCGAACAAGAATAATCTATCCATTTTATTGAACTTGTTTGAATACTCTATTAAAGGTTACACAACTCGATTACAGAATCATTTAGTTTTAGCGACGGTTAAAAGACCCAAATCATCAGTTTTTGAGCTGTTCAGGAGTAGGAATATATCGACGACCTGGTCGAGCTTTAGATTCTTCAACCACTCGCAAGAATAGATCTTCGAGAGTAGTAGTCGGGTGAGAAACTTTTTCCACGGTTCCAGAATACTTTTCAATAACAGCTCGGAGATCTTTTTCCAACTCAGGAGACAATTTCAAACCAGATGCGCGCATTTCCACGCGAGCTGCATCTTCCAAAAGCTTCGAAACTTGACCAAGAGTCTGCAAATCGCCATTATAAAGAATGGCAATACGATCACAAACATCTTGCACATCTTCCAACCGGTGACTGCACATGAGCACGGTTTTACCTTGTTGTCGCAGCTTGAGGATTAGCTCTTTCATCCACAAGGTACCTAAAGGATCTAGACCCGAAGTTGGTTCATCCAAAATGATAAACTCTGGATCATTGATCAAAGCTTGAGCAAGACCGATGCGTTGACGCATCCCTTTGGAATATTCTTTCAGAATTCGTTTCTTGTCTTTTTCCAAACCTACAATTTGAATCAACTCTTCAGAACGTTTACGCCGAACATCGGGTGGCATGTTGAAAAGGCGACCATAGAAATCCAAAGTTTCTTCCGCATTCAAAAACCGATAAAGATAAGATTCTTCAGGCAGATAGCCGATCCGTTCATTTTTCCGGACATCATCTGCCGATTGACCGAAGACAAAAGCCTCTCCACTTGTTGGAAACAACAAACCCAAAAGGAGTTTGATCGTAGTGGTTTTACCGGAACCATTTGGTCCCAGAAGACCAAAGATCTCCCCTTTTTTTATCGTTAAATCCAGCGCATTGAGAGCTGTTTTCTTTTTACGGCCCCAAAAATCTTGATAGATTTTGGTTAAATTTCTTGTTTCTACTACAAATTCTGTCGACATGCAATTTCTCGCGGCTAACCATGTCGGGTCGGTGATTTTCCAGGTATGCCAAATAACCTGGCTCTTAATAACAACAGTACGATTTCATCTTAGAAATCGTTCACTTTTCTATTATTTTTATGAAATGATTTGACAAGAATCTTAAAAAACGCCAAAAAAAAGTTTTTGCACCTTAAAATTCCTGGAGTTGACCTAATTTCAAGTAAATTTGCTATAATCAAATTCAGAAAAGTTGGCAGACTCGACTTCCCAAGTTTGACCTAATGAAAAAATCGGAAACCTACAGGCAATTCATAGCAAAATCGATTTTGCTATGGTATTCATCGGAAACCCTATGCAGTCCGCCATGGGATCCTCTCCATTGGAATGAAATAATCATCTGAATTGACAAATCGATCGCAGTAACTCAAAAGACAATTTGAACAATTTTGGATCGGCACCATCAGCATCGAAAATCGTTACTCTTCAAACTTTCACAGGAGCTTGAAGAAAAATCGATAGAGAACGCCAATAGTGACCCCTCAACTCAATGATTTGCTTTAATCGTTAATCATTCGATGGTCATCGGTTTTCCAGAAATGGATATAAATTGCCCTCCACTTGCAAGAACTTTTATCCTAAAACCACCTTTTTCAATGCATTTTTGATCCTTATTAAAAATAATCGTTGGCATTGAATTCGCATAGAGTGGATTAGTGGGATGGAATTAATTTCAACCAAGAGTTAGCTAGGTGGAGTAAAAGAAGTGATCAGAAGAAATCCGATAACCCCAAATAAAACCGTACGAAAGGATCGATCAAAGAAAGCACCTTTCGTGAATCAGATATTGCCTTTTTCTAATATGAGTAACCGAAAAGCATTCACTTTAGTCGAGATGCTTGTTGTTATTGCGATCATAGCGATTCTCGTCTCGCTAATTATGCCAGCGATTATGGCCGCTCGGAGTTCATCTCAACGAGTGCAATGCCAGAGTAATCTGCGCCAACTCGGAGTTGCTATGAATCTATACGTAGAACGTTACAATTATTATCCTCAATATCGCTCCGAATACCCCCCCACAACTAACAACTATGGAGTTTATCGGCCACGATGGCAATGGGAGATGGCCAGCTTTCTTGGCGGTTGGGCACAGAATCCCGATGCGATCGCTGCTGCAGGGAAAAACGACCCAACATATCCGACATACGAAGATATACCGCTTGATAACAAGGTTTTAATTTGCCCTAGTATGGACACGACCAATTCTGGCCCTGTTGTGGAGCTTATACCTAATTTCCTGAGCATTCGAAGCGGGTCTTACGGTTATAATTTTGGCTATCTTGGCAACAATCGAACCCTCGTCGACGGCGATAATACAACTCCGACGCTACGATACCCTGTTAGCCGAGTTAAAGAACCTTCGCGGACAATTGCTTTTGGAGATAGCCGTGGCGGAGCAATCCCCCATGGAGGACATTCTATGACTCTAGACCCTCCTCATATGGTTGTACGGTTAGATAATCTCACCGTTAATAGCCCTTATTGGCAACAATCCCCTTTTAATGGAAGTTCAATTGCAGGTGTTAATCCATATGGCCCTGATGAAGGAACACCCGATATCATTATCCCGTTCTCCCCTGCTCGCCCACGTCATGGCGGCCGGGCGAATGTCGTATTTTTGGATGGTCATGTCGAAAGCTTATCTCTTCAGGATCTCGGCTATGCGCTTGACGTTAGCGGCAACCCCATTTTGCAAACGACGGCAACACCAGCAGTTGGGGCTAATGGGGTCAAAGCTTATAATGCACTTTGGACAGGACGAGGGCTTGATGAATACTCTCCAGGATACAATATAAGCAGCCCTTGATTACCGAAAAATGGTCTCCATTATCATTCCATTTCGATTATCCTCCCCTTTGAAGATGAACGAAGATAAACGAAGATAAACGAAGATAAACAGCCCATCTATCTTTTTCTTCTACTATCGAGATAATACTTTCGAAAACTATGATCATGAATGTTCCCTTACATATCCCTTCGAAAAATCGTGGTGATGATGGGCAATTCTTTGACCAAGAGCAGAACAATTTACCGCTTTTGGCCAAAGAATCGCTTCAGAATTTATCTGCATTTTTATCACAATGCCAACGATTGCAGGGATCCTCGATCATTGCCCGTGAATTACAAAGTCAATTTCAACAATCCCTTGAAACCGTCATTCATTCTTGGTTAAGCGAACATACAACACAGCTCCAGCATGAATTGTCATGTTACGATGATTCAATCTCTCAGCTTAGTCGATTAGCTCAATCCCCGTTTTTTAGTGCTCACCAAGCAATTCCAGAGCTTTTATCACAGATCCAACAAGAAAGAACCTATGCTCAGCAATTATTGCAATCGATTACCACTTCTCAAAACCAAACGAATACGGATCGGCCCTCCCCCTTAGAAAATTTGAGGGATTCGGAAAATGATACTATAAATGACACTGTAAACGACACTATAAACGACACTATAGAAGGAACCAAATTACTATTCCCTACCACCTCTGCTTCTCTTTCTGTCTACCCGCGTCCAACACCGGATACGAGAAGAGATTTTCCCTCTACGGCAGTTCCTTCGCGTGCCATTCCTTCGCATCAAGACGAAACGAATCGAAACCTCGATCCTTTGAATAACCATTTGAAAGATGTTTCTGTAAATAATCGAATGGAAAAGAGGACCACATCTAAAGATGCAGAGATTCTGGATCATCAAATCGGTTTGCAAACTTTCAAGGATGAAGCACCAAAATCGAATTCGGTAACTAGCTTGCTCCACTCCGCCCACTCCGCTTATCTAGCAAAAAATTACTCCCAAGCTGAGAACTATTGCCAGCAAGTCCTTGAAAAAGAACCTGAATCAATCAAGGCATTAACACTATTGGGGATGATTTTCCAAGAACAAAAACTGTGGCAAGTAGCGATTCATCATCTTATTGAAGCGATTAATCTGGGTTCACAAGAGCTAGAACCCCGAATTCAATTGGGCAATGCCTATGCTTCTCAAGGGAATCACCACCAAGCCGTAGAGATCTATAAACAAATATTGCAATCTTCTCCTCGCCAAATAAAAGTGCGCTTTAATTACGCAGTTTGCCTGGCCATTCTGAAACAATACCAAGCTAGTCTCGCCGAATTTTTACACGTGATTCGCGAACAACCTTCTTGGGCCAGTGCCTATTTTCAATGTGGGCTTGTCTATTTAGAATTAAACAATCATCCTAAAGCTCGCGATGCTTTTCAGATGGTTTTAAAGCTTCAACCCGGTCATCTAACTGCTCAAAAAAAAATGGCTCTCTTAGCTCAGTCTTCTGTGAGTATTTCAGGAAATCAAGTAGAGAGATTATCGAATCAGGAAAAACATTTAGACAATATCCCGATCGATTCTAAAGAACACGGTTCACGTTCAGAGGATCATTCAGAGCTATTAAACAATTCAACCATTCTAAGATCAAACTTCCGTTCTGTTACGACCCCTATCATTGTTGATGGCAAAAGCACCCCTCAACATGAAGCAGATCCTACGAATAATTCTTCAGCGACATCATGCACAAACAATCTTAGAACAGATTACGGTAAGGAATTGGATCAAGATCGTTTAACTTCCGAGTTGATTACATTACCAACCTCTCTATATACCCAACAAGTCATTCCAAGCAAAGTCGGAAACAGAAGCAGCGAGAAGGGAAGTGATTTAACGGTTTCTTGTCCAAACTGCCAATGGCAGGGGATCGTGAAATGGAATCGTTTAAATCGCATTTTCAATTGTCCACAATGCCATCAACACTTTGCCATTCGACCAGATGGTCGTACGGTCGAAGTCGTTAAATCAGAGCAAAAGGGCTGGATTGAAAAATCAAACTTTCTTCGAATACGATCTAACTCGAGAAGAAAAAATTGGATACGTTTGGGGATACCGGGTATCATTATAGGAATCTTTCTGTTCTTGAGTTGGGGCTTTCTCTTTCATTCGCAACGTTCCCGTATACCAATAGCCAATCAGCTTCCGAAAGAGTTTGAAGCTCGCGTAGAACTCTTTACTCGAGCATGGATCAAAAAAGACTATGCTATTTTAAGAAAATTAACGGCAACGAGCCACGATCGAGTCCTTTATGGTTGGTATCAGAAACACCAACCCCCTCCGTTAGAAGAAGAAGCAAGAAAAACTCTGTTAGAAAAACCGATTATTTGGAAAGAAACGGATAGAAAAGAGGATCTCCGTAAGATTCAAATAACTTTTTCCCTCGCTTCAACGGGGACACTACCACCAGATACGACAGCGGGAACAAGTAATCGATCCATCCATCTTATTCAAAACTGGGTAATGCGAGCCGATCAATGGTTTTTTATTCCGCCAGGGTAAACTGAATTCTATTCGAACTCTATTGGCAAAAAATAAGCCCGTTCACCCCTATCGCCATCCCTCTTCGGATTGAGGATCATTCAGTTCAAAAGGGAGAAAATTGGCTTTGTAAGCCAAAGAGCCACAGTTTGCAACATAGTAGCCTAGATAGACATGCTCCAATTGGCGATTTTGGCAATCATCGATAATCTTTAAGACATTGAAAGTCCCTAACGAGCGATCTCGATGATCAGGATCGTAATAAAAATAGATTGCCGATAACCCCCCCTCTAGGGCATCAACATAACCCAAAGCTATCAACTTATCATCGAGATAATAGCACCATTCTTCCGTTTTAAATGGATTTTCTGTAAAGCTTACTGCGTATTCATGTTCGGTTCGATTCCCTCGATCTGGCCAGTCACGATGGAATGATTGAAAAAAATGATATTTATTATACAGATCTAATTTTTCATAGGTTACATGAGGAGTTTTAATTCGAAGTTCAACATCTAAATTCGTTTTCCAAGCTCTTTTTTGGCTTCGATTCGGCTTGAAATCTTTAACAATAATCCGTAAAGATTCACAAGCATGGCAAGTTTGACATTTAGGCTTGAAAAGAGAATGTCCGAATCGTCTCCAGCCGTTAATCATTAAATAGTTATACTCTTCAGCTGAAATTTTTTCAACCAGAACGTACTCCAATGATGCATCCCGATTGGGTAGATAACTGCAGGAGTGTTGTGATATAAAAGTATCGGCGATTACCATAGTTCATTTCCGAAACTACTACGTTTCAAAACCGTCTTCTAATGATTTTTGGGGTTTTTACTATCCTAATTATATCTAAAAGATAAACTCTTTGAGTCAGTTATTCTCTTTTTTTATGATTTCTATCGATAAAAATCGTTAAAATTAAAACTTTTCAGAATTGTTGGTCCCCGATTAAAATATTAGTTTGAAAAGTAAAAGATTGAATATAGGAAAGATCAAAAAAACAGGGGGATTCTGAGAATATCTCATGACATCTGAGTGAGATTATAAGAGAGTATGTACAAATTATAAAGAAGAGCTAGGGAGTGAATGAGAGAATTGGGCGAAAGAAATGGGCGATAGAAGAGAGCCAACTAATTTCAACTAAAGCGAGTATTCGATTTCCCCTAATTCTGGAATAATTCCGGATCGATGCCCTTCTCGCAATAGCATCTCAACCGCTTGTCGACCACGTTCTCCATAATCGACCGTCCAATGATTGACATACATGCCAACAAATTGATCTGCTAAGGAGCGATCCATGTCTCGAGCATAATCAAGAGCATAGGATAGAGCTTCATCCCGATGATCCAAAGCGTACTGAATACTCTGTTTTAGTAGTTCACTAATCTGATGAATTCTTTTGGTCCCCAAATCTCTTCGAACGACATTTCCACCCAGAGGAAGCGGCAACCCTGTTTTCTGCTGCCACCAAACACCTAGATCAACAATTAAATGTAATCCATCATTCTGAAATGTTAACTGCCCTTCATGGATAATTAATCCTGCTTGATATTTACCACTCGCCACCGCGGGGATTATCTCATCGAAAGGGAGAACTTCATAGTTGAATTCGCTTTGCAACAATAATTTGAGTGTTAGAAACGCCGTGGTAAGAGTTCCAGGGACGGCTATGGTAATATTTTTTAATTCTTCGATCGATATTTTTTTGGGGGAAACGATCATTGGACCATATTGATCCCCCATACTGCATCCACTTGGTAAAAGAATGTAATCCTTCAAAATATGCGAGTAGGCATGAATGCTAACAGCAGATACTTCTAGTTCTTTATTCAAACATCGTCGATTAAGGGTCTCTATATCCTGCAACTGATGTTCAATTTGAAGATCACCGATGTCCAGTTTACCATGAGTCATTGCATAAAACATAAAAGCATCATCTGGATCCGGACTATGCCCAATCGTAATCTTCAATGGTCCCGTGTTATTCATTCTCTTATTAAAGTCCCTTCTGAAAGCTATTTAAAAGCCCATTTATAACTTAAAGAGGAAAAATGGTATCAGATTAGAACTGAACCGTTATTCCTGGTAGATCATCAAAATCTTGGATTCCGCAAAAATGATTTTAATCATTTTAAAACCACAAACATTAAAGTAGATAAATCCAATACATACCCACTCGATAAACCTTCAGGAAGGCTCTATTTTCGTAATCCCTTCTGAATTAAGAAAAAGTTGCTGATCCCCTTTCCTAGCTAATTCCAAATCATGGGTAATGATCAAAAGGGTTTTACCCTGGTTTGCTAGTGACTTCAGTAAGAAAAAGACCTCTTCTCGATTCTTTAAATCAAGCGCACTAGTCGGCTCATCGAATAATATCACTTCAGGATTAACCGCCAAAGCCCGTGCAATAGCAACACGCTGTTGTTGGCCCCCTGATAATTGTCTCGGGTACTGGTTTGTTGTAGAAGTTAAGCCCATTTGTTCCAATAAGGGGAGTGCAATACTTTTGGCATCTTGCAAAGATTTTCCGAGAACATATTGAGGGCCGCTCATTACATTTTTCAGCACGGTTAGGTGAGAAAAGAGATGAAATTGTTGGAAAATAAACCCGATTTTTCGCCTAATATTTCTTAACAACTCTGGTTGGATCAAATGTGGTAAGGGGGGTATCGAAATACCCGAAATTTCTATAGATCCCTCATCGAAACGTTCCAAGCCATTTAAACACCGAATTAAGGAAGTTTTCCCCGATCCGGATGGACCTGTTAGAGTTGTAATCTTTCGAGCAGGTAATTCAAACGAGACTTTCGATAAAATCAGTTTATCCTGGTATTTCTTGGTTAATCCTGAAATACGTCCGATCATCTCACCAGGTAACGGGTTATTATCCCCATTCTTTATGGTAGAACCCTCCAATGGCCCCTGGCAATTCTTTTGAATTTCTTCTTTATCTTTGATAGCTTGCTTCTCCCATCATGAAATACTAAAAAACCAAACCTTAATTGCCTTTGAAATTGCCTTAGAAATGGAAAAAGCCGAATCGTCTCTTTCCATTCTATTCATGAAATATCGCGCTTAAGATTTTTCCTTTAGCCGCTTTTCAATTTTTCTAGAGAGGATTGCAAAAGGATAACTTAAAAGTAAGTATACGCTTGCAATAGAAATAGCTAAGGGGAGTGAAATTTCCCGATGAAACTTTTCTTGATAGTAACATCCCGTTAATTCGGTGATTAAGATTACAGAACAGACCGAAGTATCTTTTAATAATGCGATAAAATCACTAGTAATGGGGGGAATTATCAGTCGATATGCTTGAGGTAATACAATTCTTCTAAGTCCTGTCCAACGAGACATACCGAGAGCCAAAGCTGCTTCCATCTGCCCTGAGGGTATCGCTTGGATGCCAGTTCTCATATTCTCTGCTTCATTAGCTGCATAATTCAAGGCCAACCCAAAAACTCCAATAACAAATGGCGGCAAAGTAGTCAGCCAATGCAAAGCAGTCCACGAAGAATCAGCAGCCCAGTTCGGAATGAGATAAAACCAGAAGTACATCTGTAATAATAACGGCGTACCCCGAAGTAACTCGATATAAAATACCGCCATCAGCTGAGCTAGCTTTGGGCCATATAACCGCGCGAGACAAATCAATGACCCAAGCAATAGAGCTATCGGCATTGCCAGTAGAGCCAAAGCCAAAGTATTCCAGGCCGCAAATAAGATTCGATCGATTAATTGAACTATTGAAACTTCATCAACCGTTTCTGATTTTGCTGTTTCAACTTCCTCTTCTACAATCTCTTGCATCGAAATAGGCCATGGATGAGAATAAAAATAGTCTAATCGTTGCTGATCATTATTCCAGATTTTATATTTCTTTAGGATCTCTTTTAATTTCCCAGTTTTTAGTGTTTCACGCAAACCATTATTTATTTTTTCCAACAATTCAGGCTTCTTCGGTGATACCAGAATGACATAAAGCCCCTGCCCAATCTCGTGATCCACAATCTTTAATTTTGGGTATCTCCCGGCTCGAATAAAATATTGACTACTTGGGGAATCTTGGACCGTTGCTTGAACGTGAGGAGAATTGGCCTCCATTAAACTGAATACATCGGTTACAGATAACGATGGCACAATTTCTACGGAATTGCCATATCGCTTTTCTAATTCGAATTGTGCTGCCGAACCGCGTAAGACACCAATCTTGACCAAACTCGAGTTCTGGGATTTCTTCTTCAAATCCCCCCAGCCGTTAATTTCAGATTGATTCGAAACAATCAATCGTAACGAGTAAACAAAATACGGAAGAGAACACCGCACCTCTTGCTGGCGCTTTTCCGAGTATTCATATCCATTCAAAACAATATCGATATCCCCTCGAACCAACGCATCGGTCAGAGAATCCCAATTGACGTTTTGAAACCGGGCGGATTTCCCCATCCCTTCCGCAAGGCAATTGGCTAATTCCGTTTCGAATCCAGTTAATTTGCCATTTTGATTGAATATGAACGGGGCACCTCCTTCCATATCTCCCCCCCAGACGAGAGGATCTTGAGCTTGCCCTCTTTCTAGACAAGTCGACAAAATCAAATACCCGAACATAGCGACTAGTCTCGTTTGATCAAAAAAATGAAGATTCGAAATGGCGTTCCATCTTAAAAAAGCAAAAAATCGTAATTTTGATTTCAATTCAGTATATGCTCCTAAATCTAATGCTTAATCTGATGGTAAGCGAAGCGCCTGTTCGCGAATCAACTTCTCGATTATTCAAATTCGATTATTTAAATCGTAGATTATCAAGGAAAATCCGTCGTCTTGATGTAAATAGATTCCGTACGATTCGTTTGAAAGTAATAGTGAACCCTCATTCCTCTTTACGAGTAAAAGTTAGTAATTCGCTCCCTACTCTTTCGAAAATTCGGTTTTTCAAATTAGATTTTATTAATTCAAATGTTAGAAGACTATGATAAAACAATCATGATTATTCGAATCAAGTTCAAAGTCGATAGTTAGAGTAAACCTATTAAGAGGATTGAAAAAGAACAGTTAAACAGTTTACAAAGATGTTGAATTTAGGAGATTTCTAGTAGAAATCTCCCCCCAGATCACATGAGGTACAATCGATTATTTTTTATTCTTTTTCTCGATATGTTTAGTCAACGAGCTTAATCCGATTTCATATCCTTCGAGAACACAAGTATCGATTAATTTTATCAATTCAGAATACTTTAAATTGTCCAAAGCAAATATCTGAATCGATTTTGGTTTGTCATTTTTCGATTTGGCCAGAGATCCCAATTTCAATTTCAGAGCCTTAAGCAAAGAAGCAGTATTTTTAACATCTTCACCACTGCCCAGCTCGGTGACATTGGGTTGACCGGTTTCCCCAGGACTCTCGAAAGCCAATGATGTAATAGCACCGTTCTCCGATCCCACCTTGATACTATATTGATCGTTTTTATCATCGGAAGGAACGGAATCTTCTGGAACTGCTGAAGAATTGCTGGTTTGATCATCCGCATTAGGCAAACGAATTCCGAGCTGCCCCTCCGTAGGCTGAGGTTTAAAAGTAAATACGAAAAATGCCATTAATTGAAACGACATATCGAGCATCGGTGTAATAGGTAAATCAATGGCAACTGGTACTTCTTCTTTTGATTTTCGCTTGGCACCCATCGGCTGATCCCCCTAAACAAATCTCGTTGGTAAAAATTGAATTGATTTATTTCTTTAAAGCTCGTAACTGTAACCGGGTAAAACCAACCTGCCGGCAACTTTGCATGATCATAAAGATTTTGTCAAAAGTTGCATCTTCGGAAGCACGAATTACAACAGCAACTTTTGTTGCACCTTCTTTCCCCCGTGCATTTTCTGCGGTCTGATAGCGGCGTGTTAGATAGTTACGGATCGCCGGGGGAGTTTTTATCGGTTCTCGGTCGCCATCGGTCGGGAGCAAAAATCCTTCGGCATTCACATTCAGAAACAGTAAATCGGTTACGGAACTATCCAAAGGGACCGCTGCTATCGCTTCTGGCAATTTAATCGTATCATTCAAATCCTGCATAACAAAATTAGCAGAAAGGATAAAAAACATAACGAGCTGAAGCACCATGTCCAATAACGGAGTAAGATTCGGAGATGCTACTTCTCCACTATCACCACCATGACTCATGGCTCAATCCTCAAAATCAAGAAAAACAAAGACGTTAGGGAGTTGAAGATTACTATAATCGTCTTGAAATTCAATATAATGTATCAACCAGAATGATTCGATCAAAATCGAATCATAAACTTAATCTAAGATTATCTTAAAAACAAAAAATTAAATGAATGACATTCTAAAAAAGTCAATCAAACAATTAGAGAACCTAATCTCAGTTAAAGAAGACTAGCTCTCTTAATTTCAATTGAATATCTAACCCACCAAAGTTTCATGAACGAGCGGAGGCAGTGGTGGATACAGGAGTAGCAGGAGTGCCTTGTGCTGGGGTTGCGGTAGTTGCTGTGGTTGTTGATCCACTCGTACCACCCGCTTTCTTAGAATTATGATACATCTGAGTGAGAAGATCATCCGCAATATGACCGGTATCCATGGTCAATCGAATGATTCGATTGCGGAAAAATGCATTGAAAAAGATCGCTGGGACCGAAACGGCAATCCCCAATAAGGTAATTACAAGAGCATGAGAGATACCTTCTGCCAATTTTTCAGGTCGCGGAGTTCCCCCATTCCCAAGTTCCATAAAGGCCAAGATCATCCCATAAACCGTTCCAACCAACCCTAACATAGGCCCCAAAGTTCCAATAACTGCGGTGTAATTATTTTTCTGATCTTTGTCAGAACGAATGCTATCCAACATATTCATCGCAGCTTCACGAGCATCCTCTAATCCATATTGCAAACGACTCATCCCTGCCGTTAAAACTCGGCCAAGGAATGAATTTTCATTTTTCGCTAACTCAAACGCTTCTTTAAATTTCCTCTTATTAACGATGTCAGTAAACTCATCGACAAACCCAGGTGGAATGGAATTCGCCATTTTCAAATCCATTACTAATAATACGATAAGAGCGGTTAAGCCAATTGAAACTAATAAGAGAATCGGTCCGAACACCCACCCAGCCGATTCAATGATATGGATGATGATATTAGGAGACTTCTTTGGTGCAGCTTGTCCCCCTTCCTGAGCTGAAACCACGTTTTGCATCATAAAAAAGACAGCTAAGGTGAGAAAAAATACACACCAAGATCGAACAGTCCCTGACCCTAGCCAGCGTTTTACACTTCGCTTGAAGTTTGAATTGAAATCTTCTCTGCATTCTAATGTGTGATTTTTTTCAATTTTGTGATCTTTTTCAATATCGTGAGAGAGTATTGGATTGGTCATCGAATATAAGACCTCTTAGTACAAATGGTTAGACAAAAAATTATCAAAATAACAAAAACCTTCGATTGTCAAATCGTCTCTATTTAATTTAGTTAGTTCCAGTTTATCAGTAGAGAACCATAAATTGGGAGATTTATAGCATTTTTTTCTTTCTTAAGATCAAATACTTTGACCTTGGTAATTATCAAACAATACTTTACTGTCAGATATTTTTTAATATCTCATGACTTGTTATCTCCTGCAAATCCAGGTCAAATACGAACACAATTTATAGCCTGTCTATCAAATATTGATTAAATTGTGTTCGTTTTCGGGGAGAGTATGAAAGTGAAAATTTAACCGCGCTGGCGATTTTTTTCTATTCTTCCACATCTATTCTACTTTTATGTATTCTGCTTTTTCTTTTTAGGTATCAGTTTTGAGCGTATTTTGATATTTGAGCAACAACAATTAAACAAGTTCCAATATAAGTAGCCGATTATAAAAAATAAATTCCTGACTATTAATTTTAATATATACCTTCTTAAAGAAGTTTCAAATCCATTACAAGTGATTTAAGCAATTTTTTTTATCGATTGATTATCTTTAAGCTCCGTGTTTACCGATAAAATCGATTTACTTTGAAGTTTGAAGAATATCCTAATTAACTAAGAGCGATAGTGATTTATCAATATCTCAACTAATATCGATAATTATATGTTAGCATAAATCCCTTCATGATCTCTATTTTCGTCGAGAGGATTTTATTTAATGTTGAAGAGGTAAATCGTTTTATAAAGCGATCTTCTATTCGTTTAATGGTTCTACTATTCGTTTTCAGGATGAGCTTCCTGAAAACGACCTGAAAGCTGGTGGATTTATTCCCCAAGCTGTTTCTGGAAGTATCTTAAGGTTCGGTTTAATCCCTCATGCCGATCGATTTTCGGTTCCCATCCAAGGATCGTTCTAGCACGGGTAATATCTGGTTTACGAACTTTAGGATCATCTTGAGGTAACGGTCGAAATTCTATTTTACTCTTACTTTTTGAAAGCTTTAGAATCTCCTCCGCAAACTCGAGTATGGTTACTTCACTAGGATTACCAAGATTCACTGGTTCATGATAATCGGCAAACAGTAGTCGATAAATCCCTTCGACCAAATCAGAAACATAGCAAAAACTTCTGGTCTGGGAACCATCCCCATAAACAGTAAGCGGTTCAGATCGGAGTGCTTGTCCCATAAAATTCGGCAAAACCCGCCCATCATCCAATCTCATTCGCTCCCCATAAGTATTAAAGATTCGAATGATGTGAGTATTGACACCATGAGTTCGATGATAGGCCATGACCATCGCCTCTGAGAATCGCTTGGCTTCGTCATATACCCCTCGAATTCCAATGGGATTTACATTACCCCAGTATTCTTCTCGTTGAGGATGCTCTAAGGGATCTCCATAGACTTCGCTTGTGCTTGCCATTAAATATCTTGCTTTCTTTTCTTTCGCTAGCCCAAGCGTATTATGGGTACCCAGAGAACCCACCTTCAAGGTTTGAATGGGATACATGAGATAATCGACAGGACTTGCAGGGCTAGCAAAATGGAGCACATTATCGATCGGTCCTTTGATTTTTAGAGGGTACGAAATGTCGTGACCAATAAATGTAAATTTTGGATTTGATCGAAATGGGTCTAGATTGGCTAGAGAACCAGTAATAAAATTATCAACCGCAATCACTTCATGGCCTGCCGACAAAAATCGTTCGGTGAGATGAGACCCAATAAAACCACCACCACCTGTAATCAGAGTACGCATGTAAAATAAACCTTATTAAGACTTCTTTGACAAAAAATTCCACTTCGATTTGTATTAGATTATAACTTTTCGTCTTATAATTATCCATCTAATGGAGAATGCAAAAATAGCGGTCGAACCCGGAAACAAGCATCCACTTTAGCATTAAGATAGAGAATAATCTTGGCTAATTTCCAGATTGCTTAACCAATTTTCGTGAGAAAATCGCGATTGAATCCCATCTTGAATTTCATCAGGGATAATTCCAGTATATCGATAGCCTCTTTATTTATCTCGCAGATTAAAACAGTACAATTTATCAACGGAACGAACAATCAATTTTCCATTGCAAAGCGCAGGATGTGCCCAAGCATCTCCCGTTGCGGTGAATAGCTTCGTTTTCGCCAATTCTTGATATTTCTCTGTATTTGCTTCGAGAAGCACCAATTGCCCCGAATCATCAAGAATCAAAAATCGTGAATCCCCTGTCTTTAAGATGGAAGCATGGTACTTACCGACTTTTTCTTTCGTCCATACTATTTTACCTGTATTCATATCGACACAATGAAGCGAACCAGAAGGGGGTGGAAATAATTTTCCCGTCATTACCAAAAGATAATTATCCTTTATCGGAATGGGTGTTGAAAAATAGCAGTTTAATTGACTATTTTTCCATTTTACTTCGGGCTTCGTTTCTGGAGACGATTTATTTTCTTTCAAACAAATTCCCCCCGAAGTGATTGAACTCCCAAAAATCAATTCGTCTTTGATTACTAAGGTCGATGAACTTTCAAATAATTTATCAACGAACGGAATTTGCCAGATAATCTTTCCACTGGTAGGATCTATCTTTAAAACATTCTGGCCTGATAATACATAGAGTTTATCTTGATGAAGAATCGGAGAAGAATAACTGGCACTATCTCTACCCGTTGTCCATTTTTTTTCCCCTGTTTTTTTATTGTAAGCTACTAGACAGGTTCCCGGAGCTTCTTTGTTTTTGGGTTGACGATCTGTATTATTACCGACCATGACAATCAATAAATCTCCAACGACAATGGGAGAAGTAGAAATCCCAAACTTAAGATTGGGTACCGAAAATTCTTTAAGTGTATCTACTTCCCAAACTTTCTCTCCATTCGCCAATTTCCAAGCGATCAGTACACCGGTATTCCCAAAAGTATAAACGAAATCTTGATCAATCGCAGGGGTTGATCGCGGCCCTTCTCCATAAAGAGGTTTAAATACGGCTTTATTGTAAGTCTTTTCCCAGACCAATTTACCCGATAAGAGTTCAAAAACCTGGACTTTTTCTTGAGGTTTATTGGCAATTCCTGAATGGATAACGATTTTATTTTGCGAAACAACCGGGGAGCTATTTCCCTCGCCAATTGGAATGCTCCAAATCGGCTTTAACTCCGAATTCCATACAGGAACCGATTCAGAACTGACCCCGTTTCGTTTTGGCCCTAACCATTGAGGCCAATCCTCTGCCCAATTTTTTGAAGGAGATGGGATTAGCCAAATTAGAAAAACTACAGAGTAGATATATATTTTCATTTGATTCTTCCTCGTTCAAAGACAACCCAAAGACTCGTACATCGAAAGCTCTATTCTATCAAATCTGCTTCAAGTTTTTCAAAGTATTTTCGATGATATTCAACCAATAATCAAGAATGAAAGTCCCTTTTCGATATTTAATCAATCTTTAATCATGCCTATCGCTGCCATCGCTTTTCATAGCAGAGGCAGACTTATCTGTAGGGATTTCTGCAATGCTGACGAGAGATTATTGTCCGGCTCGCTAAGTGCTTTTTGATCGAGTTTCAGCTCGTTTTCGATACTCGGATCAGAAATACTCTCTTGGGGTTGATCGATCGCATCCTTAAAAGCATGTAAATAATAATGCAATGGCGCGTATTTCCAGGGGAGATTTTCCTCATGGCAGAGCTGTTTTATTTGAGATAATGCATCTTCCATAATCTCATGAGAGCGATTTTGATAAGAGGGGTCACAATGAAAAATCCGACAGCCAAGCGGGCGATCTTCGCGTGCGTGACACAATCCATTCACCTGGAACGGACAAATTGCTGGATCGATCGTCTCCGTTGACATCGATCGATTTTTTAGAAGGATTTCCGCTTCGAGCGAAGTCAAGAAAAGAGTGTGATCGTATTCAACAAATCGGCAGCATTTCCCAGAAGCTCGGCAAACAACTCCCGTTTCTGCTATGATCTTATCCACAGCGGCGTAGAGTGCTCGTATTTTTATCTCGATTTCGGGACTCATTCGCATCATTAATTTATTTTTATTAATTTATTTTTATTAATTTATTTTTTTGATCGATCACATATGAATTAAACGAAGTTTCCGGGTAATTTCTTCAACAGGAATTAATTCCCCTTGGCCTGCCCCTGGGCACAAGCCCAAAGTTCGCTCCCATTCTTTCGGGGTTTTTAGATTACTAGACCAGAAAGGCCAAGTACGACATTGTCTTGGTCGCACAGGATAGATCGTACATCCTTTGCCGGTTTCATAAAATATACATTCATAATTTTCCTTCTCGGTCAAGGAAGTACGCCCCTGAACGAGTCTAGTCCATTCTCGTTTGACTTTTTCCAGATCGATCTGTAAAAATTGGGCTATCTCCTCTAATTCCGACTCGTTTACCCAAACGAAACCGGGTTCCCCGCCACAACATTTGCCACATCGAGTACACTCAAAAGCCAAACCATTAACATACCAAGGTTGATTCAAGTTGGTCTCCTCGGTTAATCTGGATAGATTTTACTCTTGGTTCAAATCATAGGAATTATTAACAATAATACCAGAGGGGAACAAAGAATAGACCAACGGTTTTTGGTGAACTTCTTGTCTTCAACCTCAAATTTAGAATTGAGTCGATACATGAGTTTGGTGATTCAGAAATTACGATCGTTTTTGGAGCTGATTCGATTTTCTCATACCCTCTTTGCGCTACCATTTGCTTTGGCAAGCGCTACACTCGCTTGG
The DNA here is from genome assembly GCA_021809185.1 of Planctomycetota bacterium. GTDB lineage: Bacteria > Planctomycetota > Planctomycetia > Gemmatales > Gemmataceae > JAKBAI01. The sequence continues at coordinate 19,968 of JAKBAI010000082.1, forward strand.
GAAATGGCTAACGAGTTTTATTATCTGGATCTAATCGGAATCGTTATTGCTCTCATCAGTGCTCGATCTGCCGCTATGGCATTCAATCGGCTTGTCGATCGTGATATCGACTCCTTGAATCCGCGAACTCGAGGAAGACATATTCCGTCTGGAAAATTATCCATTC
>JAKBAI010000329.1 GCA_021809185.1 Planctomycetota bacterium
CTTGGTAAAATCTGGAACCATGATAAGCTAAATCAACGAGCAACATCTATTAGAAAAGTTGCTCGAAGTGTTATAATTTCCACAAGCGGGGTTGGTCATCCGATTTTTTTCGATCTTTTTTCGCTGACCCTTTTTTATTAAGTTCATCTTTATTTTTATCGTTGGAATAATCGATCTCTTCAGATTGAGGGTCCAAATTCGAACTCGATTTTCTTTTACTACGACTCCCGCCTTTGATTTCCACTTCTTTCTCTATCTTATTAGAAACTCCAGCAGCATGGGCAGGGGATTGATTGATTTCTGATTCATCAATATTTTCAACTACCGTATCGTCTTCTGTATTCAGCTCATTCGGGATTGAATCCGAATGTCTTGAACGGAATTCTAGGTGAATGGGCACATCCGCAAATGGTAAGGCCTCTCGAAACGATTTGAGTAGATAACGCCGATAATGCTCTTCGAATAATTGTGGATTATTACAAAAAAGAACGATATGAGGTGGATTACTCCCAATTTGGGTTGCGTAGAAGATCTTAGGTAACCGATTAGACACCGTTGGTGGAGGCTGACGGGTAATCGCGTGTTCTAATAGTCGATTCAATTCCCCCGTACCGACACGATATTCGCCTTGTTTGAAAAGATTCTGTGCCAAATTAAGAAGCTTATAGACATTCTTACCCGACTTAGCTGTAATAAAAGCGATTGGAATATAGTCAAGCATCGGAAACGTTTTACGAATGTAGGTTCCAAAATCCTCTGTCGTAGCCAAATCTTTGACTAAATCCCATTTATTGATAACGAAAATAGCAGGTTTATGATGTTTAAGAATATAATCGGTGAGCTGTTTATCTACTTTAGAAATTCTTAATCTTGCATCAAAAAAATGAAGCACAACTCCCGCTCGGCGAATCGATCGCTCCGCTCGTGCCATGCTATAAAATTCAATATTGTCAGCTAAGCTACTCTTATTGCGTACCCCAGCGGTATCAATTGCTACAAACGTTTTACCATCTCTTTCAAATCGGACATCGATACTATCGCGCGTTGTACCCGGGATTTCCGAGACGATCACTCGTTCTGCCTGTGCGAGCTGATTTATAAACGTACTTTTTCCTACGTTTCTTCTCCCGACAATAGCGATTTCTACCGCGGGAGTCGTAGGGGAGATTGTTGAGTATTTATCTGCTAAACGTTGATTGATCTCTTTGAATAATTGGTTTTTCCCTTTACGCTGTTCGGCACTCATAGGAATGATTGGCTGATACCCTAAACGATGGAAATCATTGGCATTTAAAGCGAAATCATTGTTATCACACTTATTTACAACTAATAAGATCGGTTTTTGAATTTTTCGCAATCTCTCTGCTACCTGTTCATCCAATGGGTGCGCCCCTGTTCGCGCATCAACAACGAACAGAACGATTTCCGCACATTCAAGAGCATAACCGATTTGTTTCTCCACATCTGCCGTGAGTTCTTCTTGAATTCCTACCCCGCCAGTATCTGTAAATTCATAAAATCTTCCTTCATGATGAACAATCTGAGATACACGATCTCTCGTTACCCCTGCTGTCGGATCAACGATGGAAATTCGTTTTCCACTCAAAAAATTCAATAGAGAAGATTTTCCAACATTTGGACGACCAACAATCGATATTTTCGGTAACTGATTCGAAAGTTCTTGTTCAGTTGTTATCTCCTCGGATGAAGTTACTGCTGAAATTACGGACGAAGGGAGAACTAAAGCTTCCTCGTTGAAATCGGCGGATTGATTCGGGTTATCTGGGAAAATCATTTTTTCCTCCAAAATTTTGGCGATTTGAGCAACAAAGGAAATTCTTCTACTTATTAGAACTTCAAATACTCTCTTTTATTCAAATTCTGTCTCAAATGAAATTTAACTTGAAAATACTATTCAAGTTAAATAAAAAGAGATGAGCTAAAATATTCCAATTAAACTAATCTAATAAAGCTAATTAAACCAATTTTTAACTAGACAATGAATTATCTTTTTAGGTTCACTCATTCTTTGGACGATCTCTGGATGATTATTCCAAATCTAAATTTGGAATTACTTCTTTATAAATAATTTAATACAAAATATTCGACAGATTATAAATTAATACGAGATTTGAATGGAATTTCTAATAAAATTATGATCATTATCCTAAAATCGAATGTTTTTATGACAGATTATGAAAAAATGTGATGAAGGTTATTTTTGTTATAGCTGTAAACAATATGTTGAAAATATTTCTGAATCCGATCTATATTTACGCGCACTCCTTGGTGAGATTCGGATCGAAGAATTGCCTAGTTTACCTGAGAGACATATCCGGTGCCATCCTGAACTAGCTCAATTTATTATGCATCAAACATTTTTACCCATTCCGTGCTCCGGTCCATTTTCAAAACATAATTTGGATAGTGGTTATGTTTCGGAAATGGAAAAAAAAGTTACTACTGCCTGGGTGAAACTTCAAAATCTAGCACAACAAGGGGAAAATGGCGTCGAAGCTGTTATTTCCGAGATGAATTCGGCTTTTATCCAAGTAAGTCAAACCACTAAAGATTCAATAGGATGAAAAACTTATTTACGGAAAGACCTAATTCAGAGGAATTCGACTAGTTGAAACAGCTTCTCGATCTCTATTATGTCCATCAGGAGTTCCATCATGAGTTTTCGCAATGGAAGAACTCTTCTCCATCTCCAACCGGAGTTGTAAAAACTGATTCGTGATCGTTTCATGAGAAACAGAGCCTGAAACGCATGATTTACAAGAATGATTTTCCGAATGTGCTGTTTTTTCGGGGTTTAATTGCATTTTCTGATCGTGTGAAGCTTCAAGATTATGGATTCTGTTCCATAGAATCGGCATGTGACAGAAACGATCTAATAATTCTTGTTCTGAGAGGTTTACTTGGGACTCACTATTACAAAAGTTGACCCAATCCTCTTCTACGCAATCAAAATCAGGTTCCTGATCCCAACAAATGAATTGAACAATCATCTCTTTGGCAATATCATCCCAAAAAACATCCAGCAAGATCATGGGAAGGTTATGATGATTTAAAAATCTAGAAAAATAATCAATAAACTTACTTTTTAGATTTTGCGATAAAGAAAGATCATCGGTCACTTTATACAAAATTTGGCCAGAAATTGAAGCTTTCGAAGGTAAATGGTCACATCTCTCAATCACGACCCCAATCTCCCCCCCACGAGAAGATTGAGTTCGAACTCTATAACCCGGAGAGAGAGACTGTAAACTAGATTTATCCGATCTGGAAGAACCGGCTTCGATTACTTTCATTTCTGGTTCAAGAAAATATTCCGCTCGCTGATCGGAATCTAGTAAAACAAGATAAGTAATCATATCCTCAAAAAGTCAAATACACGTCAAAACAAGAAAGGGACCATGTTGATTTGACTTTTACCCCTCTAATTTTGGTGAATTTGTAACGTTATTATCTTCAAAACCAAAAAACAAATTCATGTGGTGATCATATTGTTCTTGACCATATTCAGAACTTAGATCAAGACGCAAATCGTTCACAACATTTTGGCTATACCCATTAATCCAGGCATTCCAACAATCACTGCAAATTTCAGAATGAATTCGTTTGCCTATCGCATCTGCAAATGGAGGTTTTTCCAATTGCCTTGCTCGCGAACCTACGAAACATTCGGGGCGTTGGCAAACAAATCCCGTTGGAAGATTTGGCTCATTCGACGAAGATTCTGCTTGCTTGTGTGGAATTGGTGCATTGAGTGATTTGAGAAGTTTACTCATTTCATCTCTTGGAAATTTATCCCCTCGTTCATCAGCAATTTTCCATCCTTCCGTAAGAATTTCGATCGCTTCGTGGGGATGCCCCATCTGAATTAGACAAGTTCCAAGTAATTGAAAAGCCTTACTAAATTCCGGAGATAACTCTAAGGTTCGTCGGAAAGAGGTTATCGCCTCAGAATATTCCCCAGCTTCCATTAAGAGCTGTCCTAATCGGAAATGCCCCAGATCATCGTCCGGGTTTTCCGTAGTCATTTGACGAAATTGAGAAATTCGGTCGTTTAATTGACTCATTGGGTAATCGATCCGTAATCTATTTTGTTCGGTAAAATTAGAATTTAATTCTATAAATAGTATATTATTGAATTTTGAAGATAAATATAGACATTTAGCCAAATTTGCTTCGAAAAATATAAGTAACACTTCCAATTCATCATTGGGTAATTTCTAAG
>JAKBAI010000083.1:0-9123 GCA_021809185.1 Planctomycetota bacterium
AATCCAAAACTCATTCCCATACAGCCAAAGCCAATGGCCGATACCTCAAGATCGCTTCTGCCAAGTCTACGCTTTTCCATGTTCGTTGCTCTCCATTCAGTTTAGAGGAAGATAAATAGTATTTCAGCTAATGAGAAATCTACAAATCCCTATATCGAATATTCCAGATTATCATCTATGAATAACTTATAGTTCATTGTAGGAAAAAGGGAGAAAAAGGGTATCGATTCGAGGATGGTTTCCCAATCTCGTTGGGAAACCAAATCGTTTAGCTAGGAAAGTAAAGATGTCAAAAGATTGTTTCTGCAAAGATCGTGATGATTGAAAAGATTAGTTTAATCAAGTGTTCCTAAATGAAGAGCTGAACTTTCATTCAAAGCTTTGCGATTTGCTAGCTCCAAAATAATCGATCGGAGAGACAAAGCAATATCTTTAGGTTCTTGGTTCGTTTCCAATAACGAATTTAATTTTGTATTTAATAAATGAAAGGCTCCTATGTCATTTTGAGTGATCGGATCGTTTACATTTTGGGAAATTGTATTCTCTAGATACCTTTTTACTTTTTCTACCGAGCAAAGATTGGCACTTTGATTCAACCACCCTAGTTGAGAGAGTATATAATTATCTCCATATTGTGTTGCTTTTCGATGTTCTTCATTATTCAGATCCGATATTGCTCGAATAGATAATCTCCACATCGCAAACCCACTCAACGTCAACTCCCACCACATTCGGGAAACCCAGTTTGACGTGGTTGTATTATCTGTTTCAGGTAAATTGAAATCGATCGCACTTTTTAGTGCGTGGTAACCTCGGCTCAACCTACGTAGAAATGTAGGCAGATCTCCTTGAGGAAATAACGATTTATGCATTTCTAATTGTTTGGACGCGGAGGTAGTGTTTGTATGATTCAAGCAATCTTGAGCAAAACGAGCATAACCAAGAACTAAGCGATCGGCATGATACTGCGTTACTAATCGAAAAAAAACTCTCCACCATATTACATTGCGATGCCCAGCTAAAAAGAAATGTCGCATTTGCTGAAGACCGATTCTCGCAGCTTCATAATGACTCCGAACTTCATCGAGAGGATGGGGAGGAGATTTAGTCCCATTTTTTGAGTTTACGGACCTTTCATTCCAATTATGAGGATCTAAAAGCAATCGAGCAAAAGCTAGTCTAGCCTCAACGGTGTAAAACTCTACCAAGCCTGCAATTAGCGAATCCGTTTTTCCAATTCCCCCTCGAGCTAATTCAAATTCCCGAAATGTTTCATTGAACTTCGTTTCTACCATTAACCATTTTTCTTCTACTGAATTTAAGCCTTTGATAATCTTTTTCCCATTCATCCAGGTTGCTCTTCCCTGGAGCATATGAAAAATAGATCGATACTGAGGATATATTGTACCATCGGGAGCAGAATCGATCAGTGTAGTTCTGGGTGGTCTGCTGGCTTGAGGAAACTGTGTACGAACTCTAGAAAGACCCTCAGTTACTCGATCAAGCGCTTCAGTTGACTCCGCTTGACTTAAATCTTCTTGGTTTGAAGTGGAAAGCCAGTTAGAATTAAAACCAGAATGTGAGAATACACACATTTTCTTTAAGTGTAAATCGACAAAACAACTTACTAATCTAAGTCTTGCTTCGTGCAGTTCACTTTTTACTTCTAATTTTACTTCTAAATCTTGCATTTGCGATGAAAGCGAATTTAATTTCTCCTCGATTAAATTCAGTAGACTCGATCCAGGGTTCAAAACTTGAGTTAATTCATCATCCTTTGCTTTGAAGAGTTGTGCTTTGCGGATGAAGCAAATCGAAACATCAAGCAAATAATGCAATTCTCGAGGGGTGAAAGTAATATTTTCTAGTTGATTAACCTTACCTTTTAATTCATTAATCTTACATTTTAATACCGGAATCTTAACATTTTCGTCAAGCTTAAATTCGATTAGATCCTTTACGAACTTGAGATTTTTTTCCTTGGCACGTAGATCTACAGCACTGACAAAATCGGATCGCTCAATTAGTATTTTTACTTGAAAATCAATTAAATAATTCCTGAAATCTAAAACAGTTTGTTCAGCATCAGGATTGATAGGAATACTCTGAGCTGAGGTCGGGTCAATGGCATTTGGATGAGACAGAATTGGTACATGTAGTTTATTACTATCTTCCCAATTATAACCAGTTACAACGCGATTAAATCTATAAATAAGATCATCTTCAATCAAGGTTTTGCACCAATTTAATAATTGTTCCGCAGGGATAGAAGCTCGAATTCGGGATTCAGATCTTACCCAACCTTGATAAAGACTGAAAATCTCTCGTTGGTGACGATACGCAAACTCTTTTTGGATGTCTTCTGGGATGATTGAATCGATTTGGGTAGTCCATAGAAGTTTTGAAATATTCTGGTGAAATTCATCTTGAATAGCTTCATCATCAAACTCAATTGCTGTCTTTAAAGGTTTTTGAAGACTCGGATTATTAGGATCTGACCCTAAAGCATCCTTCAAATAATTACCAACATTCTGGATCCCTAACTTAAAAGCATTAAATAAACCTGGGTTTGATGTTAGATTTTTTTTGATAATTTCTATTATAAATAAGATTTTTGTAAGGAACCGAATACTTGATGCTCGATGGTAAGTAAATTCCAGTAGACAAAAAGTATCATTCGATTGAACATAAGTTCTTGTATAGTAGATCCTCGCAATTTGCTGTTGCGCAATAGCACTCAAGAACAGTTGGAAAACAGTTTTTTGAATATCGTTTTCGTTTAGGTTCACTAGTATATTTTGCATTGCTAAATTGGTAGAAGCCAACTGAGTATTTAAGCCATAAATATAGTCCCTTAAAGTTCTATTAAACCAGTATCCTCCGCCTTCTAGACGATAAAACCCTAATTCAGAAATTTCACAAAAAAGTTTAAGAATTAATCTTACATTCTCATCGCTCCCCCAAAGTGGGCGAAGCAATAATTGCAATGCAATTAGAGTGCGAGTTCTTCGGAAGCAAGAAAGATAAAAGAGAGTAAGATGAATGCGCTCGGGAAGATTATTTCCCAAAACTCCATTATTGTTAAGTGAACCGATGATCTTGTCCAAAGTTTCTTGATTAACTGTTGCGACTGGAGATGGTCCGCTAGAAAACGAAACTAATGCTTCGTAAGTGTTTTGCCCTTGAGTTGACTCATATATCTGAAAGGTACTCTGCGCTTTCCAATTTTCAACGGATTTCGATAATTCTTCAAAAAAAGTTGTTAACAAAAGATCTAGGTTATTAGTTGAATCAGTAGATGCAGCGTGACGAATTTTGGATTGATCAACGGCCACCGCGAGTACGGATTCTCCAGAATTTTTCGTTGCCAATTCGTTTATAAAGGAGATTAAGTTCTTGATTCTTTCAATGGCAGAGTTGGCCTGGACATGAGTTATTCCATGATGGCTAGTTGCTGGCCAAACATAAGTTTCTAACCCATCAAATGCCAAGAGGTATCGTGTTCTAGAAAGGGCATGTTTAATTCGAGTAACCCCGATCTTAATGGTTTCTTGAATTGTTCCTTGGTCTTCACCAAGTGCCATAACAGCAGGTGGTAGAGTGGAATCATAGGCGCGACATTGATCTATTATTGTTCCAATCACTCCAGCAATCGTATGAACCGATTCAAGATCGACCCAGACGGTGTGAAATCCTTTTCTCGATAAATGGGTGGCAAGTAAAAATAAAGATTGCGATGCGGTTTTTAAAGGTGGATTTTCTGGATTTTGATTCAAAGAAGAAAATAAAAATCCGTTTTTTGATGATAAAATATTTTCTAAATCAACACCATCTGGTAAATCGTCTTTAGTAGGAAGATCTAATTTGATTGGCTTTTGAATATGCGATAGATAAGCAACTTCGCTTGCTGGATAAACCCCCGTAAGTAATCCATGAATATGAAAAAGAAATAATCCCGGATTGTTTGTCCCTTTACAGATTACTCTGGGATCTTTTCTTGATTGCAAAAATTTTGGTGGAGTGGATTCATAATGAAGCCAAACAACAGCAGGTTTAGAATCTGATGATTTCTTTCGATCCAATACATGATTGACAAGATCGCAAAGCCGATAGTCAGCAGCGCCACTGCCAACAACGAATAAAAGAGGATCATCCCCAACTATCTTATCAAATCTTCTCTTATAAGCTTCTGAGAGTGGGTGATCCAATCGTTCATCTACCAGAATGGAATGGGTGCTCCCGTGCAATTTGATGAGTGATAAATGATCGCGAAGATGGGTATAAGAAGGGATAGCGATTCCACTTTCCATAGAGAATACATCGGGTTTCATACCTGTTGACGTAAGGGACTGTTCGATTAAGGAATCAAAATTGAAAGTGAAAATTGTCTGAATTTGAAGATCTCGAATCAGAAATGCCAAGAAGCGGTGACCAAGACTAGGAAGTCGATTTAGTCCAAATCTTGTAAATAACGCATCTGCATCATCGGGCTGATATTGTGTAAAATACTGGATTACTTTTCTCCAATCTCCAAATAACCAATAAGGATAATTATTACTTCCTTTACCATTGAATGAATTGGAAATCTCTGTTGCGAATGTGACACCCAATTTTGTTAATTCATCTCTCGTCTCATTAAAAGCACTATACTTTTCTGGATTTATTTTTTCCAAAAGAGCTAATTGGCCTTCTCGAACTGCTTCACTTATAGTTTGTGGCGGGTTTCCTTCTTGAAGATGTGTCCAACGATCTTGATTGAGTTGAAATCGATCAGGCCAATGAAAATCGCGAATATATTCCCAAGGGCGATCGATATAGCCTAAGGCAGCTCTTGCGAGTGGATCAAAATCTTTTGACTTATCTAAGTCGGTCTTTGGTGCTAAAAAACCGGTCAATTTAATATATTTATAAAGTTTTCCAAAATAGCGATCGATTACGGAGATGACAGGAAAACCAGAATCTGCTGATAGCCCAGCACCAATAATCGGAACAATATTTCGACCTTCCCGCTTTGCTTGAGCAAGTGTGGTTGATATATCCTCGGTGGTTAGAGGATCTTCAGTAGAAGTGGTGCTCACGATTTTTCTCTTGATGATAAAACTAATTAAAGATTCAGTTATGGCTTCGTTGCGGATCCGATTTTTATGAGTTATGGAGTGAATTTTGATCACAAATTATGTAATCTAATAATTCTTTTATTATTACACATGGAGAAAAAAAGGCAATAATAATATTATAAAATAATTCAAATTGAATGGAATTCTAATTTATTTTCGCGAATTAACAAAGACAATTCCTCCATGGTATTTATGTTGGCATGCAATGGACGATGAAGAGGTTAAAAGTTTTATTTCATTATTTCACGTGGTATTTAGTATGGAATTATCAAATTTTGAACGAGTATAGATCGTGTAGATTAGAAATAGGAATAAGAAAACCGCAGGGGATATTAGTGCAAATATCCCTTGCAGTTTTAAATGATTTTGATTTGATTGAAATTGTTGAATAAGTAAAAAGTATTTTTGAGTAGAATATTATAATCTGATAGTCAAGGATCACATATAGTCTATTGAAACTCGAGTAAAACTGTCTCAATAAGTTTATACTCCATCATTTTTCAGAGACTAAACTAGGAGGGTAGTTGGTCACGGTTTTCCAGGCAATCTCTTGTAATAATCGATTGAATTTTTCGTCCCAATCTGGGCGATTTGCAGATTTGAGCTTTTCTGGCATGGGCAGATTGACGGGGCTTTTGTGGTATAGAACCGCAAAGTGAAGATAGGTATTCAAAGCTTCCATAGGGGCAGAGGGGTGAACCGCATCGACGAAGAGTTCACGTTGTTTACTCAATCCTGGCATCTCTTTATTGGCGATTTTAGTTCTGATCGCCATCATGGCTTGCGAGCTGGGAACTATTGCAATTATTTTTTTGCCATTCCCGTATTTTTTGTTTAGCTCTTCGATCTGAGTCTCACAAGCTTTGATATTTCTCTGGTTCAGTTGTTTAAGCTGATCTGCGGTTTTTTCTTTGTCTACCATCGTAAAAGCCCCTTTGGGGAAATCCTGATTATCGATGTCCCCACCTCCCCACGAGAGCTGCACCACAAAACGCATTTTTGGATTATGTTTTAACCCCAGTTTTATAAAATTTTCTATCCCCTCATCGGGAAAGGAAATCGGTGACATGATGAACACATCTATCTTACCCGATTGTAACGCTTTCTTAGCTTGATTTTTATTTTCTGTCAGATTCCAGTGAGCTAGAGTTTTCGAGGCGCCAATCGATTGAACTCCCGCGAGCTGATACCCCTTGAAACCAGCAGCTTGGGACAATACCCCAAGCGGTTTTGGAACGTACCACATTAGACTATGCGAAGCAAAAAATACTCTGGTACTTCCGGTACTTTCGGTGGAATTGATCTTATTATTTTTATTCGGGTCGGTCTTGGAATCAGGGATCTGTCCGGAAGAAATCAAAGTCCCATAAAAAAGGAGAGTGACAAGTACATACCTGAACAAATTTGTCTTATTTTTCATCTTATTATCCTTCATTCAAAATTTACGATAAAATGACTCTAGAAACATTATTAATCGAAATTGTTCTATCTATCCGAGTTGTGATATTAGCCCAATTCGAAATACTTTTTATCTTTGATTTCTCAAACGATAATAAGTTCATTATACTTTATTTCTTGATAATGTCTTTATAAAATCTAATTCTAATCGATTACTCATTATCACAAACTCCAGATACTAAAGAGATTGTGTAAAAATGTAGTAGGGAGATAATCGCTCATTTAAGATCAATTATTCGACTCAAGTTCGAAGTATCGATAAAGCTCCGATAGGTTATTTTTTAGATTTGCTCGGATCGAAATTATATTCACCGATTTTATCTGGTGGTGGAAGATGATCGGAGAGCACAAAGCGGGGTCGAGGGTTTGAATTGACATACGCGGCAATCGCAAGAGATTCTTCTTCCGTTAAAGTTGGTTCATCAAGGGGCATCGCAACTTTGAGCCATGCTGCTAGTTTGGGAGTATTGGCCAGTCCTGCCCCATCGTTATAGGATTGATTACCCCAGACAGGAGGGTTGTCGTTGCGGCCTGATCCATTTTTAGCGTGGCATGATGCACACTTCGTTAAATATAGTTTCTTCCCCAAACTTAAATCGATTTTATTCGATTTGATTTTGAGTTTAGGAATTGCGAATGGTCCTTGAGAGGTCTTCGCGTTTTGCTTGATCTTCTGATCCTCCGAAAGCCAAGTAATGTAGGAAGCAATTGCTACAGATGGGCGACTACCCAACGGCGGACGGATCCCGTTACAACTTCGCATAAAGCAATTCAAAATGCGATCCTCTAGTGTAATTACCCGATTTTCGCGTGGCGACCATGCTGGGTAGGCCGTGGCAACTCCGATGAATGTTGCAGCTCGAGGATCGGTGCCGTTTTTTAAATGGCATGAAGTGCAGTTGAGACTATTACCTACATAATTTTTGCTCAGAGGATCTGAAGAGGTATTTTCAACCAACTTTTGCCCCAATAAGATGACCTCACCAAGCGGACCTTCCGGTAATTTTGGAATTTTATATGCAGATTTTTTTTGATCGGGGGGAGATTTGAGCTTCTTTGAACTATCCTCCTGAGGGTTCGCCCAAGCAATATATAATATTGTCCAAAAGAAAAGAATAATTCCTGGAATGAAAGAAATCATCTTTACATAATAAGTCATGACGCAATCCTAGCATAAAGCAGAATGTGATAAGAGAACGTTATTGATGGACCGGAATATAGGCATACCCTTCGTTTTGTCGATTGATGACAACAGTAAGCGCAGCGGAAGCGATCGAGATTCCTTTCGCAACGGAGGATTCCGAAAAATTTTTGTAATGCAGCGCTTGACCACACACAAAAATCTCGACCCCTGCTTCTCGAAGTTTATTCAGAGTAATAAGATTGGGGTTATTTGCCGTTCCAAATTTTGCTTTGTAAACTTCATCCATTAGAATCGTTTTGGTAGCTTCGCCGTGAAAAACTACCGTTACTTTTATATCAGTTGATTTCTTTTTTGCGGCCCCATAGAGATTGAGCAATCGCGCGATTCGTTCAACCCCTTTATTGATTTCTCCAGGCTTAGCATCGACCGTTACATCGAATACCACTTTTGAGCCGTTGCGTGGTTGTTCTGCGGCATGGGGAAGGGGGACTACACCGCCGGTATTCGGGATAATCGGATAGATTAGTTTAGAATCAGCGGGGGTTTGTGCTTTTGACCAGCTGAAAATACAGATAACAATTGCTGCGACACATCCGGTTCTTTTCATGGGAAAATCCTATGTAGGAAAATCTAAAAGTTTTGATAGTTATATTTACATATGAATCTAAAAGTATTGATGTGAAGATACAAAGTCAAGGCTTATTAAAATTCTCCGAACAATGGGAAGTTTTCTTTGACCAATTTAGAATGGAGACCGATTTGATCAAACAGGGAATAAGAAGAAAATGCACAAGATAAGAAATTGTCTCTAAGAATGTTCTTTTTGTTTTTCTTAGAGCAACGGAAGCAAAAAATTCTAAAAGTATGTTGAAGCAGTGAAAGTTTTATTATTTAGTTGCTGCTGAAATAATTCTACTTTCACTGCAATAGCAAATACTCTAGGATACCGACTTTTTAAGGGTTCCGAGTCATGTTTGAAGGGGAGAGAAGTTTGAAACAGCTAACTTCCTGCCCGTTACGGAGGTAAAGATAGTTATGGACGACAACCGGGTGATTCCAGGTTTTGCCTGTGAGAGCATTTATTTTAGCAAGTTCACTGAATTCGCTAGGCTTCGCTTCGACAAGTGCAATCTGACCATTTTCCGCTTGGACAATTAAAAGATTTTGGTCTTCAAGTCCAATCACTTGACCATAACCGTAAGTGGATTCTTTCCATTTTTGCGAGCCATCGGCTAAATCGACACAGCAGAATCGATTCCCATCGAAACCGTAGTAATGATTGTTGAGGACCACTCCATCGTTAAAGTACGGTTTTGCACCACGGGAAAACCAGATAGATTCGACTTGCCATTGTTCGCCCGTTTTAATAATACGCAATTTTTTTAACCCTTTATCACTGCCGAT
>JAKBAI010000083.1:9133-20076 GCA_021809185.1 Planctomycetota bacterium
CTGGAGTTGGCCTGATTGGCGATGACGAGGGGAGTTGCCACGCTGAACAGGGGCGTTCCCAGTTGGCCAGAGAGATCCTGTCGCAGGCTCGGTTGTGTATTGGGTGCACTGCCGATCCCGGTGCCGATAATCACTTCATCGTTCGGGAAAATGATTGGCTGAGTCGATCGATTCCCTGCTGTTTGCCAGTTGGATTCCCAGAGTTTCTTGCCATCGTTGGGGGAAAAGGATTCGACCCCATAATCGGAAACGAGCAAAACTTGAGAAACGTTCGCAATTTTTGCTAGATGAACAGAAGAATAGCCATGTTTGGCATTTCCCGCACTCCAAACCAGTTCGCCATTATCTGCATTCAAGGCCATTACCCCTTTGTCGCTACCGCCTCCGGCATAAACAAATACTCGATTATCAAAGACTAGAGGAGAATCGGCGAATCCCCATTGCGGGATAGCACCACCCAGAGCGACAATATCGGCACTCCAGTTTAGAGTACCAGTTTTTGCTTGAAGACAATAGAGTTTACCGGTTGCTCCTCTTGCGTATAATTTTTCGCCATCAATCGTCGGTGTCGCGCGTGGGCCTGCCCCAGAAATGGATTCATCGAATCGAACTGAATCTTTGTATTCCCAGATCTCTTCTCCTGTTGTGGCATCGTAACAAACAATGGCTTCCTCCGCACCGAGCTGTTCTTGTGTAAATAGTTTCCCTGCTACCACTGCAAACGATCCCCAGCCTGGGCCAACTCGATTTTTCCAGATCAATTCTGGGGGATGCGATTTCCAATCTGGATCGATTTTTGTTCCGATTGCAAGACCATCTCTCCGTTCACCCCGAAATCCAGGCCAATCCCCCCGACTGATTTTAATCTCTTTTTTGATGATATTCGTGGAGTCAGAAATCCCTTTTCTCGCTGCAAGAGATTTTTCTTCATCAGAAAGTTGCCAGCACCAGCGGATTTGTGGCATACTATCCGACCCAGCACCATCGATGCGGATCAGAGTGGAAATGATCCATAAACATATTAACGCAGCGGATAGACCGATTTCCCGTATCTTCATCGACAGAACTGCCGTAAAGGCTAGCCAGGTTACCCATACCGCAAGAGCTGTAATTTGACCTAGAAAAATGATAAAGACTCGTTCTTTACTTTCGTGAAATATCAACGCAACAGGGATAATGGGTACAAAAGCGAGAACGGGAACTAACCATCGGGAACGCCCATGGACCCGCGCTGCCAATGTCCACCAGAGGATCGCTGCTAAGGTACCGAGTTCGGGGGCGGTCATTAAAGAAATAAACGATATAAATGTACGTGGTGCCACCAGGGGTGGAATTGTCCAAGCGGCTAAAACTAGTATTAGAATTACAAACCCTGGCCATAATCGAACAGGGAATGAATTGGTTAATGATTCGATCGGTTTTGCTACTCCCGACTCGGGTTGTTCATTTTTTTCGGATTGCATTTTAATTCTCCTTTCAATTTTTTTTCTTGAACTATTTCGCTTTCCAAATAATCGTTACCAGCGACAGTAAAGTCGCTACAGAAAAGATTGTGAATTTCATTTTTTGGGCTTTGACTTCGTTGAGATTCTCAATGAGTAATCTCTTAACTCGGGGCAATTGCTGAATTATTTTGTTGATACTAATCACTAATTCTGGTATCTCCTTCATTCCACGATGCTAAATTCGCATCATTCCCCCTATACTTCATGAGTTGAGTTGCTTTATTCGTACCTCTTCATTAGTTTTTTAAGAATGATTACTCTGTTTTCTTTAGTCCAAATCAATCGTTTCTGTTGTCTTTTATAAACAATCGTTTCTTTGCTCCATTACAAAATCGGTCCGTTTCAATCATTAAAGATCGAATAGGAAAGAGAAAGTTACATAATCCATCACTTAGGTGTTCGTATTGGGAATGAATTTATATTCGTTAATCTAAAGAATTTTAATTGTTTGTCTAGTCACTCATTATTAGAGTGAAAAAATTAACTTAACATTCGCAAGATAACATCAAAACCGACTTTGCAGTGTTCTTGGGCATTTTCAGGCTCTTGAATCATAAAATTCATTGTTGTTTCGGCAAGGGCATTGACGATAGAAACAACGAACATTTTCGATACGTTTCGCATCGATCCTCTTTCCCGGTAATTCTCTAAAAGACATGAAATACCAGCCATTACCTGGTGACAAGCTTCGAGAATTTCTGGTCTGATGTCATCATAGAAGAACAGTTTTGCCAAAACTCTCTGTTTTTCAGGGGAGGCAATGGCCCAGTTCATCCAGTTTTTCCAGGTATGGAAAAGCTGCTCTTGCAGAGGAACATCCGTTGGCAATTGATCCATCGCAGCGGTAGCCATGTCTGTTTTCAGACTAAGATAAAGCTGATTGAACAGCTCGTCTTTCGTTTCAAAATAAGTGAACAAGGAACCATTCGCGATACCAGCTTCCTTGGCAATATGAGCGGTTGAAGCCCCCAACCCGTATTTATCGATCACTCGAGTTGCCGCTTCAAGGATTGCATTCCGCTTATTTTCGCTCTTTGGTCTCGCCATTTGTCAACTTATCAATCGTTTTTTTATTGTTTATAAAATTATTATAGCAAAGAGTGAGTAGTCAGTCAACTAAAAAACGGGGAAATATTTCGAAAATCGGTTTCATCGAGTTATTAACTTTTAGGAGGAGGACGGGTTATCAATCCATTGTCGAGATTCATAGGCAAGTTTAAATCGAGCAAGTCGAGTCTTTACCGGCCTTTTCGATCATCTAGTTAGATTAAAAGTAACCGTGGATCGGGCCACCCAGATTGATTCGTTGTCAATCCATCCTAATCTTAGGCAAATAACTAGCTGAAATACAAGGCCAGAGGGAAGTCTAAACCCTTGAATCTAATTTTCAGCAAACAACATCCTAAAAATGATGAGTTACTTGCAATATGATCAGATTGTCTCTTTTGGATTTTCATCTAGAAATGCGGATTTCAGCTCGCCTTACTTACCATCTAGTTTCGCTTTGTGTTATAAACCTCAAAACTAATCAGTCTTTTTCAGTCATGAATCGAAATGAGTTCATTCGACAAACAGTAAGCTCGAAATAGGCAAGTCGAGATCTTCTCTTTTCGTATTGTTCTTAACGATGCTAGTAGGAATTAAAAAGTTATCTAATTGAAAATTCAAAAAACTTTTTTTGAAAGTTTGATTCGCGAAGCTTTTGTAATTAAAAACAAAGAAGGCTTTTGGAAAAATCTAATTAAATGATTTTCTCGACGTCTCAATTGACTTCAATCCAAACCCTTTACCGAGCGTTATCTTATCGAATTTTTGAGGTTTTCCAAAAAAGTTGTAGATTTTTTTGGACTTAGTGAAAAGGGGGGTATAATAAAAGATTATTTGTTGCCGAAAGAATTGCTTTAAACGTAGTGATTAAATAAAAATGGTATTTTATTCAACTATCCGCAGGGATTGTTACCATATTTGGATTGCGCATGTTCATCCGTTTCTTGGAGATTGTTTCTCTAATTTAATCGGGGGAGAGACAATTGAATTAGCGCTTCGAACTAAGGGTGATCCAAAAACCCAAAAAATAACTCGATGGGTAAGAATGAACGACGCAAAAGATGGTAGACCAACATTAGCTATTAGAATAATCGAGGGTATTTCATTTCTCCAATCGATTCGAATGGGTGAAGAATTTGAGATTGCTTTAATTGGGCAAAATTCCCGCAATTTTTCCCAAAGTTTGAAAAAGCATGTATCAGCATCAGCTTCTCAAACTCGTAATGAAAAATACCCGATTTTGGCTTCACCATCAGGTTCACTGAGCTTATTTCAGGCATATCTAAGCACAGATTATTCTGGTTCATCTGAGGAACGCAATCAAAGACTAACTATTAAAGTTGCTATAGATGCTGGAAATGGGATAGAAATTATTTCTGGTCCGTTTAATCGTCATAAGTTAGTGCTCGAAATAATTAAACAATTGGATAAATTCACTAGAATGGGAGTACGTCTATTAATTGGATTAGACCACCAGTACGGTATACCATTATCATTGGTAAATGAACTTGGGTTAGGAGGGTTATCTTGGCGAGAAATTTTGACAAAACTATATTCAGGAGCGTATGGACCTAAATCGAACGGACCGAAATGGGGACATCCAAGTCTATTCGCAGCAGACTTTAATGCTTTTTTGCTTGCCCAAGGCAAACCCGATTACTTTTGGACCAAATCAAAAAATATTAATTATGTGCTTAGATCCAATAAAAATCCACGTATTTCTTCCAATCCTTTAGATATTTTTCGCCTAACCGATATCTGTAACGGCAATCGTCGTTCTGCATCTCTAAAACCATTCTCAAGAGTAGGTGGAAAAGGTTCGGTTAGTAATCAGACTTGTTGTGGAATGGGGCATCTACTTGAAATTCTTCAAACATGTGAACAAAAGAACATACCTGTTGCTGTTTGGCCCATGGATGGTTTAGACATTACTTCGAAATCATATAAAGGTAAACATTGTTTTATTGAGCTTAATCTTAAAAAACAGGCTCGTTCCATCTTCAAATCTTATGAAAATAATGCTACAGAATCGGTCCGGTTTATCCGGGATACGGACCAACGAGGGGAATTAGCTTCCATTTGCGATTTATCGAGCTTAACATCGGAGGAAAGAAAAAGGGTTCAAATCGAAGGATGGATCTTTTCTCATTCTCCTTCAAATCGAAGAAAGACCGTTTAATACTTTGAGTAAACCGTAAATAACTCGTTGACGTATTCCAAAATTGGATTTATTCGTTAGCTTTCAATAGTTTACAGTATTAAAAAAGAAAAAACAGGTTTTTACGATTTTAGCAGGTTCCAAAAGTAAAAGGAAATCGACTTTAAAGTTCTGAACTAGGTAAAGCGGTTGCAACTCGCTCGGATATTTTGGGAGTTAACTGCAATCTTGGAGCTATGTATCCGTTAATTAAAATCGTATTTTCTTTATCTTATTTTATTGGTTTAACTCATAATTTGTTATGACGATCCCATTCGAGTTTACTTCATGGGAAACCAGTTTCATTGCAATCGAATGAGACGAACTGCCGAAAAGTTTTTTCCCCTTTCCGAGGACCAATGGGAAAGTTAACAACTGAAGCTGATCAATGAGATTGGCCTCCAACAAAAGCGGGAAGATTGCCGAGCTGCCCCATAAAACGATAGTGGCCCCGTCACCAGATTTTATACTCTTCAGTTCAGCAATCGAAGATATCTTGTGGCTATTGGCCCAAGTGAAGTTGCCAGAACCGTTTGTCATCACATATTTGTTCACTTTGTTAAAAATGGATCCAATTGGATTGTCTTCCGGAACATGTGGCCAGTGACCAGAAAATATATCGTAAGTTTTTCTTCCAAGTAGTAAGTCGTATGGTTCATCGGGAGTGCCAATCATTTTCATCACCGCGGCTCCCGATTTCTCATCCGCGTATTTCCAAGTCCATCCCCCAAGATCAAAACCGCCACTCTGATCTTCGGTTGGTCCTCCGGGTGCTTGCATCACTCCATCGAGGGAAATGAAAGTACTCGCAATAATCTTTCTCATTTGCTTCTCCAGAAACGTATTGAACAAAAGTAAATATATATCTTCAAATTATCGTGATTTTAGCAATGAACCTTGATGAAATTCGTACCAATCCGCTATTATGTTTATTCATAATCGTGTTAAGGAGGATTAGTTTAAGTAAATTGACTGAGATTGCACTTTTTCAAGATGAATTCTTATTTTAGAGATGGTAAGAAACCAAGGAATATTCTGGTTCTGCAAACTTCAATAGAAAAATCGATCGAACTAAAACACAGATTTATCGTTGAGAATTAACATCTAGCTCCAAGAGATATTTTGATTTGATTAAAATAAGTTCTATTGTCTTTAAAAGATCTGATAAAAATTAATTCGACTAATCTATCTCTATCTTCTTAAAAATTCAACAACTGATAATTAAAGAGTTCGTCTTTTGGGATGAGTATATTTTCTGGATAAGAATGAGCAGCAAATCAGCCAAATTCCCTTAAGATCATTTCAATGGAGAGAAGTCTCCGTTTTTATAATTTCAGAAAGCGTTTTTGTAGAGGAATCTCTCCCAAATATTAGATCTTAACGAGGAAATCTCCATTTTTTTGAGATTCTAATATGGGGGTCATTGCCAATCTACACATGAAATTCATAATAGTCTGAGTAATAAATACTCTCCCATTGGGATTTTGGAAATGATGAATCATAATAAGATAAGAGTGTTCTCTGGTCGAGCTAATCGTGCACTTGCAGAAAAAATTGTCCACTGTCTGGGCGATTCATTAGGAGCATTACGAGTTGAATCATTTCCCGATTCTGAAACATTTGTTCGTATTGAAGAGGATGTACGTGGTCGCGATGTCTTTATCGTACAACCAACTTGCCCCCCAGTGAATGAGAATTTACTGGAATTACTAGTTATTCTGGATGCCTTTAAAAGAGCAAGCCCCTATCGAATTACCGTTGTTCTTCCTTATTATGGCTATGCCAGACAAGATCGAAAAGATCAGGGAAGAGTACCAATTTCTGCAAAGTTGGTTGCTAATCTTCTCACCGCTGCAGGAGCAAATCGAATCCTAGCTATGGATCTGCATGCCCCGCAAATCCAGGGCTTTTTCGATATTCCTGTCGATCATATGACCGCTTTGCCCGTTTTTGTGAACTACTTGAAAGAGCAGCAGCTCAATATGGACAGAGTGGTCTTTCTTTCGCCAGATGAAGGACGGGTGAAGATGTCGCTCCAGTATCAGAAGCGATTAGGAGGGGAGTTGGCGATTGTCGATAAACGCCGAACTTCTGCTTTGAATACCGTCCAAGCGAATTTAATTGGTGCCAATCTGAGAAATAAGATTGCAATCATGTTTGATGATATGATTACCACGGCTGGTAGCATTGTAGGTGCTGCAGAAATCGCCAAAGCGAACGGAGCAAGTGATATTTATGTTTTTTCAACCCACGGAGTTCTGGTTGGCGAAGCGGTGCAACGCCTGGAAAAATCGCCGATTAATCACTTGGTAATTACCGATAGTATACCGCTTCCAAAAGAAAAACGAATCCAAAAGATCAATGTATTGAGCATCGATTATCTTCTGGCCGATGCAATGAAACGAATCCACGAAAACGAATCGGTAAGCAAATTATTCGAATAAGATAGAGAAATCACCAATTGAAAATAATTAGAATTGCTCAATTGCATTCTAAAACTTTATCCCAAAACCGATTTAAGCTTATGTCAATCATCGAATCGGTTCTATCGTCCTATTGTTTACCGTATGATTTGCTTTCTCTTGCTATAAGTTATTTTCTAGTAATAACTTATAGTAAATCATTGCAATATTGATCGCTGATCATCGTGAATGTTTTTTTAGAATCATACATATAAAACCAAGTCGGTTTCTCGGAGGCTAATACGTTTAATTAAAGAGACAAATATTCGTTTGGTTTTTCTTTGGTGATGATTAAGCATTCTTAGTTAATTATACACGGATAAAAAAATATAAATGGATGATACAGACAATCTGAGTTTTCCTAAGTTTTCGTTTATCGAATTGCGGGTGAACGATCTGGACCAAGCAGTATTGTGGTATCAACGAGTTTTTGGGTTATTGCCTATCTTTGAAGATAAGAAAACAAGATTTGTATTATTAAATCGAGGTTCTTTTTCTTTGGCCCTTAAAGAAAAAGAGTCAAGACTTCCATCCGTAACCCCAGAAGATTCGATTCAAAAAAAATGGTTGCTCGCTTTTGAAGTCGAAGATTTAACATCAGAGCAAACAAGACTTCAATCCCTCGGACTAGAATTGAAAACTGAATATCATCAAAGTTCCGAAGGATACCATCAAATTCGAATTTCAGATCTAGATGGCAATTTAATAACGATCTATTCTTGGAAAAAATCTTGAATGAATCGGATATTTAATCCCTTACTTATTGGAATTGTACTCCATTCTTAAAATTAAATCGCTTAAGAAATATCTTTTCCATTCTTTTTAGTGTAATAACGAGATATTAATTCGAATTAGGTTTTGTATTCGATTTTTCGCTTTGAAAAGAACATTATTTTGATCTGGAGGACTGATTTTATAATCAATCCTTCTCCAATTTGGTCTGGTAGAAAAATGCGATCGATGTTAAATTGGGAATAGTTTGAGGGCTAAAAAACAAGAATATCATGGTAATCTTAGTACGGATTACCAAAACGGATCATCGTTGGGAAGGGATTCCATGAGAAAGGATTTGCCTTGGGGGGTAAATCTATGTGGTTATTTTCGATCGGAGAAGGGAACAGGAGAAGCTGTTCGAGCTATTGAACGAATTTTGATAGCTGGTGGTATTCCATTCGCCCCGATCGTGATTTCTGATAATACCGCAAAGAATTCAGAAGATTCAGCCCATCCTGATGCTCCAGTCATTATCCCTGGAGATAAATTGGTCATCGGTGGGGTTGCAAATTCGAAGCCTACCCATTCTGTTACAAACTCCAAGATTACGGATTTTACAAAAGAGATAAATCCGTATCGTGTCAATCATCTGGTAGTCAATGCGGATCAGATTGGGGTATTAGCGGAAACGTGTGGTCGAGCTTTTTTCAAAGATCGATATACCATTGGCTGCTGGAACTGGGAATTATCGAAATTTCCAAGCCGATGGTCATCTGCATTCGACTATTTTGATGAGTTGTGGGTACCATCAACATTCATTCAAAAAACACTACAACCGTTGACCACGATTCCTGTTCGTTGTTTACCGTATTCGATCGATATTGATGATATTCGGGATAAACAGGATAAGTCATTTTTACGCAAAAAATTTGGATTGCCCCAGTCCGGCTTTATCTTTTATTTTGCTTTTGATTATTTAAGTATTCTCGAAAGGAAAAATCCGCAAGGGTTGATTCGTGCCTTTTCGCGAGCCTTTTCCAATCAGACCGATGTGTATCTTCTTCTCAAAACGAGCCACGCAGAACAATTACCATCGGAACACCGTAAACTCATATCTTTAGCGGGAGAACGATCAAATATTATTTGGATAGATGAGATTTTTTCCCGATCTGATAGTCTTGCGCTTATGCAAGCCGTTGATAGCATTGTCTCTTTACATCGGTCAGAGGGGTTTGGGTTTTTACTTGCCGAGGCAATGGCTATGGGGAAACCGGTAGTGACCACGACCTATTCAGCTCCAGGAGATTGGTTGACCGAGGAAAACTGTTTTCCGATCGGGTATCGCTTAATTGAGTTGGCTCAGGATTACGGCCCCTATGAAAAGGGGGGGATGTGGGCAGAACCAGAAGAAGAGCAAGTTGTTGCTCAATTAAGAATGGCGGTAGAGAATCGCACACAAACTCAGAAGATTAGCGCGAGGGGACGAAAAGATATCCGGGAGAAATTGGCCCCGGAACAATTGGCGAAACAAGTTATTCCACTTTTAGAACAGTTGCGAACCCGATCGCCCAACGGCAAAGCGGAGAAGATCCTTAAAAAAAGAGCATTAGCGCAGAGAAAATCAGTTGGGTTTTATCTTAAAAAATACGCAAAAAAATTGATCAAACGGCTATTAAAACCGGTAATCCGATCTGTTTATGATTGGGAAAAGTTCAAGAAATGGCTTGGCTTCGGCGGGAAAGTGAACCAATAACAAGCGAATAAAGCTTATACGATTGAGAGGGATTTGTGAATTCGAAAGATACTATTTTCTGTACCATCGCTTCTAAAAATTATCTCGGCCAGGTCCGTGTTCTTGCCGCATCGTTGAAAAAACATCATCCAGATGTTCCTATGGTTCTGTTATTGACCGATCGCATCGACGGTTATTTCGATCCAAAAAAGGAACCTTTTGAGATCATGGAAATCGATCAATTAGCGATTCCTGCTCTCGCGCATTTTTGTTTTTGGTATACGGTTATTGAACTGAACACCGCGGCGAAACCGTATTTTCTCAAAGCTTTGCTCGATCGGAAAAATTGTGAAAAAGTGATCTATCTCGATCCGGATATCAAGGTTTTTCAACCATTAGATCCGATTTTAGACAATTTAAACAAATATGCTGTTGTCGTAACTCCTCATATCGATCAGCCGATCGAAGATCCATATAAGCCTTCAGAAATGGATATTCTTCAGGCCGGTAGCTATAATTTAGGATTTTTGGGGGTATCGAAACAAAGCGATACATTTAAATTACTCCACTGGTGGCAAGATCGATTGTACCGAGATTGCAAAATCGATTTCCCCAATGGTTATCATGTCGATCAAAAATGGATCGATCTAGCCCCCAGTCTAATCGATTCTTTCCATGTCATGCGGCAACCTGGATTTAACGTTGCGTATTGGAATTTTCATTGCCGCCAACTAATCTCCTCTGGGGATACGATTCTGCTTGCAGATGGTTCGCCTTTATACTTTTTCCATTTTAGCGGTTATCATCCCGCTCGACCAGGAATCGTCTCGAAACATCAAACTAGATCGACTATGGCAGATCTGGGACTGATTACCAATTTATTTGATGAATACCGCCAAGATCTTTTCGATTCCGGTTTTCATGAATCGAGCCAATGGCCTTATGCGTTTAAATGTTTTGACAACCAGGTGCTTATACCCGATGTTGCGCGGAGACATTTACGCGAGTTGAATGAAATGGCTTTTCACTTTGAAGATCCTTTTGTGAGCAAAGCGCGTAAAAGTTATTTCGAATATCTTAGAACTTCTCGAGATGGTCAATTATCTCCTCTGATGAAAATATTGTATGACGATCTTATTTTAGATAATCCTGTTTTGAAACAGACGATCGTGCCGAACTTAAACGAGCTGCACCGGGGGGTCTGGGATATCTGGTTGAGACATCATCAGATCGATACGGCATTGTGGCCGGTTAGTGCCATGACCATGCGACCCAAAGGCCGACCA
>JAKBAI010000084.1 GCA_021809185.1 Planctomycetota bacterium
AATATCAGGGAAAGGTAAAGAATGTCTCGTCGATTGATTAGTGAATTAACAGATGGAGAAACCGTTGAAGAAATTTATTTAGTTGCCGATAAACAGATTCGAGCGAATCGAAACGGTAATCTTTATCTCCAAGTAGAATTACGTGATCGATCGGGTAGTATTAGTGCGCGGTTGTGGAATGCGAATGAAAATCAGATCAAATTAATGGAAACAGGGGATTTCGTTCAGGTGAGAGGCAAAGTTCAACTCTTCCAAGGAGCTTTGCAAATGATTCTAAATCAAATTGAGAAAATCAATTCAAAAGAGATCCCTTACGAAGATTTTCTACCGCATACGAACTGGGAAATCAATAAGCTTTTGGAAAGATTAAGATCATTTTTGTTAAAAGTAAGTAATGTTCATTTACGAGCATTAGGCCAGTGCTATTTGATGGATGAAGCGTTTATGGATGGATTTGTGAAAGCTCCGGCAGGGATCCGAGTTCATCATGCCTATATTGGTGGATTATTAGAACATGTGGTCCAAATGCTGGAAATAGCTGATCGGATTTTAGCTTTATATCCACAAATCGACCGAGATTTGGTAATTTTGGGGATATTTATCCATGATTCTGGTAAAGTGCGCGAACTTACTTACTCCAAAGGCTTCTCCTATACAGATGAAGGGCAATTACTTGGTCATATAACGATAGGATTGGAACTGCTCGAAAAACTTCTCGTTAAAGTTCCAGAATTGACGGAAGAACCATTTCCATTAGAGTTACAGCTCCGCTTAAAACATTTACTTTTAAGTCATCATGGCACTCCCGAATTTGGATCTTCCAAAGTCCCGATGACTCCTGAAGCGGTGATGGTTCACGCTATTGATTCACTAGATACTCGAGTCCATATTACTCTTACTGAAATTAACGAAGATCGGATGTCGCAATCAAATTGGACTCAATATAATCAGGCTATGGAACGCCGGATTTTCAAGGGATTTAAGACTATAGGAGATTCACCAGAGAATCAAGAATATTAACGAAGGTATTATCACAAGCATAGCTAAATTGTCGTATTCCGATTTGCGAGGAAAGTAGAAATTACCGATTGCTATAATCTCGCAAATCTTATTTTCAACTGAATTGAACTAGCATTTTCTCTCATCGATTTCTCCCAGCGATTACTGATTGCAAAATATCTTTTCGCTACGATTTTGAAAATCTAAAAAAATGAAAACTAATTATTTACGAATTACGGGAGGCTATGTAATAATCACTAAATTATTAGTTTAAGTCACTTTATATTAACTTTTTTATCCAATAAAATTAAAAATTCCATGAAACATACTAAATTTTTCGAAAACTTGAAAAGCCAGATCCAGGTCTTATTTCAAATTAATCATAATTCTCCTCTAAATACAAAAGAATTAGCAAAGCAATTGAATATCTCTACGGAAGAATTCTCCGATTTTCGGAAAGTTGTTCGCAAATTAATCCGGATGGATGTATTGAAACAAGATCAAGATCAGTCTCTAACGATGAATGCAATGGTGAGCCATGATGACCAATCAGAAGATTTGAAAACTACCTCTCCACAAGCCAACCATGGGAAACAAACGAATTTGTTACAGGGGATTTTTCGCAGACATCATTCAGGAGATGGATGGTTTCAGCCTGCTTTTGGAACGAATCCTGAGGTAAATGAGATTTTCATAGCAAACCGTTTTAGTTCAGATGCCTGTACGGGGGACGAAGTCAAAGTAAGGATTTTGCATAGAGCACGGGGTAATCGATCGGCAGAAGGGGAGGTTGTTCAGATTGTTCAGAGAGCGACCAAAACCTTCGTAGGAACTATGGTTGTAAAAAAGGGTCGATTTTTCGTGCAAATTGATGGAACGATGTTTTCTGAGCTAATCGAAATAAATGATTTGCCAGTTTTTCCATTAAAAGAAAAAGACAAAGTGGTTTTGGAAATGGTACGATTTCCGAAACAGGGTCAATTGGGTGAAGGTGTTATCACGGAGGTATTGGGGCAGCAAGGGGATCCGGAAGTGGATATTTCTTCTGTTATTCGGTCTTTAGGGATTCCTGACTATTTCTCCGAAGAAGTATTGATTCAGGCTCGTCAGATTGCTCTAAATTACGATGAAAAAGATTATAAAAATCGGACCGATTTTACAAACGAAGTGGTAATTACAATCGATCCAATAGATGCAAGAGACTTTGATGATGCAATTGCTTTAAGTTACGATTCTGGAAAAAAAAGGTATCAGCTTGTCGTCCATGTGGCAGATGTCAGTTCGTTTATTCCTCAAGGAAGTTTGCTGGATCTCGAAGCATTCCGTCGAGCTACCAGTGTATATTTACCACAAAAAGTTATTCCGATGTTGCCGGAGTTGATCTCGAATGGAGTTGCTAGCTTGCAGGAGGGGAAAAATCGTCTAGTGAAATCGGTTATTATGTCTTTTAACGAGAAGGCAGAATTGATCGATTCCAGCTTTACAGAGGGGATTATTTGTGTTTGTAAGCGATTTACCTATGAGCAAGTAACAAAAATTCTCCAAAATAAAAAAGAGCTTTCCATGCTTGAAAAACAAAGTAAACATGGAGAGATTGCTGGAAATGATCTCCACCAATCAAACAAGACAAGTAAAAAACAGAGCCGTAAAATTAAATCACAGCACGAATCGATTCCTCTTAATCAGATCCGAGTGGAAAACAACGAATTGTCGATTGATCCGGTGATAATGCAAATGCTTTATCTGCTGGAAGAGTTTACTCGAAAACGACTGAAACTGAGGGGAAAAAGAGGAACATTGGAATTGTCTTTGCCTGAACCGATTTTGGAATTTGATGCAAAAGGTTATGTGTCAGGAGCACATTTTGCTCAAACTCAGGATATTAGTCACCAGATTATTGAAGAATGTATGGTGACAGCAAATGAATCCGTTGCGAAATATCTTACCTCTTTGAACTTACCATTTATACGAAGAGTTCACCCGGCTCCGAAAGAGGAAAAATTACAAACTTTTGCCGAATTTATTCACGGTTTGGGTTATACTATTTCAGATTATCAAAACCGTCATCAATTAGTTCAAGTTTTACAAGAAAGCAAAGATAAGCCTGAGCGGTTCAGTATTCATTATGCACTATTACGCAGCTTGAAGCAAGCAAATTATTCCCCTCAACCTCAGGAACATTATGCTTTGGCCTTAGAAGATTATTGCCACTTTACTTCTCCGATTCGCCGGTATCCTGATTTGTCTGTTCATCGACTTCTAGGAAAAGTATTGAAAATGGAGGTGACTCAAGTGAGTGAAATAGAGATGGTTTCACTTGCGGAGCATTGTGGCAAAATGGCACGCAGAGCGGAAGAGGCGGAACGAGAGGTCATTAAGTTAAGGATCCTGCATTATTTGAGTGGCAAACCCAAATGGGAGTTGGATGCTATTATAACTGGAGTAAATAAAAGTGGGTTTTTTGCTATGGGTATTCGGTTTCCCGCAGAAGGATTTGTTCATGTACGAACTCTATTAAATGATTATTACGATTTTGATGAAAGCACGCAATCTTTGATTGGAAGACGAAAGCGAACTCATATTTTTCAGCTTGGAAAACGAGTAAGGGTAAGGGTTTTACGAGTCGATCCAGAACGACGAGAGCTCGATTTTGAAGTTATAGCAAGCGCAGAAATACAGAAAGAGAAACACAAAAAGAATAAAAAGCTAAAAGATAGAAAGTTACGAAAGGATTTGAAGAAACTCAAATCTAGATCAAAGAAGAAAAAAAGTAAATGAATATTAGATTAATTATAATCAATTGATGAATATATATTAACATTAAAAAGACTTAAATATTTAAAAATTATCAAAATACATACAATCAAATTAAAATAATTTAATCAATCAAATCAAATTAATTATACGTAAGTTATTAATTTATAATTACTTATGCTCATTATGTTTATTAATTTTTATCTTAAAAAGATTGATTTGTAAAAAAGTTCCAAAAAAAATGAAAAAAAACACATTTTTCTCTTGAATTACTCCAAATTATTTGCAACAATTTATTTAGCTTATGTTTCTTTTATTAATTAGGAGTTTTTCATGATTACTCTCCCAAAACTGAGTAAACGAAAAGGGTTTACTCTGATTGAACTGTTGGTGGTTATCGCCATTATTGCTATTCTCATCGGGCTTTTGTTACCCGCAGTTCAAAAAGTTCGAGAAGCAGCTGCGAGGGCTCAAAGCCAAAATAATTTAAAACAGATTGGAATTGCTTTATGGTCCATGAATGATGCTATAGGGAAAGTTCCTCCGACGTCTGGTTGTTATCCTTCGGCATGTGGACCCAATTCCAATTACAATAATTGGTCGACACCGATTCCAGCTTTACATGGATCTATTTTGTTTCATGTTTTACCCTATATCGAGCAAAACAACCTTTATAATTCAACGGCAAACGATAGTTGGGGGATCAGCAGCAACGTTCTCATTAAAACATTTATCGCCCCAGCTGATCCTGATTCTGGAAATCCAGAAGATGGTGGTCGCCCGAACTCGAGTTATGTTGCAAATCGTGGTGTATTTGGTCCGTACGATAATAGTTGGACTTCGACCAGTAAAGGTGGAATGCAAACTATTATGCAAGATGGTACTTCGCAAACGATCATTACTTTGGAACATATGACGAATTGTGAAGGTTGGCATGGACTAGCTTTTGAATCGAACCTTTATGGTTATCAAAATCCAAGTTATCCTTCAATGCCATACAATACCCAAAGTTTCTTGAATCCAAATGGCCCTTATAAAACACTTGCATCTATTCCGCTTCCTCAACCCAAGATTTCCAATCCGAATCAGTGCAATCCCTATACGGTCCATGCCTTATCCTCGGGAGGTATCCTCGTTGGTCTGGGGGATGGTTCTGTACGAACGGTTGCAAATGGAATTTCTCAAAGCACATGGGCAGTTGCTGTCATTCCTAATGATGGTTTGGTACTTGGCTCCGATTGGTAGTTATTTGTTTTTTACGAAGAATTGATTGCTTTCAAATGCAATCAATTCTCTATTCCTAGGAAAGTTTTCAAGAAATGACAAAATTTTTTCTTCTGAGAATAAAGACCATTTTTGTCTGGGGTTTTATCTGTTTAATCACCTCATGCGGATCAAATACCCGCAACGAAGTCGATGGGAAGAGAGGTTCTTTTGCAGGATCAATTTTTTTTCAAGATAAACCGGTTACTGGTGGACAAATATTTCTTATTTCTCAAGGGAAAAATCCTGTCCAAATTATCAATGCCATAAAGCCAGATGGTACTTTTAACATTCCAGATGTTCCCATCGGTAATTATAAAATATTGATCGATACCGGAGAGGTATTAGATACAGCAAAGAGTATTACAAAAGATGGAAACGATAATTCAAAGATTAAATCAATTGGAAAAGTAGTAAGTAAGTCGCTGGATAATCAAGAAAAACTAATGGCCAAAATGTTCCCAAAAGGTCGATTGGGTAGTCCCATCGCTTTACCACAAGAGTATTCAAATCCAGAAAAAACCCCTCTAAAAATCGAAATTAAAGAAGGAGTTAATCAACAAGAAATTAATTTGAATAAAGAATTGATTGATAGAAATTAAATTAAATTAATGTTTTAAATCGATTTTTTGCCCCAATTTTTATATTAAATGTAATTTAATTTATATATAATTCATTATCAGCATAAAAATTTTGGTTAAAAATATTTTATGACATCTTGTTGATATTGTTTGGCAAATTAATTGTATTATAATTTCATTAGTTTTTCTTTTATGGGAGAATATTAATGAATTATTCGCAGAAAAGCCCACATCGATCAGCTTTTACCTTGATCGAATTATTGGTAGTGATTGCAATCATCGCGATCTTGATTGGGTTATTATTACCAGCAGTCCAAAAAGTCCGCGAAGCCGCGGCAAGGACTCAAAGTCAAAACAATTTAAAGCAAATGGGAGTTGCTTTGTGGAATGCAAACGATGCGATTGGCAAAGTGCCACCTGCGTTAGGTTGCTATCCAGGTGGTTCAGGATGCCCAAACAATTATAGTAATTGGTCGACATATCCAGCTTTACATGGAAGCTTATTCTGGTTTATACTTCCATATATTGAACAGCAAAACTTGTATAATTCAACTCCGAACGACAGTTGGGGTGCAGCTAACGGTAATGGGCAATATGTAAAAACATTTATTGCACCTGCTGATCCAGTTGCTAGTGGGAACCCTTATGAAGGCGGAAATGGCCGCCCACTTTCGAGTTATGTTTCCAATATTGCTGTTTTTGGACCGAATAACGGATCGATTGGTAATGGTTGGAATCCCCCAGCTTCTGTTGGTGCTCTACAAACCATTTGTCAAGATGGTACCTCCAATACTATGACAATCTTGGAACACATGTCTGCTTGTAATGGAGGAGAATCGATTGCTTTTGAAACCAATTATCCAAACGGTTATCAAGTAAGCGTTTTCCCGATTCAACCAGCAGGTATTTTTTATACCTTAGCAACCAGGGGCGCAGTTCCACTTCCTCAAATTAAACCAAATACCAACAACTGTAATCAATACACTGTTCATGGTTTGTCTTCAGGTGGTATTATAGTTGGTCTGGGAGATGGGTCGGTGCGAAACGTAGCTGGAGGCATTTCCCAATATTCTTGGAGCCTTGCTCTGATTCCTAATGATGGATTAGTTTTAGGTTCCGATTGGTAATATTTGAACTTTTTAAGATAAAAAGCTCCTTTCAATCCATGCAATCATTATTTCTTTTGACTGGTTAGATTCTTTCTAACCAGTCTTTTTTTTTCTTAAACCAATTTTTCTCAAATCATTTTTTGATGCAATCCTGTCCAAAAAATAATTCTATGTTGGTGAAGGATTTCTTAGTTATGAATTCTCAAATCCTATGGAATTGAAGGTAAGTCCATTCGTTAAAACCTGTCAATTTCTTAGTTTCTAGGATCTGCTGTCAAATATTTTCATTATGCAATAATCTGTAATTGCATATTCTTATTCAAAATTCAAAATAATAAGTTTGAAAAACAATTAGTTTCACACCACGTTTTGACCAAACTGGCTTTAACAATATCAAATTAATCGTCGAGATAATACCAAATTAATAATAGATAGTCTAAAATTATATTCTTTTTCCGTAATTCAATTTTCATATAAATTAAATTAATTTATACAAATTGTTAATTAGAATTAATAAATTTAATTCCGAAGAAAAATTTACTACTAATTTCAATTATTTATAAATTAGTATTAATTAATTTTATGTTGAATCTTGACAAACACAATTATTGGATTAGAGTATAATACTGCAAAATAAATTCTTTTTTATAAGGAAAAAATGAAAAAATCTAAATTAATTAACAAAAGGTTAGGTTTTACCCTAATTGAATTATTAGTAGTAATTGCCATCATTGCTATTTTAATTGGGTTACTCTTACCCGCAGTTCAAAAGGTTCGCGAAGCAGCAGCTCGCACTCAAAGCCAAAACAATTTGAAGCAGATGGGTCTTGCATTATGGAATATGAATGATGCCATTGGTAAAATTCCACCAGCGATGGGTTGTTATCCTGGCGGTGCTAATTGTCCAAATAACTTTAACGATTGGACCACTCGTCCCGCACAGCATGGAACTGTTTTTTTCTTTATGTTGCCCTACATCGAACAACAAAACTTTTTTAACCAATCCGTAAATGATGGTTGGCAGCTCGGTCAAAATACGGGGGAGTTTGTAAAAACATTTATAGCCCCAGCTGATCCAGTTGCTAGTGGCAATCCTATTAAATCGAATGATGGTCGTTGTCTCACTAGCTATGTCTCTAATCTTGCTGTTTTTGGCCCCAATAACGGATCGATCCAAGGTTGGGGAAATACCCCATCAGGTTGGAATCCTCCAGCTTCTGTTGGTGCTCTACAAACCATTTGTCAAGATGGGACTTCCAATACGATGACTATCATGGAACACATGTCAGATTGCCAAGGAAATGAATCGATTGCCTTCGAATCGAATTATCCTAACGGCTATTCGGATAGCACTTTTCCAATCAATTGGACTAATACCTATTACACTGTTTCAAATTATACTTCCATACCTTTGCCACAAATTAAACCCTCAATCTCTAACTGTAATCCGTATACGGTACACGGCTTATCTTCAGGTGGAATTATTGTTGGGTTGGGTGATGGATCGGTTCGTAACGTTGCTGGTGGTATTTCTCAATATTCGTGGGCGATAGCGATGATTCCTAATGATGGAATGGTCCTTGGGTCAGATTGGTAAGTACAAAACTAAGTAAATTAAAAAAGCCTCTGATTAAAACCAGAGGCTTTTTTGATAATAATATTGAATATTTCAATAATTTTTATAAATTCACTTTTATAGATTCAGTCCTAAAATTGTCCAAAAATAAAATAAGATTATCAATTGTTGTTAACAAACGATGTTCAAGGGGTATCTATCTCTAGATATAATAAATGAGAAGCCATTAAAATACCAATGATCGCCAATAGAATTGTTACCGTAATTCCCATCGATCTCCGTGGCGGATGGTATTCGAGATTTTTCTGAAGGCAATCCAAAAAGCGAGCATGTTCTCTACCTGCGAGGAGATTGATACAGACTCCTAAGATAATCAATCCCAGCCCGATCCATACGGTTAATCCAATCGAACCTGATTGAGAAGCCGCAGTTTTTTTTTGTAGAACATGTGTACTTGATTCCAGAGAAAATTGCCTCATAAACCAATGAAATCGGGCCACAACAAAGCCAAAACCCATCAAAGATAATCCAGTTCGAATCCAAGCGAGGAGATTCTGCTCTGAGATCACTCGGAGTCGAAAGTCTTCGAGAGATTTTTGTGGGTTTGTGGTTTCTGGTGCGGACATCGTTGCCTCATTGGTAAATATAATTCAAAAGATTCTCAAACTTAGATACAAGGGCGATGATGGAGATCGGTTAATGCCCTTTTTTCGATTCGTCCCAGGGAGTTTTTAAGGTTGTTAAAAACTCCACAAGATCGCGTATTTCACTCCAAGATAACTTTTGACTATAGTCTTCTGGCATGGCACTATTAGCACTTCGAGAACTTTCGACATCCTCTTTGGGAATCGTTATCAGTTTTCCATCTGCGGTCATCAATTTCAATACTTTCATACTATTTTCTTTAATGATGCCACTGATAGTTTTCCCATCTATAGTCGTAACAGTAACTGATTCAAATCCTTTCGCGATCTGTTTGTTTGGAAAAACGATCGATTCCAGAAGATATTGACGTTTTTGATTGGCCGCAATTCCATTGAGTGCAGGTCCAACTTCGCCTCCTTGACCCTCTAACTTATGGCATCTTTGGCATTGTGCGGTTGGGTTATTCAAAAAGATATTTTTGCCTTTACTAGCATCTCCGCCCGAGAGAAGGAACCGATAGCCAGTCAAGTCATTTTTTTGAGCTTCCAGTTTGGTTGACAATTGCTTTCGTTTTTCTTGTATTATTGGGTTTTTCGTATCTTTTGTCGCTAACCAAACATCGAGCTGCAACTCCTCCATTAATTTGTTGTTAACTAGATTATCTAAATATGTAATCAAGATTTCATCGGATTCTTTTGATTTTGCTTGGCGGAGAAGTTCTAGGCTTCCCTGTTTTTCCAGCAAAGTACCCGTTTGCAAAACTGTTCGTAATTCCTGAATAACGGCTTTGGGATTTGATCTTATTCGGATCGATCTCGCTATCTGTCTTAATCCCGGTTCATTCGAATTTCTCGCAATCTCCAGCGCCTCGGCAAGTTTTTTATCTTTTAGAGTCTCTAGAGTTATTAACCCTTCCATTCGAGTTTCAACGGGTGTTTTAGGGTCGATTACCAAATTGTATAAAAACGGTCCAACTTCGGTGATCCCTAATTTTGAACAGAGGGATGCCGATTGTTTTTGGATTTTTACACTCCCTTGAAACAATCGGGATAAAACTCCTTGAACTACTTTTTTGATTTCAGAAACATCCCGTGGAGCGATTACCTGTGCTAATCCCGTAAGTCGATCGAGTCTCACAGGTTTTTCCCAATCAATCAATAATTGTATCGCCAATAAACGAACCATTTCACTGCTTTCAGGATTCCCAGCTTGCGTTGCAATCGCTTGGGCATCTTCTCTGGTTCCTAATCGAAAACGAATATTTAGTAACCGAAGAATACTTTCTTTTGAGAGTCGATTAGAAATCGTTAGCGTTCGAATGGCGGGATAAGCAGGGGTAATTTCTAGATCGTGAATGGCACGAATAACTTCATCAAAGATAACATTATCGGTCTCTTGTACAAAGGGGAGTAACTGTTTAGCTGCGTTTTGAATAGTAATAGTCCCAAGCTGGACCTGTTTTCGGTAAGCAAGTACAATAGCGAGCTTTTCCGAACTAGAATATTCGATTAATTTTTTAGGATCCTGCTTGGGAATGGGGTTTACTGTTGCCAACGCCATGACACAAGCATGGCGAATATATGGATCTTTGTTATCATGAAATCGGATAACTTCCATTATACTATTACGAATCTTAGATTTAATCTCCTCTGTTTCATTGGGATTGACATAGGGTAAGGTACCTAATTTGTAGAGAGCGAGGGCGATTTGTTCTTGTAATCGAGGGGAATCATTTTTTTTAAGAAGAGCGATTAATTTAGGTAACCAGATTTTTGTTTGATTTTGCAGAATCGTTGAACCGTTCCAATATTGGGTAAGATTGGCTAGACTTTTTGCTGCTTGAATTTGAATTCTTTCATCAGAATCATCGAGAGCCGAAACAATCAACTGGATCTGTTCAGAGTGCAATCGGGGGTTTATAGCTAAAGCCCAAAGAGCATGTATTTTGGGCATGACGAAATCACTGTTCCGGTTGGAGAGAATCTTTCTCAGGGAAGCGAAGCTTTCCTCCCCTTTTTTTGCTAGAGCGAAGTGAGCTTCTTGGCGAATTCCTTGGTGAGGGTGTGATAAAAATTTAGTCAATTCTTCTACAGAATAACTGGAAAATCCTTTGGCGAATAGTTCTTTAATCTCATTCAATGCTTGTTGGTTGATCGGATCTTTTGGTTTGATTTGATAGATTCTTCCTTTACCACTCAAACCCCAACCGTTGATCCAATCGCTCAAATAAAATGCCCCATCAGGAGCAAAATCACAGTCCGTCGCTAAGACATTCCAGATAAAATGTGTTGGCTTAAATAGCTCAAACGAGCTGCCCTTAGGCTTAAGTTCAAACGACCATATTCCGCTTCCTCCCGGAGAACCACGAAAATCACAAAGAAAGAAATGATTGTTATAGGAATTGGAAAAGCCGATACCCGGGTAGTGAGTAAAGCCGGATGGGCCATCCGTGAAATTGGCGATCGGTGGGAAAAGATAGGCAGGTTGCTCTTTAGTTGCAGGCAGCCAGAGTTTTTCGTAATTCCATGGGCCGCGATTTCCTTGAGGTACAGATTTATCATGCATCATGGTTCCATATTGATAACCGATCCGCCAACCACTATCTGCCCCTTCGACAATTTCGACAATTCGGGCACGATCTCCCGAATCGGAGTTGTTATCACCGGTAAATAAATTCCCGAAATCATCAAAAGCCAATTCTTGTGGATTACGCAATCCGATATGAATTACTTCTAGATTAGAACCATCCTGATTACAGCGCATCACCGCTCCACAATCGGGATAGAAGAGGCGTTTTCCTTCCCGATTGACTACGTTCAAGCCTCGATCCCCAATCGAAAAATAGAGTTTTCCATCAGGTCCAACTCGGAGGCCATGAAGATCATGACCATAAAAGGCAACATGGATTCCGTATCCGGTTGAAAGTGATTTCTGGGAGTCTGCGACCCCTTCATTTTTGCTATCTTGCAGTACCCATAAATCGGGGATACAAGTGAAATAAACTTTCCCTTCCCTTGCCAAAATTCCTGCGGCGAGTCCATCTTCAGCCCGGTGAAAATTATCAGCAAACACGGTTGAACGATTGGCTTTGCCAGAACCGGTCGTATCTTCAAGTAATCGAATTCGTTCGCTTTCTTTTTCGTATTGTGCACTAAATTTATCTTTGGCATCTTTGCGATGAATGGCAACTCGATCCGCAACTGTTCTGGAGTTAAGATCATCGGCAAGCCAGTGCATGTGTCCCCGATTATCGGTAACCCCTTTCTGAATGCGAAAGCTTTCTGCCACAAAACAGCGATTTTTTTCGTCAAAGGCAAAAGCAACTGGATGGGCGAGGAGGGGTTCCGCTGCCCATAATTGTACCTGAAATTTTTGATCGATCTGAAATCCGCGAATCGCTTTTTCTCCCTCATCGGAAGCTTTAGCTACGTAGGGATTATACTTTCTTTTTTCCGGATTTGCTGGATCATCACTTGAAAAACCTGCGGGGGGATTGAGGAATAATATTGTTGAACTTAAAACCGTAATAACGATGCTAATAGCTATGCCAATGCGAAAAATTTTTAACATACACTCTTTCTCAATAATTTCTGAAACATAATTTTAGAGACT
The DNA here is from genome assembly GCA_021809185.1 of Planctomycetota bacterium. Classification (GTDB taxonomy): domain Bacteria; phylum Planctomycetota; class Planctomycetia; order Gemmatales; family Gemmataceae; genus JAKBAI01. Next base: position 12,540 of record JAKBAI010000084.1, read on the forward strand.
TTTTCTTATATTCAATTTTAAACTTTCTCCAGAAAAATTCCAGTAAGATCCACTAATCATTTTGAAGGAACCGAAAAATCTTCCCTTATTTATTCAGTATTTATTTACCTTCTGACAATTTTGGTATATTAAAATAAATATGGATCTCGAGGAATACGCAGTATAACTGCTTTGTTCTTTATCCAAACATGCCAGAGAATTTGTTAAAAAACCTAGTGATAAGCAGCAAAGAAAATTTTATAGAAATACTTCTCCGATTGGAAAATCATGACAACTTTAATTGTGGATGCCCATCTCGATTTAGCCTGGAATGCTATTGATTGGAACCGAGACTTGACTCGATCCATAACCGAAGTGCGGAAAATGGAAACAGAACCAGCATTAGCTGATCATCCAGCAAGAGGGAAGAATACGGTAACATTTCCAGAGTTGAGAAAAGGGGGAATTTATGTTATGATTGCAACCCTCTTAGCCCGGTTGTTTAGGCCTCATTCTAAACCACCATTTATTCGATATTCTTCGATGGAAATGGCCCACGCTGCGGCACGAGGACAATCTGAGTTTTATCAGGTGATGGAGCAAAAAGGGATTCTAAAACGAATCGATCATGGTACCGCTCTAGAATCTTTTCTCGAGAACATTGCCAAAGAAGATAATTATTCTGGTCCATTAGGATATATTTTAAGTATGGAAGGGGCTGATCCAATCCTTTCCCCTGAAGATCTTCGTAGTTGGTATGATTTGGGACTGAGAATTATCGGTCCTGCGCATTATGGGGTGAGTCCATATGCTCATGGAACGGGGACCGTTGGAGGTCTTTTCGAACGTGGTCCTATCTTATTAAAAGAGATGGAACGTTTAGGTATTATTTTAGACATTACCCATCTTTCTGATCAGTGTTTTGATGAGGCACTGGATATTTATTCTGGTCCAGTTTTGGCCAGTCATCATAATTGCCGGACTTTAGTGCCCGATCAGCGGCAATTGAGTGATCCTCAAATTAAGCGATTGATTGCTCGAAAAGCGGTGATTGGGGTGGCTTTTGATGCCTGGATGCTCTATCCTAACTGGGTGCGGGGCGAAACAACTCCTCAATCGGCCCAAGTTACGCTCGCTAAAATAGTTGATCATATCGATCATATCTGTCAACTTAGTGGAAATTGTGATCATGTCGGTATTGGTAGCGATCTTGATGGTGGTTTCGGAAAAGAGCAAAGTCCGATCGATCTTGAAACAATTGCTGATTTACAAAAAGTCCTTGTGCTTTTAAAAGAAAGGGGCTACTCACAAGAAGATGTCGAAAAAATTGCTTCCCGAAATTGGATACGATTCTTTCTCCGCTCCTTACCTAAAAAGTAAAAAGCGTTCCCCCTGTAGTTCTTCAATCTAGTGTTTCAATCTAGTTCTTCAATTTAGTGCTTAAATCGCCAGTGAATACAGATTGTCAATCTCATAAAAGAACAAGGGATGCAAACGCCATAATATTATTTTCATCAGTATCTATTTCTTTGAAATGGGATCCTGATACGAATGGTGAGAATCGAAGCAGGATGAACCGCGTTGCCACAACGCAGGGACTTCCCATTGTGAAATTAGATGGAGATGTTTATTGATATACGGGTTCAAAGAACTATCAAAAAACATATCACGGGGAAATGTAGCACTTGGCCTGGTTGTACGTTTGTCTAATAATCCAGCATAGACTAATCCTTCCAAGACCGCTTCTGAACAGATATAGGCATGTCGAATCCCTTTCGGGCGTCCCACAAAATAGGTGCGCAATGGCCCACGAGACCGCAAAGGGGTAAGTTGACCAAGTAATCTGACTCCGGAATAGCATTTACCATCGATTGCTGTGGCATACTGAGTCAAACAATTCGATTGTTCTTCGGTCACTGGCTGTTTGCGCTGCCGAATCCAAAGATGACCAGGATAAATCGGTAACCGTTCTGAAAGCGGATTCAATCGAACATGGATACCATCGTTATAACCGGCTTCGACAATCCCCAATCGACCATTCTGCATTCGTACCACTAAACCGGCATGGCCAGGCGCTGCGGTACCAGCAATTAAATATAAAGAACTCCAAAATAGAGTGGGGTTGCTAAAAAGTACAATATCCCCCACGTTGGGTTCGTAGCAATGCAAGGGGTAGCGTGGAATTCGATCGATCGAATATGCGCTTTGAGATAACAGACCAAAATTTTCTTTCTCTGGAATAACTACTTTCTGAGGATTAAGCTGTACGGTGACAGTTTCTTCCTCGGTAAAAGCAATTAAAGTAAAAAATAGCCAGGACAAAATCATGGGTGCATCCAATTATTTCATTAACTTCGCGATGAAACAAATATATTTATAAAGCTACCATAGGATGCTAAAATAATAGGCAATCAACAATAATATTTGGCTAGATTTGAAATGAACAAGCTTTTTTAAGTGGGATAAATAAACCTTTCTAAACATTCGAATCATTTAGAAAAGTTTGATCTAATCGATTATGCGGCTTGGCGGGTTTGTTCGGTCTGTTTAGCGGTGGGATCGATCGAACTCAAAGAAGATTTTTTCCTCATGTTGTGTAAGTAATAGTCAACAAACCAGTGGGTGACGGCTATCCCTTGAATAGGCCAAAACAGCGGAAGCATTTTTCGTCTCCAGGTGCCGTAATTCCACATCAAAATGGCTTCGATCCCGCCCCAGAAAGCCAGAATGAGAAGATAGCGCCGATCTTGGGGATGATTTTTCAACCATTCCAGATTGATAAGAAAACCGGTTACCAGAAACGGCAAAAACCAGCGGACTCCGCAACAGCCTCCACCCCCGTTATTCGATAGAGCTCCATACATCAACCAACCACTTATACTCCATGCCAACGCAAACAATGTAATGGCACTAGGGCGATATTTTGACCAAGGGATGGTGAATAATATCGCAATAGAAAACATCAGCATAAGATTATGACCAACGAAGCCGTTTTTTCCAAATAATAATTCAAGAGAATAAAGACAGAACCATCCAAAATGGTGCTGGAATAATCCTGTCATGTTGCTTGTGCTAAATGGGGAACCGGGCCAGCTCAGATATTCTGGGACCGAGTTCAAAGGCTTTAAACCACCTCCTAAAATCAGATTAGTCAGTAAATACGCAGCAAGCCCGGGGGAGATGCCTACCAGCATCCAGAAACAGTCTAGGATTCGCCGATGGGTATACCAAGTGATCATCCCTAACAAAGAGATTAGTGGGGCAGCTAGTCCTAGATCGAGGTTATAAGCGATGCTCGCCAACGCTCCTAACCAAATCAGCCGAAGCTTGTGTTGACGAGAAGTTGGTGCTACTGATTTTAATTCCATCAATTGATTGATCATCCCAGCGAATACGGCGAGGAGGAGTAAGTGATTGTTCAGATGTTGGGTATAGGTAATCACGACCGTGCTCAGGATTACGACTGAAACTAGAATCAATTGCTGATCTTCTGCAAATCGGTATTTTTTGGCGATTGCTAATAAGGAGTGAGTTAAATAAATTAAACTACTACCCATGATGATTAGGGTTAAAAACCAGCAAGCATATCTGGGATTCTCAGAAAAAGCGGGACCACCACATACCCGCCAGATTTTGTAAGGAATCGCCATCATCAGACTGATTACAATTGGTTTATCGGTATAGTAATGATCGCCGATTTTGAGTTTATCCAGAGTGCCCGACTTGAGAATCATGTAATCTTCGATCGGATAAGGGAGTTTCTCTGGTATTTTCAGCGAATCTGGAATTTTGACAAAAATTGAGTTGTCTATTCGTAAAGTATGGTGATCGACGATCGCTTCAACCGACGCTAGACGAGAACCATCGTTCCAACCGCCAGCATACGGTCGTACACTGATAAATAAAAGTACGATCAATAGACCATAAAATCGAATAATCCAATTGCGTGAGCTAGGTTTTTCTTTAGGTTGTTCTTTATGTTCCATGCTTTCGTGCCACTAACCTTGAATCCTTGTGTATCGATATTTTTGCCATCTTCTAAACTTTTATGGTAAGTTAAGCAGAGTCTGCAAGTTAGGTCAATAGCAAAATGACTGGCGACGAAGTAGAAGAAGATATTTTGTAAAGATGCTCGTTATTTGATCATCTGGAATAAAATGTGATCTGAAAATACAAATCTATTTGAGAGGTCTTTAAAATTGAATAAAGTTTGTTCATGCTTCATATAGAAGCAATTCCCAAGCTCTAGCAAAGTGTTTCAATTGAGCTAGTTCATTACCGACTACTTCATTATTTTCAATCGCTTGACAGATAAGGTCATAAATCGGCTTGGTTTGAGGATGACGAATTTTCGTTAGTTCTTCGAGCCAAAAGAGATCTTCTATCTTTTGGTGGGCATGAGCGAATATTGTCATGATTGGATAACCGGTACCGATCTGATCATTTTCTGCAGGTATATCTGCTAGAACAGGACATAAGTTGACATCTTGGAGAGATAGTTGTTTTTGAATAGGCACTTCTAGGTAAGAAGGGAATCGAAAATCTTGACGGGCATATAAAATTCCTTTGGCGATACGGTGATCGGCTTTAGGATCGTTGATATCAAGAGAGTAAGTTGAGGAGTTGTTTGGCTGAAAGATTTGCTGTAGAAGTGAAAATGTATTTATTTTCTCAGCATATTCAATTAATTCCAGTGCACCAGTATAACGGGGATTGACTTCAAGGAGATAGGCATTCTGTTCGTGCATTATAAAATCGATGCCGAAAATTCCACGAAGTTGTGCTAGCTGAACTAGCCGATTAGCTAATTTGCTAAGAGCTTGTGTAAGAGATAAGCTAACAGTTATCGGGCCGATATTACCACACCACTGGAATTCTTTGGCTCGAAGTTCTTGCAATCCTTGTAGTTGTTGCGTAATCCCCAATAATTTTGCTCCACGAGCATCAGAGATAAATTGTGCAGAGTATAACTCCCCTTTCAGATATTCTTGCAGGTAATAATCCTCAAAGAATGTTGCTCTACTTACATGAGCTATATCTTCAGGTTGAAAAAATCTAATGTTGTTTCCACCACCGCTCTTAAAAGGTTTCAAAAGATACTTTTTTTTAGGGTAATTTTCTGGGATAGAAAAATGAGTTTCAGGATAGCGGATTCGGTCTTGAGTAAGAAACTCAGATAACCACTCAGATAACCTCTTAGATAACCACTTGGGCGAGCGCACTTTTTTCAAAGTACTAGGCCGATTCCCCCACAAGGGGTAATTCTGATGTTGTTCTAAAAAATGATTCAACCAAGTTAGCTGATTTTCAATCCCACCTGTATAAATCCAAGGGAGCGGAAGAGATGGATTTAAATAATCAGAAATTTCTGATATTTCATTATATTTCTGAACAGAAGTAAACTGCATAAGATCGCGATCGCCAAACTGATCCAAACAGAAAGGGTGAAAGCCAGCTCGAATTGCTGAGAATGCAGCAGCTCGTACCGAATTTCCGATCAGGAGCAGATCGGGTCGGGGTGATGGATCTCCCGATTGCCAAAATGGTTTAAGCATCATGATCGAGCGGAAAAAAGGTAAATTTTTTCTAGCAATAGGAGTTCGATCCTCTTATCTATGCTTATCATCATTCATTGCTCTAATCTTAGGATGGAAGCGGATAATGTCTTCGAAAGGACAAAAAAGTTCGGTCTGGTTGGTGTGAAAGCTTCTGAATCGTTCAGTGAATTCAACGAAAGATACAAATTAAAGAGGGTAGTTCTCCCTGACTCGTCCATAATAAGTAAATAAGATTAACTAGTAGGAAAATAAGACTAAAAGCTATTTCACACTCTGCGATTATTAGAATAAAAATAGGACATGCATTCACTGCTGTCCCTACTTTTAACTTTTGATTCCTAGAAACCACCTCCTCCGACAAAGAGTAAAACAAGAGCCAATTTTCAAGAATTTTTACTGGCTCTCTAAACGAAAATTTGATAGTACTCTTTTTGAATTATACGGGGCAACCTCTCAAGCAGATTTATCCATTAAATTCTGTCGAAGAATAGAAGGTTAATCATGGGATTAATCATCGGATCGACGTAGAAACCGATCAAATCGGAAGATTCGTAAATCTCCTTGTAGAATATCGCGGATGGGAGTGAAGTCATCCGTCCAAAGACCGACTTTATCATCTCTCATTAGAGGTTGCCAATAAATTCTCGTCTCATCGATGTTCCACCAGGGATGACTATAGTTATATTCATAATCGTAAGTCAATACAGCGGATAGCGAACCACCAAAAGTATGTAAGCTTCCGAGATCATCCACTATCTTCTTCCGAGATTCTGCTATATATTTATCCATTGGTCCTGATACGGTCCAATAAATTCCTAAAGCGGCTCCCCCAAATAACTGGATCGTTTCTTGATCAAACTGTTTACTACCGACAATGATTTCCCGGAGAGCCTCTTTATTGCGAGCTAGCGCAATCCAACTCGAAGCAGCTTTCCCTGGATAATTTAATTCGTCATCTTTCATGATGCGGGCTTCTAGATTCAATACTCGAGCGATATGTTCGGCAACCGGCTCCAGATTCAAATAGCGATTGGAGATATGTAAGCCGATGATCCCATCTTCAGATAAGTGATCGAGGAAAAGCTGCATCGATTCTTTCGTTAATAAGTGGACTGGAATAGAATCTGAGCTAAAAGCATCCACCATCAGTAGACCGAATTTCTTATCCGATGGCAAACGTTCTAAGCTGATGCGGGCATCCCCCATTAAAATATCGATATCGACCCCTTGATTGCGAGCGTGATAGAGGAAAGTAAATTGATTTTTCCCCTCGATCGTCGGTTTATCCACTAATTTCCGAACATGGGTATCTATCTCGAAAAAGGTCATTTTCTGTCCTGGGAGTCCATAGGCAGAGAGAGAACCAGTACCTAACCCTATGCAGCCAATTTCATTACTGCCGCGTGGTCTAGCACGAAAGGCTTGGAACATTTTCCCTACTGGACCGGTGCGATGATAATAAGTTAATGGTTCTCGCCCCGGATATTGCCAATGGTCGAATGCTCCTGCACAGAAGTTCATAACAGGATGAAACGGGGTTGGGGAGGGCAGCACAGATAATCCTCCAACTAAAGACCGTAAAAAGCAATCGGTTCCTTGCATGCCATGTAATGTGGTGCCATGGGCTAAACGATACATCGGGTAAACTTGAAAATAGAAATTTCGATTCGTTTCTTTATCGGATCCTATTAGTCTATAGAATGGGTTATTGAAATACTCATCAGGGGCCATTTCGTATGCTTTGATAGGTTGACGAGTAAAACCATTGATCGGTTGATTACTTTTTTCATCTGGCTCATATTTGAGAGTACCAAAGAAACTGCGATCGTAGGATATTTCTTCCGCGTGAAAGCGTTTGGTTTGATAC
>JAKBAI010000330.1 GCA_021809185.1 Planctomycetota bacterium
AATTCTTCCGTTTTGGAATCGAAACTAGCAGAACCTGGTGGAAAGTGGTCTTTGGCATTATGAAACATCATCATGGCCAATCCCATTTGTCGAAGATTGTTTTGACAGCTCGCACGAGTTGCCGCTGCCCTAATCTTCTGCACAGCAGGGATGAGCAAACTAATCAGAATGCCGATGATGCCAATAACAACGAGTACTTCAATAAGCGAAATACCTGATCGTCTGAATTTGATATTTGTAACCATAATTGTCGATTCCTTAAATTAAAAAAATTGCCATTAAAATTTCATCATCCCGGAGGAGGTGGTAAGGGATCTTGTGGAGGTTTCGATGTGTTCGTATTGTCAGGGGGGATGACGATATTTATGAGACCTCTGTTATTTGGCGAGCATGTAGATTGAAAAGTCTTTGCATAAGCTTTTCCTTTTACCGCCTGGTTACCAAGAAAAACTTCTTGAGTTGCCTGCCAATTACCTTTAGGATCCAGTCCACAAGTAGGGATACAAGTGTTATAAGCAAAAGGGGTTATGACACTCCCCAAGACCGGACCAGGGGGGTCGATGTCAGGTGAAGCTATAGCAAAAATCTCCGGCATTGCATTTAGCGTTGGCTTCCAAACATTACCTCCTCCTCCTGGTGCTGGAACTAGTATCTCGTATTGGGTTACATCCTGGGTATTCGCCGTCCAGTAAACTTGAACCGATTTACAAAGAAACTGAGGACATATAACCTTGGGTGGACCAGGAAAGTTATCTGCTATTGCATTATTATTCGATTTAAACGGGTTGATGCCTACCAAGAACATCACGAATGTAAAAAGAAATTCACTAAAATATTTTTTCATTTTCATTATATTCTCCAATTATTGTAAAAATTCACATAACTCAAATCAACGCTAAGTTTCTTCATTTAAAGAGATTTTAATACAAATATTGCTAAATTGTTTTCCGTATCCTCCTTCCTAAAAGATATATAGTTCCCAAGAGAAGAATAAGAACACCAATAAATATTCCAAGCCCTTGCCAATTGGGCTTAGATTTTTCTCTCGGACCATCTTGTTGTTTTTGTAACCAATCAAATCTTTCTTTTGGGTATTCTTCCTTTGGAAGATCACCAGACTTGAAAGGTTCTTTAGAAACCAAAACAGGTTTTAGTTGATCGTCAATTTTATAGTTATAGTTAGCAGTTGTTCCTTTATATATAGACGATCTGGGAGATATAGTCGTTATTCGAACAACATCGTTTGGATGCAACGGCGGCCCTTCGAAATCTTTATCATTAAATCCTGGATTGACGAAAATTGAAGTGATTTTTGCTTTTTCGATAGAATCTAATTTGCCTTTAATAGTGATTGTTAACTGCCAAGATTCAGGATAATAGAAATCATTTTGATAACCCGATTGAATTTCCAAATCATGGATATAGGCCCCACCTCGGTTTATGTATCTCGATATGAATGACTTTTTGCTAAGATCGACCCAGATTTCTTCCCCTGATGAAGGCACATCCTCGATCGAGTAAGTATTCAAAATAACATACTCTTTACCATTTTTTGTCTGTTTCCCTCGATATCTTAATCCCTCGGTATCTAATTTTGTTTCTATTTGTCCAAATTTGAGCCGCCGATTTAAACCAAAATCGACAATTCCATGTTCCATATATATCGCGGAATGAGATAAACCACCATTAGATAAATCATTCAGATCACAATAAAGAAATTCTTGATTTATTTCCGAATCAACCAAACCACTTTTTTTCACTTGAGTTGGTTCAGAAGAATAGATGTGCAAATATTTACCATTCCAAATCTCACCCCCTTCAGCGACGCTCGAAAATGCGAGAGCTTTTACTCTTTTATTCTCGGTATCTAGGAATAATTCATATCTTATTGTTTTGTCTTCTTTTGGAGGGGGAGGGGGTTTTGGTAAATCTTTTCTTTTCCAGGGGTCCGGATATTCCATAGGAACATCGAAGCTTTCTTTGGTAATTTCGTATTGATAGCGAACTGTTTTTATGTTGTAAAATCGGTCTTGCCAATCTTTGACAATGGTTTCAAGTAGCTGTTTTTCTTTTTCTTTCTCCTGACTATAAATCTTAGTGGAGAAAGAACTAACAAGTAAAAAAGCAATCAAAAACAACAAAGTTCTTTCGATGAAATAGTTTTTTACTTTGAAGATCTCTTTGGAAGATTTATAAAAAGAACAATCTTTAATCTTCAAATCTCTAAAGTACATCGATCTGAATGGTGTGAATGAATTCATGATCCTAATAAACCTTATCAAAAAAACAATTAATAAAAAACACTATATACAGAAAAAAAATATATAACTTAGCAATTGCTTTTTACTTCTTAGTCGCAACAGGAGATGAAACCATCTGCCCAAAGTAATTGAGATTCCAATGAATCAATTTACTGTCCCCTTTGGTATGTTGGACTAAAATTTTTATAGGGATGGTTTGATCGCCAGGGTATAAAATCGGTAAATCAATTTCGAATCTTCTTTCTAATGCAGATTCTTTAACTGATTGCTTTGATTGGTGGCTTTCCTCTGGTTTATCAACTAATTCTCGAATAGTTCCTTTACTTTGTCCTAATTCTAAAGAGACGGACGATTTGTCTAGTAGCCTGCAAGCCGCTTTGAGAATCAAAAACTTTCACTCCCCGCTTGCCTTGTGCAGCCTACTGCCTACTGCCTACTTTTCCTGCCATCTGCCTACTTTCCTCCTTCCTAAAAGATATATAGTTCCCAAGAGAAGTATAAGGAGACCAATAAATATTCCAAGCCCTTGCCAATTGGGCTTAGATTTTTCTCTTGGACCATCTTGTTGTTTTTGTAACCAATCAAATCTTTCTTTTGGGTATTCTTCCGCAGGTGGTATAAGAGATTTAAAAGGTTCTTTAGAAATCAAAACAGGTTTTAGTTGATCGTCTAATTTATAGAAATAGTAACTCCCCGTTCCGTTATAAATAGACGATTTGGGAGATAAATAGGTTATTCGAACAACATCATTTGGACGCAATGGCGCCCCTTCGAAATCTTTATCATCAAATCCTGGATTGACGAGAATCGAAGTGATTCTCGCTTTTTCGATAGAAAGGATTTTACCATTATAAGTAATTGTTAACTGCCAAGATTCAGGATAATAGAAATCATTTTGATAACCCGATTGAATTTCCAAATCAAAGATAGTGGCCCCAGCTCTGTATATGTATCTTGAGATGAATGACTTTTTATTAAGATCGACCCAGATTTCTTCAGCTGATGAAGGCACATCCTCGATCGAGTAAGTATTCAAAATAATATACTCTTTACCATTTTTTGTCTGTTTCCCTCGATATCTTAATCCCTCCGTATCTAATTTTGTTTCTATTTGTCCAAATTTTAGCTGCCGATTTAAACCAAAATCGACAATTCCATGTTCCATATATATGGCGGAATGAGATAAATCCCCATTGGATAAATCATTCAGATCACCATAAAGAAATTCTTGATTTATTTCCGAATCAACCAAACCACTTTCTTTCACTTGGATTGGTGTAGTAGAAAACGAATGCAAAAATTTGCCATTCCAAATCGTCCCCCCTTGATCGAGACTCGAAAATGATAGCATTTTCACTCTTTTATTCTCGGTATCTAGGAATAATTCGTAACGAATTGTTTTATCTTCTATTGGAGGGGGAGGGGGTTTTGGTAAATCCTTTCTTTTCCAGGGGTCCGGATATTCCATAGGAACTTGAAGGATTTCTTTGGTAATTTCGTATTGATAGCGAACCGTTTTTATATTGTAAAATCGGTCTTGCCAATCTTTGACAATGGTTTCAAGTAGCTGTTTTTCTTTTTCTTTCTCCTGACTATAAATCTTAGTGGAGAAAGAACAAACAAGTAAAAAAGCAATCAAAATCGATAAAGATCTTTCGATGAAATAGTTTTTTACTTTAAAGATCTCTTTGAAAGATTTATTAAAGGAACAATCTTTAATCTTCAAATCTCTAAAGTGCATCGATCTAAATGGCGTGAATGAATTCATGATCCTAATAAACCTTATCAAAAAAACAATTAATGAAAAACACTATATACAGAAAAAAATATATATAACTTAGCAATTGCTTTTTACTTCTTAGTCGCAACAGGAGATGAAACCATCTGCCCAAAGTAATTGATATTCCAATGAATCAATTT
>JAKBAI010000085.1 GCA_021809185.1 Planctomycetota bacterium
ACCATTAACTATTGGCGTTAGAGAATATCATTTTCCGAGAAACCAGGACGTTCGGGATTCGAAAATCGCGCCGGCAACGCACCATTCGCCAACGCCAGTTAATTAATAAAGAGACCGAATTAGGCGAGATTCAAATCAAAGAGGGTTGGCGTGGTCAGGAACCATCGATCCACAAAGTGGAATTCGAATCGGCCCGCAAAATCGCTATCGAGCAACAGCTTCCGCTTCTCGATGTGTACCAGAAGATTTCGAATCGCTGATTTCAAATCGCTGATTTCAAATTGCTAGTTGTGATTTCGCGACTTACAATAGGATTTATCAACAAATTTGATATAAAAATCTGAGGATAAAATTTTTTTATGATTTTGACGCGGTTCAGGATAGAGAAAAGATCGATCAAGGGACATACAAATAGTTAGGAAGCTAGTTAGCATGAAATTCGTGAAAAAATATATTTTGGGTTTGTGGATTGTGTTTTTCTTTCAGCTGATCTCCGGGACGGCAACACCGGTCCAAGCGAACGATCCTCCAACACCAACTCCCACCTCCCCTTCAGAGCCAACGATCGAATCACTACGGTTGTTGCGAGATAGGGTGATGACCCAGGCCAGATTACGCGAAGCTGCTACTACGAATATCCATGTCTATTATCGGCAGCTCGATCGCTGGAAGAAACGAGTGAAGAAAGACGAGCGGATAACCAATCCGACTGATCCGAACGAAAATGGGAAATCGAGAAAGTTGGTTGAGAATGCCAATGGATTTTTTTTGGAATCTGATGTATTACCTGCCATCCCAACACCCCCTTCTCCGCTTGTCAAAGAAAACGCTATCTATGTTTATGGTAAAGAGATCCGGTTCGAAAATCAGAATCCGATCTGGAATCAGGGGCGTTTCCCGGAAGGATCAATTCATTCGATCAGTGTTTCCAATGGCAAAGAGAGTGCGCAATTATATCCGAACGGCATGGGTCCAGATAATCTCCCCCATGCTCTCATTTACAAAGATGGAACCCTGGAAGAGTTGAAGTCGATCGCTTTAATCCCCATTTGGCTAACTTTTCGCGGGTTGAATGAAAAATTCAATCCTTATCCGATCAATGAAGTCGTCTTTACTGGTCAGACGAAAAACGTTGCCGGAGTTCTTTGCTCCGAAGGGTTGATCCAGAGACAACCAGAAAATAAAATCTATCTCTACTTTGATCTTACCGGTAAATATCTGGTACGACAAATTCGCAAAGAGTTTCAAAAAGAGGGAACGAATCAACCTAAATTGTCGCAAATAATGGATATTACTTACGATAAAGATCCCGTGCTGGATCTGGTGCCGAAATCGTGGACCTGGCAGCAATTCGATGTGAAAACAGGAACCCCCATCGGTCAGATTGCCGTCGATGTTTCTCAGATCAGTATTCGACCTTCCGTTGAAGATAATCTGTTTCAACTGCAACTAAAAGCGGGATCCCATATCCATGATGTCCGTGTGAACCGAAGCTATTTGCTGCAAAAAGATGAAATCTATCCTTCCAATTCTGACGAAGGGATTAAGCCTTTACCCGTTGAAGATCCTAAAAATTTGGAGGACAAGGAAAAACCGATCGGGGATCCCGGCCAGATCTGGTTTGAACAAAATCGATACTGGATATTCGCTATTGTGTTTTCTATCGTCTGCATTGTGGTCTATCGTATTCGAAAAGGCTAGATATAAGAAAGTTCTTATTTGCCGAGCTTCGGTTGTGACCACGAACTAAAATGTGAACTCGCTGAACGATCGACTTTAAGAAGGTATGTTTGTGTTCATGCGCTATATCAAGAATGGGTATTAGGAATGGATCCCAGCAATCAATCGCGCCGATTTTCGTGAACTTATCTGTTCGCGAGATTCTAAATAAGTGAAGGTCTAAATAAGTGAAGTTCTAAATAAGTGAAGGTCTATATAATCGTCGCAAATTGGAGGATCATTTGCTACGTTTCCTCTCGGCTTCGATTTATTTATCTATTTTCAGGTTTTCAACTTCGATTAGCTACCCTCTTTTTTCTCTTTCTCTATAACTGGTTATTAACTCTATTTCCATGAAAAATCTGGGAAAGTACTATTTCAATCAATCCAAAGTGCGCGACCTTGACTTGAAACAAACAGGAGACGAGTCGATCTTATGAATATTAGATATTTTCGTTGGTTACGTTTGATGATCTTGGGTTTCTTATTAATCACTTTCTCACAATCGGGGACATCCAATTCTGCTGAAACCGAGAGTTTTACCCCAGAAGATAAAAAAGTAGATAAGAGGGAAGCTAAAAAGGAAAACATAAAGAATAATGACGCGAAGCTCGATAAAGGAATTAGTCAATCCGAGTCAAATGATCTCTCGAAGAAGGATTCAAAGAATAATTCGAAGAACAAACTGAAAATCTTACTTCTCTCCGATGAAAATCGCAATGATCTCCATTTAGATCCGTTCTATTATAAAGCGATATATCTCGAAGGATTGTGGGTTCTTGCTTCAAAGAAGGTTTCGGATGAAGGTCTCATCGAAGCTGCTTATCTAATTAACAAAATGCTTGAAAAAAGAACCGATATTTTGCGATCCATGGGGAAACAGAAGGTTCATTTTGTAGTAATGGCCCCTACAGAGATGACAACCGATGTTCCCGAACAACGCCAGATGAAGCCCAAAGACTACTGGGATAAACGCGCACGTGGTCTTGGGGGTATTGTGACGAGCTGCGGCGAAGAAAATTTGCTCAATCTGCGCGGTGATCGTTACTACAACGAAAATATTTTGATCCACGAGTTCGGTCATGCTATCCATATGTTAGGAATTGGCAAAATCGATAAATCGTTTGATGATAAATTGCAATCGATTTATAAACAGGCTAAAGAACGGGGATTATGGAAAAATACCTATGCTTTAACCAATCATTTCGAATATTGGGCCGAAGGGGTTCAATCGTATTTCGATTGCAATGCCCCCCCAGGAGCTGTTCATAACGATATCGATACCCGTGAAAAGTTGAAAAAATACGATGTGAAATTATTTGAATTGATCGATAATACGTTCAAACAAAATCCTTATCGCTACGTCCGCCATGATGTGCGACAGAAAAAAGTGAACCCAGAAAACAATAGTACTAAAGGGGTTACGAGTAAATCCTCGGTTTCGTTGAATCAACCGCTGCCGAAATTCACCTGGACTAAAGAGGGATTACAGAAGGTTCTGGAAAAAAATAAAGCAAAGAAAAATAAGGGGAATCTCGATAGCAACCAGATCTACATGATGAAAATCGAACCTCACTGGTATCATCATAATCAGCGCTTCTGGTATCACCGTACCGCTCCCGATAATAACCACGGTTTTCTCATGGTCGATGCCCTCACCGCAGAACGCAGGCCTCTTTTTGACCATAATCAGTTAGCGGAAAAGCTCACAAAATTAACGGGCACTACCGTTATCTCTCGCCACCTCCCTTTTACCGATTTGACTCTCGAAGAGACCGATCAAGAAAGCGCGATTCGCTTTCAAATCAAAGATAAATCTTACCGTTATGATCTAATAAGCAACGAGTGCAGGGTCATGGATCCAAAGCAAAAATCGGAAAAGAATTCTTCCGCTAAGACCGACAAACAATCGGGGGATCGTCCCAAAGAACAAGAAAAAAACATTAAAAAGCAAAAACCACAGATCAATCCAGAATCCGCTATCTGGGATTTCTTGGAAGACTATTCTTTCCATGATGCTCCAGCCCCAGAAGATTCATCAAATCTGAATGATTGGCTAAAAAATTCCGCAGGGAGTGACATGGAGGGAGGTGACATGGAGGAGAGTGAAACAGTAGGGAACGATTCGAACGAGCCATCCCCTTACCCCATGCAAAAAAAAGATAATAACAGCAAATCGAAAGAGAAAAAGGATCGAAAATCTCGCCGGAACCGCGGTTTCTCTCCAGATAAAAAATGGAGTATCGCAAGTCGAGATTATAACCTTTTCCTGAAAGATGAAACCACGGGAAAAGAGACACAACTAACCAAAAACGGAGAGGAATCTCACGATTACCGATTGGTATTCCAAGGCTGGTCTCCGGATTCAACGCATGTAGTTGCAGCTCGCTTTCGCCCAGGGAGTAATCTGGAAGTTTACCGGATCGAATCGTCTCCCAAAGGAACCGGGACCGCAAAGGGGGGCGGAACAGGACGCGCTATTTTACGTTCCGATGTCTATCCTCTGCCCGGCGACCGTCTCGATGAATTCGAACTCCATCTGTTCGAAACCAAAACAGGGAAAGAAATACCTCTCCATTTAGATGTAATCGATTGGGGTTATCCGCAATTACACTGGGATAAGATGGGGAAGCACTTTTATTATCGCAAAGTCGATCGCGGTCACCAGCGATTCCGAGTGATGGCAGTAACCGTTGCCGATGGCAAAAGTCGCACGATTGTCGATGAGAAAAGTAACACCTTCATCAATACCAATTACGTCGATGATCGCAAATTGCAGCTCACCACTTGGCTGGAAAACGGCAAAGAGATGATATATGTTTCCGAAAAATCGGGCTGGAAACATCTCTATCTGGTTAACCTCGAAGAAGGGAAGATCACGAATGCCATTACCCAAGGAGATTTCGTTGTTCGCGGGATCGAGTGGATCGATGAAAAAGAACGCAAATTATGTGTGATCGCCTCGGGAAGAGAAACGCATCAAGATCCCTATCTGTTGCATTATTATACTGTCCGTTTCGATGGAAGCCAGTTTACCCCTTTAACCCCAGGGGATGGAAATCATATCGTGCAATTTTCACCCGATCGCCACTGGCTTATCGATACCTATAGCCGAGTCGATATGCCCCCCGTCCATGAATTACGAAACGCGATTACTGGCGATCTTGTTAAGGCGCTCGACCAAGCCGATATAAGCGAGGTCGCTCACCGGCTCGATCTCCCTGAAGTTTTCCATACTCTTGGCCGCGATGGCAAAACTACGATCTGGGGAATCATTCAGCGCCCGCATCATTTTGATCCAGGCAAACAGTACCCAGTAATTGAATATATCTACGCAGGCCCACATGATTCTCATGTGCCAAAAGGTTTTGCCACTTTCAATCGATTTTCTAATTTGACCGATCTAGGTTTTATTGTCGTACAAATCGATGGCATGGGAACGCGCAATCGTTCGAAAGCTTTCCATGATGTTTGCTGGCATAATCTTAAAGATGCAGGTTTTCCCGATCGAATCCTCTGGCACAAAGCGGTTGCCCAAAAATACCCGCAATGCGATATTTCTCGCGTAGGGATCTATGGCACTTCCGCAGGCGGGCAGAACTCTACTGGTGCCTTGCTTTTCTTTGGTGATTTCTACAAAGCGGCGGTCTCTTCCTGCGGCTGCCACGATAACCGCATGGATAAGGCATATTGGAATGAACAATGGATGGGCTATCCGGTTGGACCAGCTTATGCCGCAAGTTCCAATATCGACCATGCTACGAATCTCCGTGGTCATCTCATGCTTATTGTTGGCGAACTCGATACCAATGTCCCCCCTGAATCGACTTTTCGTTTGGTCGATGCCTTGATCAAAGCTCGGAAAATGTTTGATCTGGTGGTTATTCCCGGTATGGGGCATTCCGATGGTGGGCCCTATGGTCGTAGACGATTGCAGGATTTCTTTCTATATCATCTACATGGTATCCAAGCCCCTTTTTGGAACAGTAGCACGGAGAATTAAAAGCAATGTCAAAGAATCAATGTGCCATTTCGATACACCATATTATGGAGTGGTATTTTGATTTATTTGACAGTTGTGAATAGCGCAGATTAGTAATGGGAGTACTTTGACAGAATTGGTCTTTCGTAACAAGTTCTGATAAGCTTTGGTCTAGTTCTCACTCAGGAGAACTAGACGCAGATTAAGAATCTGCCGCGTTATCGCTTTTTATCACCTCCTTTCGGATTATTTCAATCGTGTGGGTAGATCGATCGACAAGCTGTTTCGGTTCTGCTTCTGCCCATAGGTACCCTATTACTTTGCATTTCTTGTAATAGAAAGATTTTGACATCCGGTCTAATCAAAAAATAGATTCTCTGAAGGTTTTCGTACTGTATTCTCTGTGACTAATTATTCTTAATTTTCACCCAAACTGAGTCGAATCTTTAATCTCTAATTATTCGAATTTCCCCTCGGTGATTGAAGTTCTTTCTCAAATATAGTAAAATAACTTGACAAAATCAAAAGGAATTCATTACGAACGTTCGTTGAGTTAATACAATATCCGAGACTAAATTCGCCTCAAGAGGGAATAAATGAGCGAATAAATAAGGGAATAAAAGGATCTGTAACCATGAGCACAAAACTATTATCTCCAGCGGAAGTTGCTCAATATCATCGAGCAGGTTATGTTATTGCTCGCAACTTTTTCAGTAACCAAGAAATATCGCTTCTTCATCGAGCGGCGAAAGAAGATCAAGAACTCGATCATCGTTCCTTTTCCCGTGCCGATGGCGAATCTGGCCAAGTTCGCTTATCCCTCTGGAATCATCCCGGCGACACCCTTTATGGGATGTTTGCGCGCTGTGATCGAATGGTCCGCTCGGTCGAATTATTGTTGGGCGGAGAGGTATATCATTATCATTCGAAGATGATCATGAAAGATGCCCTGGTGGGCGGGGCTTGGACGTGGCATCAGGATTATGGCTATTGGTATCAAAATGGGGTGCTCTTCCCCTGGTTGACCAGCGTTAGCATTGCGGTTGATCCAGCAACGCGCGAGAACGGTTGTTTGCAGGTACTAGAAGGTTCTCACGAATGTGGCAGAATCGAACATATTCTCACCGGTGAACAAGCAGGTGCCGATATGGAACGTGTCCAACACTTAATCGAAAGATTACCCCTCGTCCATTGCGAAATGGATCCAGGCGATGTCATCTTCTTTCACTCGAATTTGCTACACCGTTCCGATCAAAATCGCTCTCCGAATCCGCGTTGGTCGATGATCTGTTGCTATAACTCTGCTCGCAATAATCCTTATAAAGAATCGCATCATCCTTGTTATACCCCATTGAACGTTGTGTCCGATGATCAGATTATGCAAGTCGGCTTAAAACGATTCGAGGAAAGCCAACAAGATGTCGGTTGGTTAGAAGATGAAAAAGATCGTAGCGCGAAATTGTTAGCAAAATCGCTTGCTGCCAAATCGTAAGGAATTGTCCTACGGGGATAGTTAGAGGAAAAAGTTCTTAGAAACAAATTGGCAGGTAGGCTAAAAGCGAAGTAGGCTAAAAGTAGAGACATGTAAGTATGCTTGTCCTACTTTTAGCCTACTTTTAACTTACTATGATCCAATGGGGACTCAGAAATGCTGAAATGCAATAAATTCATTTTAGTCCCGTACTCTTTGAAGCCTCTTTCATTAACTTATTACGGGACAATCTCTATCTGGGTTAAACCCCCATTTTTCAATCACTTTCTCTAAAACTTACTTTCAAACCATAGTCAAAATAGGTTTGCCTTGTCGCCAGGTTTTCGGTTGAGTTCGTACCACTTCGTGATAGAGCGTATCGCGTTCAACTGGATTACGCCCCGCCTCTTCAATAATCCGGCGAATCTCATCGGAAGTCAGTTCCTGAGGAGAATCAGAACCTGCTGCGTGATAGATTTTCTCGTGGACTACTGTTCCATCGAGATCATCCGCGCCATAACTCAAAGCGATTTGAGCTGTTTGCAAACCCAACATAATCCAATAGGCTTTAATATGAGGGAAGTTGTCAAGCATTAATCGGCTTAAGGCCATAACACGCAAATCCATCACTCCACCAGGTTTAGGTAAATGATCCAAGCGAGTATTTTCTGGGTGAAAAGCCAAGGGGATAAATGTTTGAAAGCCTCCGGTCTCATCCTGCAATTCACGTAAGCGGATCATGTGATCGACACGATGTTCGGCTTTTTCGATATGCCCATATAGCATGGTGGCATTGGATCGGAGTCCCAGCTCATGGGCTTCTCGATGGATTCGCAACCAATCGTTCGCATCGGCTTTGTACCCGCAAATCTGTTGTCGGATTTCTGGGTGAAATATTTCTGCCCCACCCCCCGGCAAACTACCCAACCCCATCTCTTTCATTTCAGCGATTAATTCTTTCGTTGATCGACCAGATACACGCGCGAACCAATCCCACTCCACCGCTGTCCATGCCTTTAAATGTAAATTCGGATACGCTTGGTGAATGATTTTTATGATGTTCAAATACCACTCATACCCGAGCTGATGGTGTAACCCACCAACAATATGAAGTTCGGTGCACCCTTTCTGATTTGCCTCTTCTGCCCTATGGAGTATCTGCTCATCGCTCATCACATAACCTGAAGCAGATTTCAAATCGGCTCGAAACGCGCAGAAATTGCAACGGTAAACACAGACATTCGTTGGGTTGAGATGTTCATTCACATTGTAGTAAGTAACGTTCCCATTTTTTCTTTCTCGTACAATATTCGCTAATTCCCCCAGTGTGAATAGATCGGCCTTATTATCGAGAAATATACCCTCTTCTGCACTGAGACGAACGTTATTCTCTACCTTTTCTCGGATCTCTTCTAACCTTTTGATTTCACTCGTCATAACGTTCTTTAGCTACCTTTCTTGTGGAAAAATTCTTACGGAAAATCCTTTTAGAAAAAATTTGTCTTATGAAAATAATTCGTCCTAAACAGGTGGGTTATCATTCCATACTTTGTTTATCGTTATTCGGATTAAGCGACGTTCAAGTCTGCTCATCTTCTGTTTGGGACCACCTTGAATTATTTTTGTACTTCTTATTTTCCTATTACTTAAACCGTTCATTCTCTGAGAAGAATAACGAAATGTTAAGAAGCACAAATTCTTTATCACATGGAATCTTCAATCTTAATGAGTCATCTTCATTGAATATTTATCTCAAAATCCCTGATTTAGCTGAATTCTATCAATGGATCAGATTTTGAGTAGATCGATTATAAACGCTCCGTTAGAATTTGTTGAACAGAAAAGATAGAGAAAGTATCAATTTCACATTATATTAATTTATGAATAATCAAAATTGGATTCTTGAAGCATTTCAAATTAAGACAAAATATTGAATTCATTCTTTATTCTATAGGCTGAAATAGATGCCACAAGTGAGGAATGAAGATAAATAAAGCAACCAAAATCACAGATAAAGTAGCAAATAGAACCGCTCCGGAAGCAATGCGCAAAACCGTATTACGGTTTTCACGATTCAAAGGAGGATCAGATAATTCAAGACTTAGCTCAAAAGCACCATAAAATAACTGAATACTGATCCAAATCCCGATAACCATAAATAAAACACTCCATTCAATATTGGAGCATTCCAAAGGGATAGCGGCAGCAATAGTTACCGCAATAAAGAATAAGGAGACAAAAAAATTCGCATTTTGTCGGAATCCATATTTAATCCCGATAAATGATTCTTGAACTCTATTTTGTAGTGAGATCGATTTCTTGGTATCCCAACAGGATTCTTCAGAAACCCGGTTGGCTCCTGACCAAAGGTTGGATAATTTCATGGTTTTAATGAATTAACATAGATCGATTATCTCGTCCAGAGGAGGTTAGCAAGAGAACTTCGATAGATTAAATTATCTTCATATTTACAAACTCATTAAAATATTAAATCATATAAAAGTGGTTGTTTTACCGGATATTTTGCACATTTTTGTATTTCAGAGCTTAAAAAATCGTTTTGGGCAAATTATGATTTGTGAAAGAAATTTGACTATCGTCAAAATTCGCTCTAAGTAACACTATAAGATTTTTCAAGGAAATAGTATTTTCTAGCGCGAATACACTGAAAGAATAAAAGAGTAACCCGGTGTTAGAATTATCTACTCAGGCAAGGAGATCGGGGAACAAAATTGTGGATAATCATCAGCCGAAATCTCTGTCAGCGGTTGCAGGGCCAACACCCAGCTCCGAGCAGTCAGAGTACAATAGTTCTTCGATAGAGACCGTCCTTGGAGAGACCCTAGAAAAAGGGACCTCCGAGTTGTTTGGTTCTATCCTTTTTTATTTGCTAGAAACCGCCCAAAAGAATAGTAGCGGTTGCAACAAAGCATTAGAAGCACTTCAATGGTTGATGAAAAGTGAAAGTGCTGGCTTTGCCAAAATTAATTTGAGCAACAAAACAATAACAGAATGGAATGCCATCCAAGATTTCAAGGATTCCGGGGATGGAGAGCAAGGAACTTTAAGCGATTTACATCGGGAGATTATACAAAACCAACTGGAATGGAAAGCAGAAGGGAAATTAGGAAAAATAGCGTATCAAGAACAAATCAGAACCTTCACGGTTTGCTTAAATGAATCTGTTGGCCTCCTCTGGTGGGTGAAACTAGGAGGGACGTGGACACAAGAATTAGAATCGAGATTTTCTCTTCTTGGTAAAATTCTAGTTCTAGCGGAACGGGAAAAAGATCAGTCCGCGGCAATCACACGATCCCAGAAACGGTTTCAACAAAATTTAACAAATTCGCGCATGGAAGATACGGCAAACCTCGCTGCTCGAATTGCGCACGATTTAGATAATCTGTGGACAGGATTATTAGGTTTTACGGAGTTGATTCAGCTAACGCCTGCGGGTAAATCCGCTGGGAACTATTTATCCGAGCTGACGCAAATTGGTAATCGAGGCATTCATCTGACCCAACGACTACACCAGATCAAACGTCTGGGTTGTCGTAGTTTTGGGGCAACTAACCTCGTTAAAGCCCTTGGCGACCAGTTTCACTCTTATCCCCAAGAGATCAAAGATCAGATACAATGCCATCTAAAGATCCATCCGAATTGTGTGATGGTCGCTATGGATCACCCCACGCTTCGTCATCTGCTAGGGGAATTGATGGATAATGCTTTGGAATCTTTGATGTACTCTCATGAAGCCGCTTTGAAAAACCCTGCTGCTTTTCGAAAGGAAGATATTACCCTAAAACCAAAGATCTTGCGAATATCCGCGGATCCTATCGTTATTGGAGAGGAAGATGCCCAGGCATACTATGCCGATCCTAATGCGGGTGAATGGATCGAACTCAAAATTCAAGATAACGGATTTGGAATGAAGCCAGATACGATAGCAACCTTATTTAAACAACCTATATTCACCACCAAGCTGCGACATCTCGGCATGGGATTGACTATTGTTTTTCGGATTCTTCGTGCTCATGGTGCTGGAATCAAAATCGATTCTCAATATGGGCATGGAACCTGCGTTACTGTTTTATTGCCCCCCACTTCGCTCGAACAGACTACGAATTCTCCATTGTTATCTGTCGATATACCCGCTGTAAATTCGACGGATAACGTGCTCCGGTAAATCCCAGATATTGGAATAATCGCTGCGGTTTCATGCCAAATGAATTTGAGATCACAGAATTGAATGATCGGTTTTTGAATAATGTCTTGAGCAATTAAATATACACTAATCTATTTAAAGGTATAAGCAAAACAGGATTGAATTGAGTTTTTTATCTTTGTTTCTAACTACTGAATTTTAATTTTCCCAAGGGGGGTAAATATGATATTAGCTTCTGAGCATGCACAACAAATTTTACAACGTAATAACTGCCAACCATATAGTCAACCAGAAAACGCAATGAGCCAGTTCCAATCTGCTGGAGAAATTCGGCTTTTGATTTTGGATGATGATCCGCAAACCTGCCAACTCATAAAATCGATCCTCAATTCCGAAGGATTTCAAATCGATGTCCTTTCCGATCCCGCTATGGCCGAAGAATGGCTAAAAAACCAAAACTATCATCTCATCGTGATGGATGTTGTCATTCCTGGATTGGAACTAGAACAGATGTTCGAATGGATTCATCTCCATCAACCTGATAGCAGCGTAATCGTTGTTACTGCCTATCCTTCGATTGAAAGTGCTACCAGTTCCCTGCGCGGGCGAGCCTACGATTATTTGACTAAACCTTTCCAGATCGAACAGCTCCGTAAAATTGTGATGCGCTGTCTGGAAACCAAAGGGATGATTCGTATGACCGAAGATGCTCTCAAAGAGGCTCTTGGTGCAGTCATCCGCAATCGTAGAAAATTCCTCAAACTTACTCTGCAGCAGCTCTCGCAGCGCACAGGTGTTTCTCTGGGTTATCTTTCTCAAATTGAATTAGGCAAGAACTCAGCCTCTATTGAAACGCTATATCGAATCTCCATGGCGTTGGGCGTTAAACTTGCTGATTTATTTAACAGTATTCAGAAAAATATCTAATCTCAACATCGCGGATAAGTCGTATTCTCTTTACTTCGCGATTGTTGTTGGATCAGATCGCTTTCTTTGAGCATTCTTTTCTGAATTTAATATTCTTTAAAGCCCATCCTCGTTCGCCCGTAACTATTCAAGGGATTTAATAAATTATAAATGTCTCGTTATCCATTCCACTTTACGATTTTGACATGAAATCATTTCGAATACATACACATAGCCCTATTCTATTCTCATACAAATCGGTTACCAATTCTTAAATCATCTCAAGCAAAAGACCGTAAATAATCGCTTTGAAGCAATGAAGGAAATGAACGTACTGGGTTTCCTGATCTGGATTATGCGCCCCCTGGGATTCCCCGGGATAAACTTTAATATCTCCTTCAGAAAGTATAGCCACTGAGAGTTTGGTTCTGTTCGATTCTTATACTTTTTCCCTTTCCGCTTTCTTAAGCTAGTGCATATGAAGTTCAAAGATATTCTCTGAAAAAATGCTTAACCTCTCCACATTATCGAATATTCTAATATCTGTCAAAGTTATTTTGTAACTATTCAAGGCTTACCCAGATTTACCTTTTTCTTAAATTACTTTTCTATACTGTTCAAAAGAGATTCATTTCGTAGATAAAATACCTCTCCCTGCTTGGATCATCGTTTTATTCTAATTTCAGCAAAATGATTTGAGAAATATTAAAAATTAGAAAAACTTTCGATCATCGTAGCCCGTCTCTCTAATAAGGCAGATTGTTTCTTCTGTCTTAGTAAGTTTTAATGTTATTTAGTGGCAAAGTATTTTCAAAGAAAACCGAAATCCGTTGAATTCTGGTTTCTCACTAAAGTTTGAGACTATTAGATAATCCAAAATTCAGCAAACCGAATTAGAAAGGGTATGTTAGGGAAATGTCGAAGAACAAGTTCGTATTATTACCTATTATAATGCTGGGATTCATTTTGATTGTGAGATCGAATCTCCATTCCATGGCCATCATGATCCCGGTAATGTCAACAATTCAAAAGACTTTAAACTCTTCAGCAATCGTCATCGGAAAGGTAACCGAAATAGAGAAAGAAACCGTCAAAGCAATTCCATTTGCCAATTCCAAAGATAAAGTAGATTATGTTGTAGCTACCATCAAAATAAATGAAGTGATCAAAGGGGTAAAAGACGAAACTCATATCCGCGTAGGTTGGCAAAAACCTTTGAATACCCCCATTAACCCCAATGTGCTCCCTGGAGGACCGATCAAAGGCCCAATTCTCCGTCGTCCCCCTATTCGCCGTCCCGCACAGATCACTCTTACTGTTGGGCAAGAAGGCTGTTTCTTTTTACAAAAACACCCTAGTGGTGATTTCTACACCATCAATTTAGGGATGAATCCTCTCGATAGTAAAGCCGCAAGTTTCAAGAATGAACTAGGGAGTGTAAAAAAAGTATTAACTACTCTTAAAAAACCTCTTGAAGCTCTCAGTGCCAATGAGACCAACGAGCGGGAATGGGCTGCCTCCATTTTGTTGCAAAGTTATCGAAGCTACCCTCAAAATCCTCAAAATAAAAAGGTAATCCAAGAACCAGTAGGGAAAGAGATCAGTCAAAAAATTCTTCATCTGATGAGTCAAATGAAATGGGTCAATGGTGGAGTCAATGGTGGAATTGGAGCACGAATAGGTGGCCCCGCTCCTACTCGTGCCCCCGTGCAACTTGCTAACATGTTTTATTCCTTAAATCTTACGAATGAAGATGGTTGGGTACAACCTAAGTTTGTGCAGGGAAAAGACTTTAATGAAATGATGGGCAAAGCTGTCCATGCCTGGCTCGAAAAACATGCCGATACCTATCAGATTAAACGACATGTTTTAGAAAAATAGTAAGCTTTGAGCTTAAATGTTCTCCACGATTTCTGCGAAATTTTATATTCGCATTTTCTAAAATGGTGGAGAACGCTTTTTTTAATATTTGATTCTTTTCCCCTTTCATTTTTTTCATTCACAATCCCAGTAAAAGCAGATTTTTCTACGACTTTTTCCTCTAATCAAACTCATTAAAAATTGAAAATGAGAACTCAATTATTAGAATTGAATTATCCGATCGCTCCCCACTTACAATCGAATCCCTGTTGTGATATAATCGACAAAAGAGCTTTAAGCGATTTTGACACAAGAAATATCTGAAGAATAGAATCGCAACTATAATTTAAATTTAATAATTTAAATTTTATGTTTGAAAATTTTTTTAGCTGATATTTTCTGGAAATTGAACTCAGATTGAATCGACAATACACAACGGAGCTATTCAACGGAGCTATTCGATGAAACAATTCCTTACCATAAAGATTATTCTGATCGGTTTGGTCATCACAAATCTAGATCAAAACATTCTCAACAATCTCCAAGCTGTTCAGCAGCAACCGATGCAGAGAGTTCGGCAACCCGTTCGATCAATTCCGCTTCGATTGATGATTCGAAACATTCCCGATCTGTTTATACAAGCCGATCTTGTTGTCGTTGGTACCGTTCAACAATTAGATCCGAATGTGCTCGATATTTCGAATCCGATTTTTTCCTCGCCCCGATTTGCGAACGGGCGCGGCGATCTAAGTTCGCCTCGAACTAGGAAAATCCAATTACAGTTTGGTACGCTTAAAGTCGAGGAGGTCATTAAAGGGGATCGTCAAATCACTCACTGTCATCTGGGAACACCGATTATAACGGGGCTGAATTCGGTTACCAAGAATAGTGCAGTTCAAGAGAACGCCAGTCCTAATATTTTACCCATCCAACCATTGGGATACAGCTTTGGGGTGAATAACAAAACATCGGGCTGCTTTTTTCTAAAATATAATCCTATTTACGATTGTTACTTTCCTATATCTCCAGGAGCGGAGAGCTGGACTAATAAAAATAGTCCTACTTACAAAACTCATCTGGCCGAATTGCGAAAAATGAACTCCTATCTTAAACATCCGGTTAAGGGATTAAACGCAACAAACGAAAAAGATCGGCAATTAGCAGCAATTCTACTGTTGAAGTATTATCAACAGCGGCCTCCAATCAGATCTGGCTCTCGCTTGGTTGGAAGTTCTATCCGTTCTACCCAACCTTTTAGACCGATCGATGCACCGATCCCCGCGAACAGAATTATTCGGGGAGGACCGAATGGAAATGGAGGTGGAAAGCGAAGTGATTCAGGTACAAACCGAGTCAGCTCAAATTCCCTTCCTATATACACTCAAGTGCCGATCGCTAATTCTGAAAATCAAAAAATAATGCAAATCCTCGCTACGATTCCTTGGGATAATTCCGATGATCCTTCCCTTTCTCTCCAATATATCTTTCAGCGCAATCCGTTCCCCAGAGACAACGCTCATTTTTCTTCGGAACTGCCAAATGCCGATTCGGAAGTGGGAAATTTGATCCTCGATGAAACCAAAGTTCGCCACTGGCTAAAAACTAATCCAGATCACTTTCAAATCCTCCGATGGAGATGGAGTCAATTCGATTGAATTGCAATGATTTCTTGGAACAGACGATTGCTACCAAGAATAGAAATAAGATTGTGGTAATAATAATTTTGTTTATAATATGACAATCTAAATAGGGGTTTGTATCGTTTAGTTAATATTAGGGATATTTTATGAGTAGGAGAATAAGTGGTTATTCTCTAAATATCTTTTTTTGAACTACTTGGTTGTTTAAAACGGGTAAACAGGGAGAAAGAATGAAAATTAGTATCGTGGGTGGGATTGTTCTAGGGTTAGCAAGTCATTGGGGTTTAGCTATAAATCCCGTATATTGTCAACAAATTCAGATTCAGATTGCTGCCCCCGCCCAAGCAGTACCAGTAGCACCACAAATTCAGATTGGCCAGGCGATTGCAATCGGACCTATCTCTGGCAAAAGAATGATGCCGAACTTCTCCACTCAAAACAAAGTGCTCCAATCTCAGGTTATCGTCGTCGGTAAAATTCAGAATTTAGAAAAAGAATTGGTTCAGGCAAAACCGTTTCCCGGTTCCGCAGAGAAAGTGCCTTTTCAGGTAGCTACCATCAAAATTGAAAAAGCTTTACTTGGCGCTAAAGACGAAACTCACATCCGAGTAGCCTGGCAATCGAACTCGAATACTGGCAATGCCGTTGCTCCAACGCCCGTTGCCCCAGCGATCGTGGCTCCCCCTCTCGGTGGTGGTGGCTTTGGTGGTGGTGGCGGTGTGCAAATTGCTGTCATGCCTCATATTCGTCGACCTGGTGTGAACCAAATTATCTTTAGCAAAGATCAGGAAGGCTGCTTCTTTTTACAAAAACATCCGGATGGCGACTTTTATTACGCTTCTACTTTTATGACCCCGCTCGACAAAAAAGCCCCCAATTACAAATCCGAAATTGAAGAAACTCAAAAAATTCTCACCATTCTGAAAAATCCCAAAAAAGCACTTGCTTCTAAAGAAAAATCGGATCAATTCCAGGCCGCAAGTATATTACTGTCTAAATATAATTCGTACCCGGCGATGGTTCCTCAAGGAAAGAAAGTTGTGCAAAAGCCGATTGACGCAGAAATTAGCAAAGCGATTCTTAATGTTTTATCCGAAATGGATTGGAACTCGACTGATGCAAGTAAACCTGGACTGAATAATCTTTTTGGTTTACTTCGTCTAAATACCCAGGATGGTTGGCAATATCCCAAATTTACCACTCCCGATGGATATCAAAAAGAGATGGCTTCCTCGACAAAAAAATGGCTTACAGAAAACAAAGATAAATTCCTGATCAAAAAATGGGCAATTGAATAGACTGCTCTAGGAAGTTCGTTTACCACGATTCGATCTTTAAATCGCCCCATCTTAAATAATTCTACAATTCCAATTCAGATTTTGTTTAATGGAAATATTTCTTCACACTCGATTCCCGGGATAAAGATCCCGGGATCTTTATCTCATTATTCATCGTCATCACTTTGTTGGACCTAGTATTCTCTACAGTTCGATCCATTTTACAATTGCTCAGACTTTTAACAAAAAGTGGGTATTCTCCATTCCTCGCGAAAGATTTACCTATCCGCAAAAAAGTGGTCTAATGGGAGTAATCATTGTTGGTAAAATTCAATCCTTTGAATACGACAATTGAGACATAGCTAGCAGCAATTCTCCTGCTGAAGTATGATCAACTATTATCAACAGCGGTCTACGATCAGGATCTGGTAATCGCTTGGTTGAAAGTTCTATCCGTTCTCCGCAGACCGATTCCTGCCAATGGAATCAGAAGGAGATTGCCTCTAAGAACGGAACGAGAAGTATTGAAGGAGCAACTCAAATTCACTCGATTGAAGGGCAACAATCCCTGGAAACAGACTATAGCTACGAAGAATCGAAATAAGATTGTGGTAATAGAAATTTTGTTTATAATATGACAATCTAAATGCGGGTTTGTATCGTTTAGTTAAGATTAGGCATATTTTATGAATCGGAGAATAAGTGGTTATTCTCCAAATATCTTTTTTTGAATTACTTGGTTGTTTAAAACAGGTAAACAGGGAGAAAGAATGAAAATTAGTATGGTGGGTGGGGTTGCTCTAGGGTTAGCAAGTCATTGGGGTTTAGCTATAAATCCGGTATATTGCCAACAAATTCAGATTCAGATTGCTGCCCCCCAAGCAGTACCAGCGCCACCTGCAGCAGAGATTCAGATTGGCCAGGCGATTGCTTTGAGACCTAGACCTATTTCAGGCAAAATGATGCCGACCGTGCCCACTCAAAACAAAGTGCTCCAATCTCAGGTTATCGTCATCGGTAAAATTCAGAATTTAGAAAAAGAATTGGTTCAGGCAAAACCGTTTCCCGGTTCCGCAGAGAAAGTGGCATTTCAGGTAGCTACCATCAAAATTGAAAAAGCTTTGCTTGGCGCTAAAGACGAAACTCACATCCGAGTAGCCTGGCAATCGAACCCGAATGCTGGTAATGCCGTTGCCCCAGCAATCGTTGCTCCTCCCCTCCGTGGTGGTGGTCCGCAACTTGCTGTGATGCCTCATATTCGTCGGCCTGGTGCGGACCAAATTGCCTTTAGCAAAGATCAAGAAGGCTGTTTCTTTTTAAGAAAACATGATGATGGCGACTTTTATTACTCTTCTATTTTTATAACCCCGCTCGACAAAAATGCCCCCAATTACAAAACCGAAATTGAAGAAACTCAAAAAATTCTCACCATCCTGAAAAATCCCAAGAAAGCACTTACTTCTAAAGAAAAATCGGAACAATTCCAGGCCGCAAGTGTATTACTGTCCAAATATAGATTATACCCGATGATGGTTCCTCAGGGGAAGAAAATTGTTCAAAAGCCGATCGACGCAGAGATTAGCAAATCAATCCTAAATGTTTTGACCGAGATGGATTGGAACTCGACCGATCCAAGTAAACCTTGTCTGATTAATCTGTTTGGTTTACTTCGTCTAAATTCCCAAGATGGTTGGCAGGATCCCAAATTTACCACTCCCGATGAATATGAAAAAGCGGTGTCTACTTCAGTAAAAAAATGGCTTGCAGAAAACAAAGATAACTTCCTGATCAAAAGATGGGTAATTGAATAGACTGCTCTAGGAAGTTCGTTCACCACGATTCGATCTTTAATTCGCCCCATCTTGAATAATTGTACAATTCCAATTCAGATTTTGTTTAATAGAAATATGTCTTCACACTCGATTCGCCGGATAAAGATCGCAGGATCTTTATCCCATTATTCACCGTCATCACTTTGTTGGATCTAGAATTCCCATCGGTTTGATCCATTTTACAATT
This sequence comes from Planctomycetota bacterium, assembly GCA_021809185.1. Lineage (GTDB taxonomy): Bacteria > Planctomycetota > Planctomycetia > Gemmatales > Gemmataceae > JAKBAI01. The sequence goes on from JAKBAI010000085.1 coordinate 19,040, forward strand.
GCTCAGACTTTTAACAAAAATGGTTATTCCCCATCCCCTACACCAGATTTACCCATCTTCAAAAAATGGGCCAATGGGAGTAATCATTGTTGGTAAAATTCAATGCCTTGAATACGAATTGGGACATAGCTAGCAGCAATTCTCCTGTGTTGGGGTATTTTATCAACTATTATCAACTGAGCGGCTTACGATCAGGGTCTGGTAATCGCTTGGTTGAAAGTTCTATCCGTTCTCTGCAGACCGATTCCAGCCAATGGAATCAGAAGAAGCTTGCCTCTAAGAATGGAAATACTTATTACAGGTGCAACTCAAATTCACTCGATTGAATGGCAATGATCCCTTGGAACAGACAATCGCTACGAAGAATCGAAATAAGATTGTAGTGATAGAAATTTTGTTTATAATATGACAATCTAAATGTGGGTTTATATCGTTTAGTTAATATTAGGCATATTTTATGAGTCGGAGAATAAGTGGTTATTCTCCAAATGGCTTTTTTTGAATTACTTGGTTGTTTCATAATGGGTAAAAATGGGTAAACAAGGAGAAAGAATGAAAAATACTATCGTGGGTGGAGTTGCTCTAGGGTTAGCAAGTCATTGGGGTTTAGCAATAAATCCCGTATATTGTCAACAAATTCAGATTCAGATTGCTGCCCCCCAAGCAGCACCAGCTGCACCTCAGTTTCAGATTGGCCAGGCAATTGCATTCAGACCTACCTCTGGCAAAATGATGCCGACCGTGCCCACTCAAAACAAAGTGCTCCAATCTCAGGTTATCGTCATCGGTAAAATTCAGAATTTAGAAAAAGAATTGGTTCAGGCAAAACC
>JAKBAI010000331.1 GCA_021809185.1 Planctomycetota bacterium
GATCTGCGATTCGAATTACTTTAGCGAGGATCTTTTCTCCAAACGGTCAATCATTATCGATCGGTATATCGCCGAACATCGTTGAATCGAATCCTCAGCAGCAGCTTGAAATTGCGATCGAACAGGCATCCCGATTTGTGCCTTTAACTCCCATGAATCCTATGCCTATGAATCCTATGCCTATGAATCCTATGCCTATGAATCCTATGCCTATGAATCCTATGCCTATGAATCCTATCTCTCTTCCCAATTCAGCAGAATCTGTCTCCCCTCTGAATAGCTCCGCTCCTAATACTAAATTACCTTTTCCACAACCAATCAATTCAAGAATTCTTCCAGGGATACTCCCCGATTCTCCTCTTCCAAATCCGCAATCATAAGGATAAAAAATCGAGGAACCGAGTTTCAAACGATTGTTTATTCAAAAAAATGATTATTGAAAACTTAATTCAGAGCTGATGAAACAACCTGAAAAGACAGGAGAGAGTTTTGATGCTTCCCCTACCTTTTCACGATAATAAAATTATTTTGATTTAACTTGAAAAACTTATCGCTTCTCCATCGACTTCGCTTTGAGAAACCCCTGATTTTTCATCCATTCATAACAGCGATCAGGCCAAGTACAACAAGCATGGGGACTTTTTCGAAGCCCAAAACCGTGCCCACCACTGGTATAGATATGCAATTCCGAATCGACTTTCATCTTTTTTAGTTCTAGAAACATAGCAATACTGTTGTCACACTTCCCAGGATCATTCTGCGCATGGACAAAAAAGCATTTTGGTGTTTCAGCACTTACAGGAATTTCACTTTTGAGTTCATTTTTTGCTCCTTGGATCAGTCCCCCCGGATAGACCATAACCGCAAAATCGGGTCGACAACTGAATTCATCGACGGAATCAATTTTATCATACGAAGGAGTTTTATAACGAGTTGCAGAAACGGCAGTTAAATGCCCACCCGCGGAGAATCCGAGCATCCCGATTCGATTAGGATCTAAATGCCACTCTTTTGCTTTGCTTCGAATTAGTCGGAGCGACCGTTGGGCATCCATCAACGGTTGAATAGGAAACTTTTTATTATCGCTTCCAGGCCGCCGCGGCACTCGATACTTCAAAACAATTCCAGTTACACCGATGGAATTCAACCATTGTGCCACTTCCAATCCTTCTAGATCCCAAGCCAAAATCGAGTATCCCCCTCCTGGAGCGATCAAAACTGCTGCACCCGTATCCAATTTTGGATTTGGGCGAAAAACGGTTAAAGTTGGTTGAGTAACATTGGTTATTCTAGTAACAGGGTTTTTAGCATTATCTTTTGGCATCATTATTTTTTCTTCATCGATTTTCCCCATTTCCCCTGGTGGTTTTCCAGGCCAGACATCGAGAACCAGCGCTGGTTTGCTCGTTTTAGATTCGACTCCTGTTTTTTCATCTCGTCCAAGACTACGCTCTGGATTCGACCAGCACAGTAAAGGGATTGCCAATAATAAAGCAATACTCCACCTTGTTTTCATCGCTTCTCCTTAAAAATGAGTTGTGAATTTTATGGTGACTAACTATTTCAAAAGTTCGAAAACAACACCACCGATATTGTCTTCGAAATCAAATTGATTTCAAGATCCCGAGTTATTTTAAAGATTATTTGTTGAAGAATTCAGTACTTGTTAAGAATCAAATCCTTTTGGGTGTAACCGTTACCGGGATATGATGGGAAGAGATAGCTATGGGAAGAGATAGATCTCGAGTCAATCATTTTCTTCTCCAGCTTTGTAGTTTGAAAGCTTCGATTCAACAGATTTACGAAGTATTTCTTCGAGATCCACTACTCAGCAGTGCGAAGAAGTCGTTACGTGAGGAAAAGATTCTTTCTTTAAGCTTCGATCGCGGACACAGAATCTTCTATTCAGCTAATCTGTTTTGGTGAGTTTTTCAGCGAATCTGGCAGATATTAAGCAAGGATCTAGTCACCAGAAAAGTGTTCGCTGAGATTAGAACCAGTAAGTTTACCACTCGCCTTGTCTTTCAACTTAGAATTAGACCTTGTCCTTCAACTTGGAATTCGACTTGTCAGGTCGAGACTTACTCGACTCGATTCCCCCTTTGAAGGGGGTACGATTCATTCGATTAGGGAGAAGATAGGCCTTCATTGCGAAGGCCTTCGAGAGTTGAACGTGGCAAGTAATCAGGGAGACAATTTTTGATGAAGCATGTTAAAATCATATACACAACCCGACCAAATACCCCCACTGGCATTTTGCAAAAGTGCCCACAATTTTGTATCATCGGATAGTTGAGGGTCTGGAGCTAGATCTTTTCTCGATGGTCGCTGGGACAATTCTCGACTCCCCCATTCTTTCCCATAGACAATAGAATCGGTCCCAACAAGATCGATCGAACCATCGAGATGGACACAATCGATCGAGATTTGAATCTGGTCACCATCTTGCAATTTACCGATCGGTCCCCCTGCCAAGGCCTCCGGTGAAACATGGCCGATACAGGCTCCTGTTGAAACACCACTGAAACGAGCATCGGTAATAACCGCAACCTGTTTGCCCCAAGAAAGGTGTTTAAGAGCTGAAGTAATCTGATAAATCTCTTCCATACCGGATCCCATTGGTCCTCGGCAACATAGTACAAGAATATCACCCGGTTTGATCGGATTTGACCCGGTCCCTTTTATCGCCTGGATCGCAGATTGTTCGGAAGTAAAAACTCGAGCGGGGCCAATTTTGTGATAACACCCTGATTCATTGATCAGAGACCGATCAATAGCCGTTGATTTGATAATGGAACCATCTGGGCAGATATTCCCTCTGGGGAAGGTCAATGCAGCAGTTATCCCTTTCTGTTTGGCACGTTCAAAAGACATGATCACATCATCGGGGTCGATGCCATCTTTTTCAAAAAGATAATCGCGTAGACGTTTTCGCCGTTCCGATTTTTGCCACCAATCCAGATTTTGCTCGAGCGTTTGTCCTGAAGCGGTGAGAACATGGAGATCGAGCAGATTGCGCTCGCGCAAATAACACATCACCTCAGGAACCCCTCCCGCTAAAAATACCTGAATGGTAGGATGACCAACTGGACCGTTGGGAAGAGCATCAACAATCCGCGGAATGCGGCGATTGATATCGATCCAATCATCAATCGTTGGGCGATCCACCCCAGCGTAAAAAGCAATAGCGGGTATATGAAGAACCAGATTCGTTGAACCACCAAACGCGGCATGGACCGCAAGAGCATTGCGAAAAGCTCCTGGAGTCAAAATCTTTTTTGTCGTGACCCCTGCCAGACTCAGTTTGACTAAGGCGCGTGCGGATCGCTTCGCTAGATCTAACCAGATCGATTGCCCCGAAGGGGACAACGCGGAATGAGGAAGCGATAATCCCAATGCCTCCCCCACCACTTGGGAAGTAGCAGCGGTTCCTAGAAACTGGCAGCCTCCGCCAGGGGAAGCGCAGGCATGGCAGCTCTCGATTGCCGCTTGTTTCAGAGTAATTTCGTTATGAACAAAACGAGCACCGATGGTTTGAATCTTGCCGGTATCTTCATGCCCATCACTGGCCAACATCACCCCCCCAGGTACAAGTACCGTTGGTAGATCATGCATTCCAGCCAAGGCCATCATCATCGCTGGTAAGCCTTTATCACAAGTAGCAATGCCGAGAACTCCGCTACGAGTAGGTAAAGAGCGAATTAATCGTCGGAATACCATCGCGGCATCATTGCGATATGGTAAGCTATCGAACATACCGGGAGTTCCCTGGGTACGACCATCACAAGGATCGGTGCACGCCCCCGCGAACGGTATCATCCCCAAAGCCTGAAACTCCTCTGCGGATTGTTTAACCAGTAATCCTACTTCCCAGTGCCCGGAATGATAACCCAAGGCGATCGCTTCTCCTTGCGATCCACGCAACCCCCCGTGAGTAGACAAAATCAAATACTCTTTCCGTCCTAGTAACGAAGGATTCAATCCCATGCCAACATTTTGCGACCAACCGAATAAATCGCCCGAAGGTGAATTCCTCAGTAATTCCTCACTTAGAGGCAATTCCCCATCTACCCCTTTGGCACGGCTCTGAAGTTGATAAATGGAATGATCATCGGATTCAAGGATCGATTTTGTATTCATTTGTTCTAGCATAGTTCTTG
>JAKBAI010000086.1 GCA_021809185.1 Planctomycetota bacterium
AACGAAAGAGCGGATCCATGTAAAATTCCTAGTGGAGTCATCGTCAAGTTCAGTTTAATCATCGATGATAATCATATTTAATATAGCAAATCCTATCGATAATGAAAGAGATCGACAAAATCATTGCAGAGGTGATAAAGTCTGCGACTTCTCCGTTATTTCTTGGGTACAGTAGAGCTGAGCACAGATTTCGGAGGTGGAGCTAAATCCCAGATGCGGGCGGTGTTATCCCAAGATCCGGTGATTAGAGTTTTGCCATCCCGACTCAGCGTTAAACATCTGATAGAACCAGTATAGCCATTGAGGAGTGCCCGTTTGTGATTTCCGTGAATTTCCGTGGCTAGAATTTAAAGATGTCCATCCTACCCGCCAACATCCCCCTATCTGCGACCAATCCTTGTTTCCTCCGTGGTCCTATTTAATATGGAGCAGTATCCGTTGGTTAGTAATCTTCACAAAATTAGAACAAAGAATCAGCAAAGTTTTACATATATCAAAATTCGTTCTATAGTATTCGATAAAGTGTTTATATGAACGAAAATTGGTCTAATCTATATTTGAATCTGATCAGAAAGATTTTCGATATATGATTTGTGGTAAATTTCGAATTTTAATGATTTATGCTTGATCGAGAGCAAGATAATGACTCCTTCTGTTCAATCCTCTTCGTCATTCGATGATTTAATTATTTCTTCTTTGAACCATTCCCCTTATCTTCCGACACAGAACGATGAAATCGTTCCGGTATCTCCTGAAAGTTTTTCCCCAGATAAAATCGTTCTTCAAAATGATATTAAAACTAGAAATGTAACAATTTTCTCGCAAGGAAATGCCCCACGTGATTTAGGGTTCATTGGCCCTTATGAGTTGATCAAAGTGATCGGGGAAGGGGGAATGGGGAGTGTTTACCTAGCGCAACAATCAGAACCGGTTAAACGCTCGGTCGCATTAAAACTGATCCGAGCGGATATCGCGGCTTCCTCGATGTATCAACGGTTTCAGCTCGAAATGCAAACGCTCGCTTTGATGGATCATCCACAAATTGCCAAGGTTCTCGATGCGGGGACTTCCCGAATGGGCGAGCCGTATATGGTGATGGAACTCATCCCGGATGGTCTCCCGCTCACCACTTTTGCGGATCGGCAACAGCTCACCATCCATCAACGTCTTGAACTATTCATATCGGTATGCCAAGGGGTGCAGCATGCTCATCAGAAGGGGATCATCCATCGCGATTTGAAACCTTCGAATATTCTTGTTGGGCAATACGATGGTAAGCCGATCGCTAAAATCATTGATTTCGGAATTGCCAAAACGACTCGCGATAATTTACTCCACGGTCTGAATAAACAAACCACGGTGGGGGGAGTTATCGGCACCCTCGAATATATGAGTCCCGAACAGGCTCAGGGGGATGCCGATATCGATACCCGTTCCGATGTCTATGCCCTTGGCATCATTTTATGTGAGCTGCTCACCGGCACCACCCCCAACCAAAGCAAATTACAGGGACTCGAATTCTTGCCTAGCTTACAGATCATTGCGCGCAGTGACATCAGCAATCTAATCACCTTGCTCGACAAATCTTCTTGGCAGTCGGTGGCAGAATTTAGACAGAGCGACCAGAAAAAATTACGCAGCTATTTGACAGGGGAATTGAACTGGATTGTTCAAAAAGCTCTGTCACGAGAACGGGAGTTACGGTACACTTCTGCTATCGAATTAGCTACCGATCTACAACGCTATCTCGGTGGGGAAGCGGTTAGCGCTCACCCCCCTTCTAGAATGTATCATTTTCGCAAATTGGTGAGCAAACACCGTTGGCCATTTGGTTTGGCGCTCACCGTCATGGTTCTGCTTTTTTCCTTTTCCATGCTTATGTTTTGGCAACAGCAAAAAACCCTTGAACAAAAGAAAATTGCCGATGACTTTGCTTACGAATGGCAAAACACCGCCTTAAAGCTGGATAAAACAGCAGCAAGATTAGAAATAGTGGCTACTCAAGAAAAGAAGGAAAGGCAGAACGCCGAAGAGCAAAAAAAGAAAGCCCAACAAAATCTGCAACAGATGATTCGAGGGTTTGATATTCTAAGTTCTTTATTAGCAAATGCCGGTAATGAAAATGTGCAAAATGAAATCAGTGGGGAAGAATTAAAGAAGCAAATCTCGGGGCGTTTGGAACAGGTAATCACCAAACTCGATGGCGAAGAGAATTTCGGAAACCCGGAAATGATCGCCAATCTGAAAAACACCCTGGCTAGTACACTTCTCTTGGTGGGTAAACATCATCTGGCTTTGGAAATGCTCCAAAAAATGAACAAGAATCTGGAAAACAAACTCAGCAAAGATAACGAACAGGCCATCCGTTCTCTACTTTATCTTGGTTGGGCCTACCGAGCCGATGGACAAAATCAAAAAGCGATCAAAACGAGCGAGGACTGTTTACAGCTTTGCCAAAAAAAACTAGGGGTAAATCATGATCAGACCTTAACGGCGATGAATAATCTTGCAGTTGCGTATCAAACAGATCTGCAGGTAAAACGTGCCATCCCGCTTTATGAATATTGTTTGACAATCAGAAAAGAGAAAAATCGAGAAGAGTTCCCCAATTTTTTAATAACTGTTTCTAATCTGGCCAGAGCTTATGAAATGGATGATCAAAATAAAAAAGCAATAGCACTTTATGAGCAATATTACCCGCAAGCTCTGCAACAAGTTCAAAAAAGACTCCCCGCTGCCATAATTTTGATGAATAATATGGGTATCTCTTATATCAAGGATGGCCAAACCAAACGCGCGATTTCTATTTTAGAAGAATGTTTTGCTCTCTTCAAAGAAACACTGGGCCAGGATCATCCCGATACGCTAATATCGATGGACCATCTCGCTTCGGGCTATCAAGCAATCGATCGCTTGGATTTAACGATTCCATTACTCGAAAAATGCCTAAAGCTTTCGCAAATGAAACTTGGCAAAGATCATCCAAGTACCCTAGCCACCCTCAATAATCTGGCGTTAGCTTTGGGGCAAGATGGGCAAATGCAAATGGCGATTTCTCTCTTCGAAGAATGTCTATTCCTCCGCCAACAAAAACTGGAGAACGATCATATCAATACCTTAAATACCTGTTACAATCTCGCGATTGCTTATCAAAAAGCGAATCATTTGAAAAAATCTACAGAACTTCTAGAAAAATGTTTACCACCAATGAAAAAGAAATTGGGCAAGGACGATTCTCAGGTAAGCCTTGCTCTAAGTAATCTTGCCGCCAATTATCAAATGTTAAATCAATCGGATCGAGCAATACCCCTTTTAGAAGAATGTTTATTACTCCGCCAACAAAAATACGGCAAAACTTCCCCAGATACACTGCTTATTATGAATGAACTCGGTAAAGCGTATCGTCATACCAATCAGTTACAAAAAGCGATTCCCCTTTTTGAGGATTGTCTTGCCCTCCGGCAACAATCGCTAGGCAAAGACAATCCCCTTACTCTCGACTCGATGAATCAGCTCGGGATTGCCTATCTAAAAATCAATAATCTTTCCAAAGCGATTTCGATATTGGAAACATGCTGGACTCTACAAAAACAAAAGCTCGGCAAATTTCATCCCGATACAGAGAAAACTCTCACTAATCTCGCTTATGCTTATCAATCAAGTGGCCAAAACAAACAATTGCTACCGATTCTAGAAGCATTTTGGGAAGTTAAAATCCATAATCATGGCGAAGATCATCTTGATACCCTGAATGTACAAAACAATCTCGCACTTATTTACCGAGATTCTGGCCAGTTGAGTCGAGCTATCCCCCTTCTAGAAAAATGCCTCGAACTCAAAAACGATAGTCTTGGCCAAAAACATCCGGACACGCTCGCAACTTTGAATAATCTGGTAATTGCTTATCTCATGGCCGGGACACAACAACGAGCTGCTGCGCTTTTAGAAGATTGTTTAGCCTCTTTGCAAAGCGAACCGGATAGAGACGAATTACAAATCGCTTCGGAACAGGCCTTTCTAGGCTACACGTATATGAAAATGAAAAAATATGCAAAAGCGGAAAATCAGTTCAGGATCTGTTTGCAATTACGACAATCAAAGCTAAAAGAATCTTGGCTTCTCGATAACACCAAGAGTCTGCTGGGGGGCAGTTTACTGGCACAGAAAAATCTGAAGGAAGCGGAACCGTTATTGATCCAAGGTTACCAAGGTTTGTTAGCGAAACAGGATCTGCTCGTGCCTCTGGATCGAATTCGCATTCAAGAGGCCCGTGATCGGCTTATTGAATTGTATGAAGCCAAAGGGGAGAAAGAAAAAGCGGATCAACTTCGAAAATAACTTTCGATTCTTTAGTTATAATCTCTCTGCCTCGACTTCATGTTCACAGAGCCTTGTTTTCATGAAGTCAAAAAATCAAATAAATCCCTGTCTTGAACTGGTTGAACTCCTCTTTCTACTCTAAAATAATCAGTGAAGAAATCTTTTTAAATGAAACGAAGGATATTTACTCCACTCATTGATTCGAAAATTTACTTAATCCATGAGTTAAACAATAAATATTTCAAGCTTTAATTCCTTTAGGAAATGATGGATTTTTTGAGAATTCGCGATGCAAGATTCAAACCCTATTCTACCTAACCCAGATCATCCGATCGGTCCCATATCTGATGATTCCGAACCCAAAGCCACCGTATATGATCCACAGATCCGGATTGCTTGCGCCAAAGCCGCTGCCGAAAAAAACCCGGAAGATGAGCGCAACACTATGGATGTCGCTCTTTATCAGACCAAATCAGTTCCTTCCATGCCCAAGCCGCTGGAGATAATCGGTCCTTACGAACTCATAAAAATAATTGGCGAGGGGGGAATGGGAACGGTTTATTTGGCCCAGCAATGGAAACCGGTAAAACGCTCGGTTGCCCTCAAATTAATCCGATCCGATATCCTCTCTCATTCAATGCTCCGCCGATTTCAAGCGGAACAACAGACCTTAGCTTTGATGGATCATCCTCAAATCGCCAAGGTTCTCGATGCGGGGAGTGCTCACAGTGGCGAACCGTTTTTCGTTATGGAGCTAATCCCCGAAAGCCGATCACTCACTCAGTATGCGGATGAACAAAAACTCTCTTTACGCAAACGTATCGAACTATTCATTACCGTTTGCCAGGGGGTTCAACATGCCCATCAAAAAGGGATTATTCATCGCGACCTGAAGCCCTCCAATATTCTTGTTGGTCTTTATGATGGCAAAGCTTTGGCGAAAATCATCGATTTTGGTGTGGCCAAAGCGACGCGCGATAACTTGCTCATGGATGAAACAAAACTGCATATGCCCGATGGCATTTTTGGTACTCTGGAATATATGAGTCCGGAACAGGCTAATCGGGGTAATCAAGATATTGATACACGTTCCGATGTCTATGCTCTAGGTATTATTCTTTGCGAATTACTTACCGGCACCACTCCGCTGCGCGACAAACTCAGAAATATCGACTTTATCTCTGGATTACAACTCATTGAAAAAGGGGAAACTTGCAATCTGATGGAATTGATCTCCGAATCTTGCTGCCAATCGATCGGAGAAAATCGGCGCTTGGAACCGCATAAACTGCGAGGTTATCTCGCCGGCGAATTAAACTGGATCACCCAGCAAGCTCTGGCTAAAGACCGCAATCATCGTTACGCTTCTGCCGCTGAATTCGCAGCGGATCTCCAACGCTATCTGGACGGGGAAGCTATCTTCGCTCATCCCCCTTCAAAGTTCTATCAATTTCGCAAAATCGTTAAAAAACACCGCTGGCCTTTCGGGCTTGCCGCCACTGTAATGATCTCGCTAGGCCTCACTACCCTCTTAATGGTCTGGCAACAGCAAAAAACCATCGAACAAAAAAATAGAGCCGAAAATCTGCAACGAATCGCTGAGGAACAACGCACGGAAGCAGAAATTCAGAAACGAATCGCTGATAAACAACGCACAGAAGCAGAAATTCAGAAACTCGAAGCGCTTCAACAAAAACAGATCGCCGAATCGCAAAAACTCGAAGCAGAAAAGCAAAAACAAATTGCCGATAAAGAACGGATCGAAACCGAAAAACAAAGAAAAATCGCCGAATCGCAAAAATCGATAACAGAAAAAAATCTCGAACAGATGGAACGCGGTTTTGAAATTATCAGTTCGCTGATTGCAATTTCTGATTACGCGAACTATCAGCCTCGGAATGAGATTAGCGGAGATGAATTAAAACAACAAATCGTTGCCCGTCTCGAACAAATCGTTAGCAAACTCAATAGGGAGGAGGAACGCGGTAACCCGGAGATTGTTGCTAAACTAAAAATCAAATTAGCGATCACCCTGCTGAGCCTTGGCAAATACCAAGCTGCGCATGATATGCTCGACAAAATGTACAAAAATCTCATTCTCAAACTAGGTAAAGATAACGAGCAAACGATTAATTGCCTTTTCTACCTCGTTTGGGCCAGCAAAGATAATGGTCAGTATAAAGAAGCCATTCACCTTGGCGAGGAATGTGCCCAACTCCATTTTAAAAAATGGGGCAAAACTCATCAAAATAGCATCGATATCTTGAATATTCTTGCCCTAGCTTATCGAGATAGTGGTCAACCAAATAAAGCGATTACGATTTTAGAAGATTGTCTGAAAGTCGAGGAAAAATTCAACCAGGTAAATCAGTCGGTGTCGATGGGAACACTGAATAATCTGGCCTTAGCCTACCAAGATACCGGCAATCTAAAACGAGCTGTCCCACTCTTAGAAAAATCGTTAGCTCTTCACGAGCAATTTCTGAGTATCAACAATCCAAAAACCCTGACCTGCATGAGTAATCTCGCCCTTGCCTATCAGGAAAATAAAGATCTCAAACGAGCCATTTCTTTGAATGAAAAATGTTTGGCTCTCAAAGAAAAAATTCTCGGTAAAGATCACCCTAGTACTCTAAATACTTTGAGTAATCTTGCCGCTGAATACCAGGCCGATAGCCAGGTCAAACGAGCCATCACTATTTTTGAAGATTGCCTGAAACTCAAAGAAAAGAAGTTCGGCCCAGAACACCCCAGTACGCTGGCAACGTTGAATAATCTGGCCGTGAGTTATCGTGATGCTGGTCAACTCGGAAAAGCAATCCCCCTTTTAGAAAAATGTTCTCAAATCATGCAACGACACCAAGGGAAAAATAATCTTCATACCTGCGATACCCTCTTCAATCTTGCTATCGCTTATCAGAAAAATAAGCAAAGCGATCGTGCCATTCCTCTTTTTGAAGATTGCTTACAGTGCTTTCAAAGTCAACTTGGCAAGAATCATATAAAGGTTCTCAACGCCAAAGCCAATCTCGCCTCAGCTTACACCGCGAACGGCCAAGCAAAAAAGGCCATTCCCTATCATCTCGATTATCTGAATTATATTCAGGCTCAAAATGGGAATGACAATCCACACGTAAATAATGCACAATTAGGAATGGGTTATATTTACCTCAAAGCAAAAGAATACGAGAAGGCAGAAAAAATATTGCGTGTTTGTTATGAAATGCGCAGTAGACGAATGCCAAATAACTTCAGCACCGCTTCCATCAAATCCATGCTCGGAGAAAGTTTAATGTTGCAAATGAAATTCAAGGAAGCGGAGCCTTATTTAGTACAGGGCTATGAAGAATTAGTGGCTAGAATCGCTCTCTTGCCGTCCGCAACTCAATCGAATTTAAAATTGAATGTCCAGGAAGCACGTAATCGCCTCATTCAATTCTATGATAGCAAAGGGGACAAGCAAAAAGCTGATCGACTCCGCGAGCTGGATAAAACGGAACAAAATCAATCCACTCCCAAAAATCAAGAAATGAACAAATAGCATCGATTCTAAATTCCAAACTCCATTTTCCAGCAAAAAATTCCTGATGCTAATTTCAACCACCACGATTCTAGTGTCGAGTTCTTCACTCGTTGACCAGATGATACGTACTCATAGCCGTATGATCGAAATTGTTTCCAACTACAAAAAGTCTAAACAAAATGGGAAATTCGAGTCTTTTTCATTTCGAGCTAACCACTTGACCGATTACGATTCTGGTAATATTCCAAACTTTGTGTTATCCGTTTCATCAAAAATAGCTGAGAAACGGATAACGATTGAATTTCGGCCTTTCCATTTATATAAAAGTTTCTAGAATTATAGTTGTTTATGAACAAAACTATCTAAAAATTTAAAGGAAAATGAATATGGGAAATCCAGCGGGGGTTTTGAAAAAGAAACGGGAAAAACGCCGTAAAAAGTATGAAGATCGAATCATTAAGAAGGTATTGGCTAAAGTCCAGGAAGCTAAAAAATAATGGATTCGTTTGCCAATTGGTTAGCTGTTATATTCGTTATTATGGTTAAGGAAATCAAAACAAGATGGGGACATTATTGACACTGTCTTGTTTTGATTAAAAGAATCAATTGAAAAGAATATGATTTTTCTTTGCCTAATCTAATCATTTTACTCGTAATCAATTTACATTTATGCTACGGGTAATCTCTGCAAAATCCCATCTATAGTTGATTCATTCGTCGTATTAGGAATCTTAGTTTCAAGAATCTTAAAAATAGGAATAAACAATCAACTGAATCATCAGAATACGATCAATGCTGCTTCAAAAAAACAACTCGATTTCGGCCCTCATTTTTAGCTTGATAAAGTGCAGTATCTGCCTCTAAAATTAGGGCATGGGGTTCCGTAGCACTTTGCGCGCCATAGATCGTTCCACCAAAACTGGAACTAATAGAAATCTCTTTATTCTGATAAAGGACAGGTTTCGAGGAAATCGCCAAGCGAACGCGCTCGGCCACCGAATAACTTTTCGCAAAATCGCAATTAGGCAATAAAATAATAAACTCTTCCCCCCCATAACGGCCTAGTAGATCGTAAGGTCGTAGAGCATTGGTAAAACGTTTCGTAGCCTCACATAGGACGGCATCCCCTGCTAAATGCCCGTAGGTATCGTTGACTTTTTTAAAGTGATCGAGATCAGCAATGAGGAGACCAAGAGGAGATTTTTGCCGCTGGGCGCGTTCAATTTCTTTATCAAATAGTTCCATCATCGCCCGGTGATTCCAAACTTGTGTAAGCGGATCGCGCGTGGCCTGGTATCGTAAGGCTTCCCGTGTGGAGATAAGCTGTTCTTGCAGATCTAGAATCCTGCGGCCAGTGATAAGACGGGCTTTGAGTTCAAGAGGGTCATAAGGTTTGGACAGATAATCATCGGCCCCGGCTTCTAGCCCCTGAATAATATCTGCCTTTTGCGATTTTGAAGTTACCAGGACCAGATAGTAATAGCGTTCCTTGCGCAGTTTACGGACCGCTTGGCAGATCGATTTGCCATCCTTCCCGGGCATTATCCAGTCCAAGATTGCCATCGAAGGGGCATCCTCTGCTTGTAATACCTTCCAAGCGTTGTCCCCATCATTGACGGTGATCACTTCATAGCCCCAACTAACCAGGATCCCCTGGAGCATGCGCTGGGAGATTGGATCGTCATCTGCAACAAGAATTTTCATCGAAGGTGCCTATACTTTCGCTAGAGATTTTATTTCTCTAATAGAACGAGTCATCACATGCAACAGTTCGTGCAAATCGTTTTTGAATTGAGCGATCAAACTTTCCAGGTTTTCTGAACTGCGCAAGGAAGCCGATTTTTCTAACTGTTGAGCAGTTTGGGCAGCACGAGTCGCGCTTAAGTTACCGAGAGTCCCTTTCAGAGTATGCGCTATTTTCCCCAAAGCAGAGTAATCCTGATGGGTTACCGCTAACTGAAGTTCATCAAACCAACCATGCTGATCCTTCTGGAACATTTCGATAATTTCTAAATATAGATCTTGATCGTTACCAAGCCGGTGTAACAGAACCTCGGCATCAAAAATTTCGCGGTCGAAATCGGAAGCGGAGCCGGGACAAGCCGAAGAGAATTCGGGTTCGGATAACGTTACTGGAGAGACTGATTCGTGGCGAGAATCGGACATCTCCGATTGGGTATTATCAACAGGAATAATCGATTTTTGATCAAATCTTATAGGTGCCGATTCAGCTGAAGAACAAACTGCCAGAGGCAAACATTCTGCAATGGCCTCGAAAAGAAGTTTGCTGTTGATCGGTTTAGTAACGTACCCATTCATTCCTTCATTCAAAAAACGTTCCCGATCCCCTTGAAGAGCATGTGCAGTCAAAGCGATAATCGGAATATTCTGGCCGCGCTGGCCATAGCGAGTGCGGATGACCCGAGTCGCTTCCAACCCATCTACCTGAGGCATCTGAATATCCATCAAAATCAGATCGATCTGGGTATGTTCGAATAGTTCGATAGCCCGTAGACCGTTTTCGGCAATAAATAATTCATGCCCTTTGCGAGTTAAGAACTGGCTAATGACCTTCTGGTTGATCGGGTTATCTTCAGCGACAAGAATTTTCAGCGGTCGCAAACTGGGCAGCAATTGGGCAGTTTCCGTGTCCGCTTTTCTTTGTTTCCGTGGACGTTCCGAGGGAAAATTCTGCTCGATCGATCCATTCTGCTTAAGTTCTTTACCTACCGAGAGCTTTAATTGTTGCATCGTCTCGAGCAAATCGGAATGCTTTACAGGTTTGGAAAGCCAGCGAACATTGTCTTGTTGGCGACAAAAATCGATCGTTTCGAGAGGTGTTAAAGAAGATAAAAGGACAATGAGTCGAGAGGACTTGGGGAGAACTTGAAGTATAATCTGGATCAGCTCGATGCCGTTCAAATCGGGCATCACTTCATCCAAGAGAATAAAGGAATAAAAATCTCCGGTTGCATTAGCCTTGGCCAATAATTCCAAAGCATCTGAGGTGCGATCGCAAAGGATAGCTTCCATGCCCCAATTCCGAATCAACTCATCCATGATTTTCATATGCGTCGTGTTATCATCGATAACGAGAACGCGCTGGCCGGAGAGGTCGATCAGGTCGAGTTCATGACCCTCTTGGCATCGAGTGGTCCCAGTCCAAATCGGAACAGTGAAAAAGAATTCGCTTCCTTTTCCGACAACACTGTCGACTTGGATTTGCCCGCTCATTTTTGCTACGATCTGTCTAGAAATAGAAAGCCCAAGACCGGTACCACCAAATTTGCGTGTCAGAGAGCCATCGACCTGGACAAACGGAGAAAAAATCGATTGCAAATGGTCGCTTGGAATGCCGATACCGGTATCTTTGACAGAAAAATGCAGTAAACAAGGTGCCCCTTTTTTTACGCATTGAATTGAAAGAATAATCTCCCCTTTTTCTGTGAATTTGATGCTATTGCCAACCAGATTGACTATCACTTGGCGGAGCCGATCCAAATCGGCATGGATAAGATCGGGGACATCGGGGGGAATATGATAAACCAATTCTAATCCTTTGCGATGAGCGCGAAGTGCTAGCGGTTTGAGGATATCAGCAATGCTATCGCGCAGAGAAAAGTCGCAAGGATGCAGAGTCAACTCGCCTGCTTCTATCTTGGAGAAATCAAGAATATCGTTGATCAGATGTAAAAGAGATTCCCCGGATTGTTTGACCGACAATAAGAAATCACGTTGCCCCGTTGTCAACTCCGAATCGAGAACCAGTTCGGTCAGCCCAAGGATGCCGTTCATAGGAGTGCGGATTTCGTGACTCATATTGGCTAAGAATTGCGATTTTGCTTGATTAGCCAGTTCGGCCATTTCTTTGGCTTTAAGTAAATTTTGCTGAGTAAGTTTATGTTCGGTAATATCGCGGAAAACAACTAGACCTGCAAAAATGTTGTCCTTTTCATCGTACAGAGGCACCGCATTGCAACTGCACCAGATGCCATCGGTTTGCGAAGGATTGGTAATGTAAATTTCACAATCTTTGCTCTCTTCCCCTTGGATAGCCCGGGACAGCGGCAGCTGATGAACGGTACATTCTTCTAGCAAGTCCCCCTGATAAAAGCGTAAGTCGGAAACACATTCGGGCCATAGCTGTTGCTCGAATCTGGTGCCGAACCAGCGATTGGCAGCAGGATTGCTGAAAAGGCATTTGCCACTGCAATCGACCACCATCAAACCTTCCGCCATATTGTTTAGAACCGAATTGAGGAAAAATGTCTGCTTGCGTAATTCTTCCGTAGCATCCAAAACTCGAACATCTAAATGCGCATTTAATTGCGCTAAATCTTCATTGATTCGCTTCTGCTCATCGATGTCGACGCAGGTGCCAATCCATTGCACAATCGTGCCGTTGTGGATTTGCCTAGGAACTGCTCGTAATAAATGCCAGCGGTAACTTTGATCCTTGCCGCGTTTGAGCCGCCCTTCGGACTGGAAAGTGGCGCCGGTTAGCAAGGCGAGCTGCCAGGACTGGATAATCCTGTCCCGCTCTTCAGGATGAAGTAATTGTTCCCATGTTGGCAGTTCATTGTCCCCCTCGCCGCACGACACATACTGTTTCCACTGATCATTTCCATAATCGAAAGCCCCATTGGCATAGGTGCTCCAAAGCATGACGGGTACCGCGTTTGTCAAAAATCGGTAGCGCTGCTCTCGGTCACGCAAATCTTTCTCTGCCGTTCTCGCGCTAACCAGATGATTTTTGAAAAAATAGTAGGCAACAAATACCGCTACCAGTCCCAACACCGCGCTCGCTAAGATCGATCCCTGGCTAATCAAATAGAACCGGGCTGCTGACATTTTTCGCTTATCTAACAACTTGATTTCGTTATTTCGGAACTGATCGACACTACTCTGAATTATATTCATATATTTCTGATCGATCAACCACATTTCACTCAACCAAGCGATTGATCCCTCTTTCCTTGAATATCTTATCCCCTCACCCCATTGATTACTCAATTTCAAATAGGTCTCTTTTATTTTGGAAACAATCGTCACTTGAATCGGATTATCCACCACGAAATTACCGAGATATTCGATTTCTGTTTCCAGGATAGCCATTATCTGTTGAAATTCTAACGGTGGTTTCTCTTCAACTGGTTCGAGCGTTGGTACCAGATTGTTATTCATACAAATATTGTAATAAAGCGTCTCAGATTTCTGAAAGGTTGCATAAACATCTTCTAATTTTGTTATAACTTCATCAGAATGAGTCTCCCATTCACGGGCTTCATTCAATCGAAATAGGTTAGTGAGATTTATCAGGGAAGAAACGATGATCAATGACGAAACGAGACCTAACGAAAAACTGACCCGTCCTGTGTGGGGTAACATTTTCTTATCCTAATAATATTTTATGGATTGCTCAAATTCAGAATGTAATTTATGTTCAATCCTAGAATATTTGTGGGTAAACTCAAATGGAGCAAATGGCTTTCATGAAAAAATGATTTTACTTGTTGATAATTCGAAAATCTTTATTTTTCAATTATCAAATGATATGACAACCATAAATTTGAATAAATATTAGTATTATTTGTTTGAATAGTTATTTGCTCTAAAGAATATTAAAAAGATAACTTAATTGATAATTCGTCAAAAAGGACAATGAATCTTTAATTTGGATTAACTATTAAAATGAGATCAGATCTAAATAAATATGATGCTAAGGGAGATGAAGTGATATATCCAGCACCGATTAGATAGAGGTCTAAATTAAAAAGCAAATCATTTTTCGAAAATCATCGAAAACTAAAAAAGCGGACTAATTTCAACTATAAATATTAGAGTGAAATTAGTCCGCTAGAGTCGTTACTTAGTAGTTATTTAGAAGTTACTTAGGTAGTAATTTAAGTTTAGTACATATCGTCATAACCGCCACCGCCTGGACCACCTGCTGGTTTCTTTTCATCCTTCGGAATTTCAGCAACTAAGGCATCGCTGGTTAATAGGAGAGTAGAAACACTCGCAGCATTTTGCAGGGCGCTTCGAACAACTTTACAAGGGTCAATAATCCCTTCTTCAACCATGTTACAATACCGGTTCGCGCGGGCATCATAACCGAAGTTGATTTCCGAATTTTCCAGAACTTTATTAGCGATAACGTCTCCATTTTCGCCAGCATTTTCAGAGATTTGTCGGATAGGTGATTTGCAAGCACGAACAACAATTTGGTATCCGATTTCTTCATCGTGGGTCAAGCCAGAAGGTTTCATCTGAGAAGAAGCGCGGAGTAACGCAACGCCGCCACCTGGTAGAACCCCTTCTAAGTTCGCAGCTCGAGTAGCATGCATCGCATCTTCGACACGAGCTTTTTTCTCTTTGACTTCGGATTCGGTAGCACCACCGACATTGATTTTCGCAACACCACCGGAGAGTTTGGCAATTCGTTCACTGAGTTTTTCTTTATCGTAATCGCTGGTCGACTTTTCCAATTCCCGTTGGATCAAGGCTGTACGAGCTTGAATCGCTTCACGTTTGCCAGATCCTTCAATAATCGTGGTATTATCTTTGTCGATTTTTACTTTTTTGGTTCGACCAAGATCGGTAAGTTGAACATTTTCCAGTTTAATACCGAGGTCTTCAAAAATCGGTCTTGCTCCTGTAAGGATTGCAATATCTTCGAGCATGGCTTTACGCCGATCACCATAACCAGGAGCCTTAACGGCACAACAACGGAAGGCACCAGGATTACGCACTTTGTTGACGACTAGGGCAGCGAGTGCTTCCCCTTCCACATCTTCGCAAATGATTAATAACGGTTTCCCTTGTTGGATAATTGCCTTTTCTAAGATGGGGGCTAGATCGCGCAGAGAAGTTAGTTTCTTCTCGTAAACCAGAACATAAGCATCTTCCAATTCACATTCCATGGTTTCGAGGTTGGTTACAAAATAGGGAGAAACATAGCCACGATCAAACTGCATTCCTTCAACAAATTCGTGGTTCGTTTCCGTGGATTTGCCTTCTTCAACAGTGATAACTCCATCTTTACCTACTTTGCTCATAGCTTGCGCGATAATCGTGCCAATGCTGAGATCGTTATTGGCTGCAATTGTAGCAATATTTTGTAGATCTTTTTCGTTTTTGACCGGAATGGCCATGCTTTTGAGCTTACCACTGATATCTTCAACCGCTTTTTCCATACCACGTTTCATCAGCATGGGGTTGACACCAGAAACAACTGCTCGAAGACCTTCGTTATAAATAGCTTCGGCAAGAACTGTTGCGGTGGTAGTTCCATCGCCAGCAACATCGGAGGTTTTCGATGCTACTTCGCGAACCATTCTGGCACCCATATTTTCGTATTTATCTTCCAAATCGATTTCACGGGCAACGGTTACACCGTCTTTAGTTACTGTTGGTGAACCAAAACTTTTCTGAATAATGACGTTGCGACCTTTTGGACCAAGGGTTACTTTCACCGCTTTGGCCAGCTTGGAAACTCCACGCCGCATTGCTTCTCGTGCTTCTTGATCAAAGGCAATCTGTTTTGCACTCATGTGCGCTCCTTAAAAAAATCAATTAAAATCAAAATGGTACAGAATTAATAGTACAAATTTAAAGGTACAAGTTTATAGGGTCTTCCCCATAAGTTCAAATTATTTGCTTCCTAAATTTATAGGCTTTGTAGATCGGAATTTGCTTGGAAATCCTATTTAAGGAACCCTACTCAAGGAACCCTACTTCCAGGTAAATCACTCATCTAAATTCAGATTTTTAACCGACTCAAACAAACCGATTCACGATTTATTTTCTGGGTGTCGATTGATTATTCCAAAACAGCAAGAACATCTTCTTCATGCATAATCAGAATATCTTCCGATTTAGATCGGTCTTCAAATTCATCTCCTGCCCAAGCGGTAAATAGCACCACATCGCCAGCTTTAACTTGTAAAGGCTGACAGGTGCCATTTTTCAACGTTTTACCAGGGCCAACCGCGAGAACTACACCTCGTTGAGGCTTATTTTTGGCATTATCAGGCAAAAGGATCCCACCCGCAGTCTTCTCTGCTGCCTCTTGACGACGTACAATAATGCGATCACTTAACGGCTTTAATCCCATTCTACCTTCTCCAAATTTCTCTAAGGCTCGATTGATCACAATCTTCTATAATTATTTTTCGCTCTATCTTAACTTAACATTTACGTTTGTGGTTCATTAAACAATCCGAATGATTTAATCGACAACGAATATTGTTTAACTGAGTCTGAAGAACCACCTAACTGGGTCAAGACTCGATCTATTTCGAAGCACGAAGTATATTTCAAATATTTATTAATTAGTTCATTATGGACTTCGATTCTAATCCCAAAATATCCCTTTCATGAACCATCTTGTTTTGAATTAACAGCAACTTTCGTGCCTCAAATAATTATTGATCATAAAGCTATATCAAATAGATATTTACGAATATTCAATTCTCTCTTCTCCCTGATCTACCCTGCCAAGATGAACGGAGCCTCAATTCTTTGTGGTGTCTATTTGGCAGTCTGGAATCGTCAAGCAAAATGAGAATAGGGCGATGAGGCTATTGTTGGAAATCTGGATGCTGGAGGGATGTTACGATAGTTCTGGTTGCCGATTCAATTTTGGTAGTTGGAACAAGACGATGAAAAGCAATAGAGAGGCAAAGATATATGGCAAAATATGATGAAACCCAAGCTCGAAGAGTCCCAAACCGATTAGCGGACCAAGAATTCGTGCCAGAGCGGAGAAGGATTGAGTAATGCCCAGTATTTCCCCCTGTCGAGCAGGATCTGCTGATTTAGATATTAAGGAGTTGATCGATGGATTCAGAAAAGCGAAACCAAATACAGCAACAGCTAAAGCAGCTGCAAACCAGATTTTTGCCAAGAAAATAGGAATTTCTTCGCCTACAAGAGCCAACAAGGCCAAACTAA
This sequence comes from Planctomycetota bacterium, assembly GCA_021809185.1. GTDB lineage: Bacteria > Planctomycetota > Planctomycetia > Gemmatales > Gemmataceae > JAKBAI01. The sequence continues at coordinate 16,799 of JAKBAI010000086.1, forward strand.
ATAACCCAGAGAACATTCCAACAAGTCCAATCCGAATGAGTTGGACTTCTTTCATTTTCTTTACACATTTTCGATAGAGATAACCTTGAGAAAACATCAAAGCGAAACCAACATAAGCAAAAACCAGGAAATTTTGCCGATCTGTGAGCTGAAAAGTTCGTTTGGTGTAATTCGAAAGAGTTGATTCAAAATTAGCAAATCCAAAGGTAGCTAAGAAAAAGCAGATAATCAAGATGCCAATCGTTGGAAGTTTCAAAGCTTGCCATAACTCCATAAACTTCCAACGTCGGCGGTGAGCGGCATCGGGCTGGGTGGTTAATGTTTCTGGTAAGCGAATGTACCCGATGATAAGTGCGAGCAGAGATAAAAACGATGCGGTATATCCAGGGGTGCCGAGATGTTTATCGAAAATCGACAAGGCGGCAAATGCGACCAGCGGCCCAACTGTAAACCCAATACCAAAAGCAGCACCGATCAATGCCATTCCGTGGGCACGCTTTTCTTTGGACGTGCAATCGGCAACCACCGCAGCAGCAGTAGAAATAGTTGCTCCACAAACCCCTGCCCCTAATCGAGTTAAAAATATCAGCCCTAGAACAAACCAGGCATTTTCAGTAATTAAATAGTGCGAAACCAATCCAAACAACAGATAAAATATGACAGAACCGATTAGCCCGATTAACAGAACAGGGCGACGACCTACCCGATCCGACCAGCGACCCCAGATCGGTGCAAAAAGGAATTGCATTGCTGAAAAGATAGATAACATCGAGCCAGTTATGATCCCTTTGATCGCTTTTGGGGTTTCCGCAGGAACAATTTCATCTGCATATCGTGGCAATAATGGTAAAACGATTCCAAAACCAAGTAAATCGATGACAACAACTAGAAATACGATTAAGAGAGCGGCTCGCTTTGCCTTCTTATTTTCAATCGCAGTTATTGAAGCATCCCCGCTATCAAGATTAACCTGCGGAATATTCTGATGCCCTTCGGTTGAAACACCTTTTTCGCTATTATTGGAGGAATTGTTTGAATCAGGTAATTCAGATTGTGTTTCACTGGTGTTTTGTTCCATGGTATTCCTTGATTTTTCCCCCTAAAATTCTTACGCTCTTCTGAATGATTGCTTAATCAGCTCACATCTTCAGATCCATCATTAATTAGTTCGCCTTAATCGATGTATCATCCGTTTCACATTCGATGGGATGATATATCGATTACAACAGTAAAATTCTAGCGAAATCTGGAAAAACGGCTTGGTCTGTATAGTTGTCATAGCAACTATCTTCGGTTACGATAATCAGATAATGGTTATTAACCGCTCTTAGACTGATTGATCTATTCCTTATTTAAGGTAAACTCTGGCGCAAGGATTTTCTTTGGCATCAGAATACGGAATTGCTATTACGTAATCGAATGAATTGAGCAAGAGAATGAAATTATGCACTCATTAACAACACATCGAATAAATTCAGAAGTTCGATCAAGTTCTTCTAGCGGTGTATCTACAACGCCCCAAACAGCCTATCTAATCATCGATACCGAAAGTGTGCCCGATGGCCAATTAATCAAATCGATTAAGTACCCTGATGAGCAATTAACGACTGAAGAAGCGGTTCGAAAAGCGCAAAACGAAGCTCGCGATACTTCCTGGAATCAATCAGATTTTTTACCCGTGAGTTTTCAGTATCCAGTGGCCATAGCGGTTTTGCGCGTCAGCTCGGATTTCCGGTTGATAAGTATTGCCTGCTTGGATGCTCCTCAATTTCGCCCTATTGAAATAGTTCGCAAATTTTGGAACGGGATTACGTTAAATTATCCCCAAGCAAAACTAGTCACCTTCAATGGACGATCTTTCGATATGCCGTTGCTCGAACTCGCGGCGTTTCGATATGGATTTTCGTTGAAACAGTACATTCAAACCAATCGCAACCGCTACAATGGGCCAATAGATCTGTTTGAGTGGTTTACCAATCACGGAGCTTATCGACTAAATGGCGGGTTGAATTTATTAGCGAAATTGCTTGGAAAACCTGGAAAAATGGAGATTTCTGGGGACCAAGTGTACGAACTTTTTTTACAGGACCGGATAAAAGAGATTAATAATTATTGCTTGTTTGATACTCTCGATACCTATTTTGTTTTTTTGCGCACACGAGTGATGACCGGTGAATTAACTCTTCAAGACGAACAGGATCGCATTGACTATGCTAAAGACTGTCTGGGAAAGAAAATCGGAGAATTCCCGTGTTTAGAAACCTATCTAAAAAACTGGGATAATCGTTCAGGGTTAAATTAACTTAATTGTATCGGTCTCTGTTCGTGAAACATCTCAAATCCCAAAACTTCCGAAATTCTTGTGGTAAATCATGACACTTTTACTTTCTGTTTTGTCTTGTATGCAGAGCATTTAAATTGCATTTCGAGAGTTTTAGTAACTTCGTTAACGTCTACTTCGCAAAGCTTGCGTTTTTGAAATGTTATCTTATTTATTCCTCAATTACTTTTCGATCAATTTGAGGAAACTTTTTCTGGCACCCTTTTATCAAAAGCTTCTGCGAGCTTCTAACTTTTCCTTGCTTTATTCTCTGACGATTCGCTTCCGCGAGCTGATACCTAAATAATTCCCCTGTTGGAGAAACAACAGAACCACTTTCATTTGAGGAATAGCTAAAGTTTTGGTCATATACCTGTTTGGCTGTTTCCATCAATTCTCCTCCTATTCATACTTAGAGTAGATCATCGATAGTTTGACGAGTTTCCCTAATTTGATTTTGCTCGTAGAAAATCTTCCCAGGTTGAAGATTCAAACAGTTGATCATACCAATCTTCTAGCGATTTCAAGCTTACTTCTGCCAATATCATTTCTTCAATTACTTGTCGATAAATGTGAGGAAACTTTTTCTGGCACCGTTTTATAAAAAGCTGTCTCGAATTTCTGATT
>JAKBAI010000087.1 GCA_021809185.1 Planctomycetota bacterium
AAAAAAAAATCAAAACATCAAAAAATACCCGACAATTAAATAAAAGATGGAAAAACTAGGGTTTATAACTATTTAAAAGGAATTTTTTATGAAATATTATGTCGAAGTGATCCTCGAGTTGGATATTCAGACTCATCTGAAATATAGATTTTTCCAATTTTTATAAGAATGAACCAGAAGACAGCCGGGAAATATCAAAAATTCAAGGATTCGTTTGATCGATCCATGAAGCGAGAGGGGCAAGCGATTTTAACTGATCCAGAGGGACGTCCGCAGTAGGAAATTGGGTTTCTAAGCTAAAAAGCCGATCAGAGAGGGAGTAATAGATCGTCGATTCGCTAGCGGAAATAGAAGGGAGGATCCTTGCTTGAGAAGTGCATTGGAGAACGGGGCCAACTCGAATCCCGCAATGAGGATTCATCCAGCCAAATCGATTTTCGTCATCGGCCCAGAACACCACTTGCGATTTCTTGATCGGTACAATCTGACGAATAGCCCGATAAGAAGCAGGCCAGGAATGTTGAATTGTTTTATTGGTCTCATCCCAGCAATGAATACTACCATCCTGATTACCAACAATAATGAGGCCTGGAAAATTTCGAGTAATCGCGGTGATGCCACTGTCGAGCTGATCCATCTCTTTTTGGCTTAAGTTCGCTTGTAAATTCCAATTGCGCAGAATCCCATCTTCATAGCCGACCCAGAGTTGTTTGCCTTGCTTATCCTGTTTTTCTAGCGAGATAGATAGGATCGGGTTGTTTCGTAATTGACAGCGACTCTCCATCTTCATCTGTTGAAACGGGTAGGGATAACTCGCTACTTCGCTCGCAATAATTGTCGAGGGATACAAGGAGTTCAAAAAGCTTGAAGGTAAGGGCGCGATTGAATTTGGTTTTTGAAAATTTTGACTAGCAAGAGCGAAAAATCGACCCCCATCTCTAGCAAAGAGAACCTGTCGTACAGGTTGGCTCAGCGAGAACCGATCTTGTACTTTTAAGATTGATTGATCTAAACGCAAATCGATCAGCTCATTGTTTGCGGTAGCGATTACTACCCCCTTACCTTCCGGGCTGATACTCCCAGCGAGAATCAGATCTTTGCTAGGCCAGGATTGTCCGAGTTGTTGCATTTTTTTAGGATGAATCAATTGGACAAAGTGATCTCCCAAGAGACAGATTGTTTCCATTTTGCTATCTTCGGATACTATTTTAATCTGTCCCGGAATGGCAAAGTCTTTAGAATCGATGATTTCCTTTCGTTGAAATGGCCAAGGAGTCAACCTGAAAATCTCGATCCATTTTTCGTTGATTTGCCGAGCGAATCGATTCTTGCCCAACCCGAAAACGATTGGTCTTGTCGGATAGCCGGGGGCAAACTTCTGGATAATATGATCTGCTATTCGTTGCAGCTCACCATTCTTTTCTAGCATCCATAAGCGATTGTCTTCCAAACTGTTTTGGCTCCAAAATGAGCGATAATCACCTACCCAAGACCAATACATTTGCATCTTGTTTTCCGATAGATTTAAACCCCACCAATTCCAACGTCCCTCATCCGCTTCAGGGCTTGTAATCAGTTCCAGTTCATGGTCGTTTTTTTGTATCATGCAGGCAATGCTGTTCTTAAAGGACATTTGATAAACCTGTTGGGATTTATTCAAATCGTAACCGAGCAGTTCTCCTTTACTGGTCTGGAGGAATAGTTGATTGGACGATTTTGACCAGCACCATACTTCTGGACTTCCTGATAGCGTTATCTTTTTACCTTCGAGGCATTTTTTTTCCCGGATCGAATATTGATGCAAATTTTTACGACCCAAAATATAAACCGTTTCTTCGTTGTTTGACAATCGAGCGGAAAGAATTGCTTCATTCTCTGGCAAATGGATTTCATCTTGCTTCATAACTGTTTCTTTTGAGTTAAGATTCTGCAGGACAAAAGCCTCATGATTGAAATAAAAAAGATATTTCTTTCCTTTACTTGCTTCAATAATTGATTTTAACAGAACGCGGGTTTGGAATGGAGATTCTTTTTCAGAATCGATTTCATAAAAGCGGAGTTCTCCCGAAAAACTCAAGCCGATCAATTCCGAATGATTGCGATTTAGCCAGAAACTTTGCCAGCCTTTTGCATCGGCCCAGATGGTCGATTTGGTCTGGAACTGTTTCCAGAAGGCGATATTCTGCCGGATCGCTTGAATATAAGCTTCCAATTCGATACTCGTGGTGGAACTTTTTTCTTTTTCGGCGAGAAAGAGAGCAGAGAGATAGTTACTCAGCGCCGCTTTGATCTGCCCTTGATCGCAGAATTTTTCGGCTTGGGTGCATAGGCCAGAAATCAATTGAAGTTGGCCCGAGCTGATATTCGCATCGCTCCGATTAGATTTGATCGGGATAGTTTTGCTGGCTAAGGGAGGGGAAAAATTGAACCGATCGAGAAGTTGTATTCCAGTAACAATCAGTAAAACGACGGTCCAGACCATCAGAAAACTGGCGACCATCACGGGAAAACGCTTTTCTTGAATCGAATTAGTAATTCGTAATAAATAAGAGGAACGCGGCTTCAGCTCAACCAACTTTTGTGAGCTGATCCAATCGCGAAGTTCATCGGCAAGAGAAGCGGCATCGGCATAGCGGCTTTGCGTTTTTTTTTGCAAACAACGCAAACAGATTTTTTCTAGTGCCACTGGAATAGTTGGTTTGATTTTTCTTGGGGCAACCGGTTTTTCATAGCATATCTGTTCGAAGGTATTCATGGCGTTGGGGCCAGCGAAAGGGGGTTTTCCGGAGATGATTTCGTAGAGGATTGCTCCCAAGGCATAAACATCACTGAGAGGACCGATTTTGTCCCGATCGCCGCGAGCCTGTTCGGGAGACATATAGCTTGGCGTACCCAGGGCAATTCCGGTTTCCGTTAACGGCGGTGAATAATCGGTCCGCTTGCCTAGACCGAAATCGGTGATTTTGGGTATCAGGTTTTGCCGATTTTCCAAGTCATGAGTTGCTGCTTCGCGCGCTGGGTCGAATGGGATAATCGAGGTTACTTGAGTGGAGGGGTGCTGATCTTCGGAAGGTTTATTGCTATTCGCATTTTGATGGTTCTTGTCTCCATAGCGGTGAACCAGAAGAATATTTGCTGGCTTCAAATCGCGATGGATGATCTGATTTTGGTGGGCATAGTGAATCGCTCGCGCGATATTTTCTATAAGAATTGCCGCTTCCATATAAGGTAACTGGTGTTGGCTCATGTAATCGAATAGATTCCCTCCAGAAATGTATTCCATGGCTATATAGGCAATACGCTCTTGTTCACCAAAATCGTATATCTGGACGATATTGGGATGTTTCAGGGCAGCGATCATTCGCGCTTCCCTGCGGAATCGTTCTAACTCTTCGCTGCTCGTATTCGGTTGAATGGCGATTAGTTTGAGGGCGACATCTCGTTGCAATTTTTTTTGTGTCGCCCGATAAACAACCCCCATTCCCCCTCGACCAAGTCTCTCTACCAGAGTATAATCCCCTATCGTTTGTATTCTAGTAAGATTCTTCTCTGCTTCGTTCGTCCCTTCATTGGTCACTTCATGCGGGGAGATCGAATCAAAATCGGAAGCATCCAAGTAAATCCCTTCGCTGTTCTGATTCAGGTCGGTTGCGGACGAAACTTCGGAATAAGAATATTCTTCATGACCTAACCCAAGTTCGATTAAAGAAGGAGAGAGCAATTCGTTTGGGTCGATGTTTTTGTTTCGCACCATTTTCTCAGGAATCGAAGTCTCTTCTAATTTTATCCCAGCAATGACCTCTTTTTGCTCATTTTCGGTCTTAGAACCCGATAGATCGATCAAGTTTTTCGTTTTGAATGTGGAATTATCTTCGGTCGAAAGCGGCTTCGTTAATGGCGAATTCGTCTGAGACTTAAGGTTTTCCTGTGCATTATCTCTTTTAAACTCAACCGCATTTTGATCCGGAGGGAACTCATTATTATTCTGAAGGGATCGATTAATTCTCTCAGGATCCTGACCAGCTTCGGTTTGGTGGGACATAGGACTGATTAACTCCGTTTTGCGATAACTATCGTTTTTTGGATCTCGTTTATCTTAATATTATGTTACGAATTAATGCCAGAATTGGACTATTTCGATGAAGTAAACTTACCCATTTTTAATATCTATTCCGATTTGAAGACAACCCGATCCCAAAATGATTTACTCCCCAAGAGAATGGATAAAAAGAGAAAAATGCAAAAAATGCAAACCCCCAAATCGCTATTTTAGTCGGTCGAATGGTTAAATATAAGGAATATCATAAAAAGTTTGGCTGAGTATCTTGGAGAGATTGGTTAAGATTTCTAGAATTTCTAAGCAAGTTCTGGTCTATGCAATGCCGATTATTTTGCTAAAAGGGTACGGAATTTGTGAATTCCCGCGCGGAGAAATGCGAAGATGGAGATGCAGATAAAGCCTTCAGCTGGTGCGGCAGATGTTCAAAAGGTGACCGATTTGATCAAAAGAACGGTTAGAAATCCTCAAAATATTGAACCAAGTAAAATCAGTAAAAAACATAAGATTAAGGAAAAATATCTCCAAACCCCAACGGCTAAAAAACCACCGAAAAGGGAGTGGGCACCGCGTTTCTGGTTAGGCTGCGATACATTTGCCTGGGTTAGACTGATGAGTAAGGGCCACTTTGCCTGGCATGCCCCTCATTGGTATATTGGAGCATCTACATTTGCTGTTAGTTTAGGGCATACCGTCCTCAAATGGTTTCAACAAGGGTTGTACGGCTCCAAGATCCAAAACACAAAATTTAAGGAAGATCCTGTCTTTATTGTTGGTCATTGGCGAACAGGGACAACTCTTCTCCACGAACTATTGATCACCGATCCAAATCATAATTTTCCAAACACGTATCAGTGTATGGAACCGAATCATTTTCTACTAACTGAAGAAATATCGAAAAAATATCTCGGATTTTTAATGCCCGATCATCGACCCATGGACAACATGAAAGCAGGCTGGGATCGTCCTCAAGAAGATGAATTTGCCCTCTGCATGTTGGGTTTACCCTCCCCCTATCTCCATGTCGCTTTTCCCAATCAGCCCCCTATTGATCAAAACGCATTTGATATATCTTCTCTGCCACGCAGTACGCAAAGAACATGGAAAAAATATTTCTATCGTTATCTGCAAACTTTGACTTTCCGGGATCCAAGACGGTTAATCTTAAAGTCCCCTCCCCATAGTTGCCGTATCCCCATGTTGCTCGAACTTTTCCCCAAAGCCCGCTTTGTTCACATCGTTCGGAATCCGTATTCGGTCTATCCCTCAACCGTGCGATTGTGGAAATCCCTTTATCTCAAACACGGGATGCAGAATCCAGATAACCGCGGTGTTGAAGAGTATGTCTATTCTACTTTTCTTAACCTCTACGATAAACTGGAAGAGGGTCGGAAACAAGTGCCCGCAAATCAGTTTTATGAGATTCGTTATGAAGATCTCATCGCCAATCCTCTGCAAGAGATGGAGTCGCTCTATCAACATCTGAACCTTGGGGATTTTGGCCGAGTTAAACCGTTTTTGCAAAGTTATCTCGATCAAAACGCCACCTACGAAACCAATCGTTATGAATTATCAAACGAGGAAACAAGCAAAATCACCCAGCGTTGGGGGAGAGTAATTGAACACTACGGCTATCCACTAACAAAATCCGATGAAAATCCAGATAAAAGTTCATTGATAGAAAAAATCTCACCTACCAATCCGACGATCCCCATGGATATACAAGAAATATCGCCACGCGATCGCAAGGAAAAAAATCAAATTCAGCTCACCCCCTCGGCAATATCCCCAACACTGAATCGCATTGCGAAAGTTGGTTGATGGTTCTGAATTTCAATCATAAATAAGAATTCGTTTCAACTTCAACAGAGGATTCGTTGTTCCTTTGTTGAAGTTTTTTTAATTTGCAAACCCTGTTTCTATTTATTTCCCCTTAGAAGAGAATTTTCATCGATTTACATACGATTCAAATCCTTTGACCATCCCTATGGACAAGGGATCCAGATTTCGCCCAATCCTTTTTCAAGTAAATCCCCTCGATAGAGCTGAAACAATCGTTTTCCCCAGATAGCCGGGAATTCGATATTCTCTTCTCGAAGGGAATGAAAGTAAAATTGGAGAAAGCGGGGCAAATCGCGGGTAGATTGGCAAAAAGTTGGGGGCAATTCGGTGCAATCGGAAGCCACAATGGTACCGCGTTTCATCCCTGTTCCGGTCCCCATTCCAGTTTTTCCAAAGATCCAAAGACTCCCCGCAATCATCCCTGCTCCGCAAAAGTCACCGCAATTTCCGCCTACGATAATCCAACCTCTTCGCATCTGCGTGGCAATCTCATGTCCGGCATTCTTTTGAATATAGATGAATCCCCCGCGAATACCTTTGGGGCTTCCAGGAAACGCCCCACCGACATGATTCCCTGCGTTCCCCAAAACGATAATTTTCCCCCCTGCCATTTCTCCTCCGCAATAATCTCCTACATCGCCAAATACTTTGATTTCTCCGCCTCTCATTTCTCGACCCAGGTGCCAACCCGCATTACCATGTACTTCAATGCACCCTTCGGTCATTTTGGCACCGATCCTCTTTAAACAATCGGTTTCACCCGCGAAAATCACCTTTCCATCCGTGGCATCTCCATAGATCGTGGCGATCGATTTCAAAGAGATAATCTGATTGCCCCAGAGAATCGGTAACTCTTCAATCTCTTGGTAGGTAAGCGACTTCAAATGATCAGGAATCAGGTTATCTACTTCAATAGGAATGCGCAGCTCATCGACGAACGATGCAACTAAGTTGGTTGACGATAATTCCCTAGGATTCTCATGCTGCAATAAATCAAATCGATCTCGTTTTCTCAATTCTTTCGCTGGATGAACCGTAATCGTTAACACTGGTGATTCCTTTAAACCGCTTTTCTGCGCATTATCGTTGCCTAAGATAGGGGCTTTTTGCCTTTCATGTTCTTGGTGATAAACATTATATGATATAAAACTCTGAATGAATTGGTGAAAATACCAGCTTATAACGAGGATACATGGTTACCGCTTTTGAATTCTTAAGATCTAGCTATTCGGCAATAAAATCGTAACAAGGATTCGTAACCGATTCTGGTTCAAAGGATCGGATAACCTCTCTGCTCCAACAAAAGTTGTGTTCAGGATAACGATATTTATAACTGGGTTTAATGATTAAATTTTATGATTGGAATTTTAGAATAGAATTTATGAATAAAAATTCTGTCAGACGGGTTAGCGTTTTAGACTTTGGGTTTGATGATTATTCTGTATGGTGGTTAATCTTGATTTAATTTAAAACTGCTGCAATTGAATTGTTATTGATGAATTGTTATTGATGAATTGTTATTGATGAATTGTTATTGATCTTAGACGAACATCTGGGAAAAATCAATTAATCATTGGACATTCAATCCAATAGAGATAACCTCTGACTAATCCAATAATCAGAGGTCTGTCTAATCATCTTCAAAATAAGCAAAATCGTTCTTTCTGGTAACTTCAGGCCCTATTTTCAGGCCCTTTATCAGGGATCTTTTCTGCTATCGCAGTTGCGTTAACTTTTGCGAAGCTGTTTCGAAAAGATTTTAACTTATTTCGACTTTATTACTGGTTTTTTGCTAGGAGTAACAACTTTTGATTTGGCTCCTGTCTGAGTTGCTGCTTTGGTTACCACTTTAGCTGGCATTTTAGTTGGCGTTTTGGTTGCTACTTTAGTTGGCATTTTAGATGCTACTTTAGTATCCACTTTGGTTGCCGGAGCTGGGCTTTTACTTTTCACGGGTGGGGTATTGCTTTTAGATACGGAAGAACTCGATTTTTTATTCGTAGACTCCGAAGATTTGGGATTTAGCATTAGACAACGGTTGATTTTGGTAAGAACGCCGTTATTTTTCCACATCGTATAATAATAAAAAACCAGACGAAAAGGGGGAAAATCGGGGGGAAGCGCTCTCCAGGTCGCATTATTCGCGCGCAGATAAAGTATGGCGTTGACAATAGTTCGCCGATCATACTTTGCTGGTCGCCCACCTGGTTTTGGCTGAGGTACTAATGGACTGATTTTTTCCCATTGCTTATCACTTAAATCACTGCTGAAGGAAGTTTTACTCATTGTCTTTCTATTCTAAATAGTTAATCTTTTAGTTAATTCCTGTTAGATATTAAACAAACTAATGTCTAATTTGGCTAGTCTAATTTTGGAATATACGACAAAATATAAAAAATGTGATCATTTCTGACAAAAAAATCAATCGAAATCTACAGGAGATTATACCGATTACTCCAGTTTTTCTTAATCTTTCCTTAGAATAGAGAGAAAAGAAACAACAAACACGGGGATTATTCTCCAGATTTTCTCGAAGAGTAGATTCTTATTCGATTCAAAAACCAGGAGAATATTAGCCTTATTTTAAAAAATCGCCTTCCAGGATCGTCATTTCTTAATTCCTTATTTAGATTTAGTCCAAAAGATACTACCGCCAATCCAAGAGGACGTTTGATGCTGTCCTTAAAGTTTTGGATTTCCGGTCAAGGATTTACTTGCCCCAACGTTCAAACGCTTTTTTGGAGGGAACATAAACGCGATCTCCCGGCATGAGCTGATAATTCGTGGTGGTATCGCCCAATTGGACAATCTCATTGTAATTAACAGCAAAAACTGAATTGTGGCCCGTTGGTCCTGGACGGACCAAAATTACATTGACTCGGGAGCCTTGCCGTTTCAATCCCCCAGCCTGAAGGATAGCATCTAGTACAGTTTCGTTCCCAGTATATGGGAATTTGCCAGGAGTTTGCACCTCCCCAAGAACGTAAAACTGTTTGCTTTGTCGATTGACCAGTCGAACATCAATAAATCCGCTATCGGGCGTTATCTTTTTTACCTGTTCTAGAACAATAGCTTCGATTTGTTCGAGAGTCATTCCAGTAACCTTTAACTTTCCATATTTACCTAGATCGATAGTGCCATCAGGGGAAACAGTCTGATCACTAGGTAAACGAACGGGGGAATCCAGATCGACTGGCAAAAGTAAAAGACCGTCTCCTGGTTCGACATAATAGGCATCGATCGTTGTTTTTTGCGCTTCGTTGGGGATATTTACTAAAGGAAATTGTCTCATCTTTCTTGCGTCTTTCATCAAGGTGTGATTAGGAGGAGAAAAGGGACCGCTTCCATCCAACAACGAACAGCCTAGACAGAAAAATCCGCTTAAACTTACTAATAGTGTTCGGAACATGATGATTTTCCTAAAGATTACAGATTAACTATTCTTGATTTCCCAAATTATCGACCATATCAGCAAAAAGAGTTTAAAGATAATAATCTAGATAATGAGAATAAAATAATTTGGCGATAAAATTGGCGCAACAAAAAAAGGCCAGAGAAAAACTCTGGCCTAAAGGATCAAGTAATGATCAAATAATAATCAAATCTTGAACAAAATCAAGTTTAGGATTTATAGTAGGGAATAAATTCTTTACAAGTTTTTATCTTGATTTTTGGTGCTTGCCCTGCTTGTCCGAAAGATTTCATGCGTTCGAGACAAACTTTTTTCATGGCTTCGCGAGCAGGTTTGAGATAGTCCCGCGGATCAAATTTTTCTGGAGATTCCATCAAAACTTTGCGGATCGCCCCAGTCATCGCCAAACGATTATCCGTATCAACATTGATTTTACGAACCCCAGACTTAATCCCGCGTTGAATTTCTTCAACGGGTACTCCCCAAGTTTGTTTCAATTTACCCCCATACTTATTAATGATATCTTGAAGTTCTTGGGGTACAGAACTCGATCCGTGCATAACCAAATGGCAATTGGGTAGTTTACGATGAATTTCTTCAATCCGGGACATCGCCAATACTTCACCATCTGGCTTGCGGGTGAATTTGTAAGCACCATGGCTAGTTCCGATAGCAACTGCCAAGGCATCAACCCCCGTTCGTTTAACGAAATCGGCTGCTTGGTCTGGATCGGTTAGAAGTTGATCATGAGACAACTGACCTTCAGCTCCGTGACCATCCTCTTTTTCTCCATGACCAGATTCCAAAGACCCCAAACAACCTAATTCCCCTTCGACCGTTACACCAACAGCATGAGCAAACTCGCAAACCTGTTTTGTAACTTTCACATTATATTCATAATCGGAAGGAGTTTTACCATCCTCCATGAGAGAGCCATCCATCATCACCGAGGTAAACCCGTTTTCAATCGCACTTTTACAAGTTCCCGGCCCATTTCCATGGTCTTGATGCATGGCAATCGGAATTTGTGGATACAATTCGGATGCTGCAATCATTAGATGTTTGAGATAGTTATCCTGAGAATAGCTTCTCGCACCTCGCGATGCTTGGACGATTACGGGGGCTTCCAGCTCTTTGGCAGCTTCCATAATGGCCTGAATTTGTTCCATATCGTTGACATTGAATGCCGCTAAACCGTAGTTGTTTTCAGCGGCATGGTCTAAAAGTAATCGTAATGGTACCAGAGGCATCTCTGCTAAACCCCTTTCTTTTGAAGACGAATCTTCTTTGGCTAAATTAGGTATATTTATGCCATTAACAAAAATCTCGAAATGTTTTGCACCAACTCTTCCGATGATTTCACATACCAACATTTATCTTATGGATTTTTTCCTAAAAATCGAGATTTCCATTTTTAATAGTTGATCTGAAGGATTTTTCTCTATCTTCTTTGTCGCCCCAAAATATTTGAATATAACTGACTGCACCCGTTTTCATCTGATTGTTCGAAATCATTTCATCTCGTTAAGCAATAAGTGAACTTGATAGGTCGTGGTCAACTCATCGAGGTTGCTATCGTCGAAGAGGGGCGAATCTCATTTCAATAGCACCATCTTAGTCTTCATGATTTCTGATCTTTTTCCCTCAAATTACCGATACAACCGTTAATTTTTACTTATTTTCCGTATTTTAATCGGAGATATCCTCTTCATTTTGACACACAAATTCAGCATAATCAGTGCATGCTGTTCAATTAGTTAATTAAAAACGGTTTGTAGAAAACTGTTTGTTATTAATGAATTAGAGAAATTCTGGACACAATATTGGGAAATGAATTGTTATGAACCGCCAATCGATTTTGTTATACTTGCTATTATCGTTCTGTTTCGGGAAACTCTTCGTATGTGCTGTAAATGGAGAGGAAACAGGTTTGAACCCGAAGCATTTTCCAGATTCTAAATATAGGCTCATAGGACCATATGCAGGGGGGCGAGTTAGTCGCGTAACAGGAATACCGGGTAATCCGCTGATTTATTACGTAGCCACTGCGAGTGGCGGGGTTTGGAAATCAACGAATGGCGGGCAAAGTTTTTTCCCAATTTTTGATTCGCAACCGGTCAGCTCGATTGGTTGTATCGCGGTAGCGAAATCGGATCCTAATGTGATTTATGTCGGTACCGGGGAAGCAAATATACGCGGGAATGTGGCAGCAGGAAACGGAATCTATTTGTCGACCGATGCCGGAAAGACCTGGAAACATGTCTGGAATCAGATTGGACATATTGGCAAAATAGTGGTGCATCCCGAACGGTCGAATACCGCATACGCCGCGGTTCTGGGGCACGCTTTTGGCCCTAATCGGGAACGCGGGCTTTATCGAACCACGGATGGTGGGAAAAGCTGGCAAAAGATCCTTTATTACGATGAGAACACCGGAGCGATCGATGTGGTAATCGACCCTCACAATCCCCGAATTCTCTTGGCATCGCTGTGGCAAACGAAACGAACTCCCTGGAATCTGACCGATGGGGGACCGGGGAGCGGCTTATACAAAAGCATAGATAGCGGCGACCACTGGATCAAGCTAAATCGATCGAGTAAAACTCCGGTACTGCCAAATAAGGAAAATGGCAGCAAAGAAAATACCGGTGAAGAGATTGGTGGGGAGGGTTTACCCGCAGGGATCTATGGCAGGATCGGTCTAGCGATTGCCCCTTCGGATAGCCAGGTATATTATGCCTTGATCGAAGCGGAGAAAGGGGGACTCTATCGTTCGAATGATGCCGGCAAACATTGGCAGTTGATGACGATGGATCGATCGCTTTTACAACGATTGTGGTATTTTGGTACTTTGACGATCGATCCCACTTCTGCAGAAATTATTTACGCACCCCAAGTTCGCGCTATGAAAAGCATCGATGGGGGTGCCCATTTTAAACCGATGACCGGTTTTCACCACGGCGACCATCATGATTTATGGATCGATCCCCATAATTCTCAACGCATGATCATGGGGCATGATGCGGGGGTAGAAATTAGTACCGATGGTGGCAAAAATTGGTTCTTACCCGCTCTGCCGATTACTCAGTTTTATCATGTCGCTTGCGATAACCATTTCCCTTATCATGTAATGGGATGTATGCAGGATCTCAGTTCCACCCATGGGCCGAGTCGATCAGTCTTTAGCCGGGGCATTTTGATGTCCAATTGGCAGAAGATCGGTGGTGGAGAGGCCGGATTTGCTGTTCCTGATCCATTTGATTCACGCCTCATTTATGCAGGAGAATATGGGGGTGCCATTACCCGGTTCAATCGGTTTACGGGACAGATGAGCTTTATCAATGCTTATCCATTCAATCCTTCAGGGTATGGTGGTGAAGATTTGAAATATCGTTTTCAATGGACAGCACCGATTTTAGTATCCCGTCATAGCAAAGATACCATTTATCATGCGAGCAATGTTCTATTTCGCAGTAAGACTGGCGGATCGAAGTGGTCGATCTGTAGTCCCGATCTAACCCGGAATGATCGCCGAAAACAGAAATGGTCGGGGGGACCGATTACCGGAGATAATACCGGTGTGGAGATTTATGGCACCATCTTTTCTATAGCGGAATCCCCTTTGAATGCCAATATTCTCTGGGCTGGAAGCGATGATGGCCTGGTGCATGTTAGCAAGGATAACTGTAAATCGTGGGAAAATGTTACTGCCAATATACCCGATTTGCCTGATTGGGGGACGGTTGTTTGCCTAGAACCTTCTCATGTCCATGAAGGGACAGCCTATTTAGTGGTTGATGCCCATCGCCTGGATGATTATCGCCCTTATCTCTGGAAAACGAATGACTTTGGGAAATCTTGGAAATCGTTGACTCAGGGTCTCAATCGTGGCGATTATTTGCATGTAGTTCGCGAAGATCCTACCAATAAAAATATCCTTTATCTTGGTTCAGAAAGCCATATTTCGATTTCCATCGATGGTGGAAAAACTTGGCAAAAGTGGCAACAGAATATGCCTAGTGTGGCTATTCATGATCTGGTAGTTCACCAGAACGATCTGGTCGTAGCTACTCATGGGCGATCGCTTTGGATTCTCGATCATCTCACCTCTCTACGCGGCTATGCCGAGATAGCGAATCGAAAATCCCCTCACTTATTTCCCATTTCTCCCACTTATCGCTGGAATTATATCTCGGGCAACAATATGGATGCTTCGCGCGGTGCCGCAGCCAATCCCATCGATGGTGCTATAATCGAATATTATTTACCGCGAGATTTTTCAAAAGATAGAAAGATATCAACAAAAAAGTCTGCCGGAGATTTGACGATTACCATCCGAAATGCTCAAGGGGAGAAAGTTGTTGTTTTCCATGAACAAAAGAAGAAGTCGACAGATAAAAAGGAAGGAATGGGTGATTCTCAGAAAGAAGAAGGGGAGAAGATAGAAGAAGAAATATCGCAAGAAGAGCATTCCGTGGAAGGTTCCCTCAACGATACGGAAGATGAAGAAGAGGGAGAATCGGCTTTTCATGGTCAAAGTCACAAAAAAACTCTCTCCACAAATCTGGGTATCAATAGACTGGTTTGGGATCTTCGGCATGAAGGGGCCAAAATCATCCCCGGTGCCAAAGTCGATTCGGGGGATCCTGGATCTGGCCCCAAAGTAGCGCCAGGGTTGTATATAGTTGAATTAACTCTTGGTAAACAGAGCTGGAAACAAACATTGGAGGTTCGTCTCGATCCCAAATTAATCTTAGCGGATCAGCTCACGGCGAAACTGGCGATGCCACGAGTTGCTGATGAGCCAACGATCCGAGAATTCGAGAAACAGCTGAAAAACCCTAAGAGTGGAATGACGATCCAACCGATGAATCTCGATTTATTTCGCGAACGAACCGTTCTGAATCGCGCGGATTTGCTGGATCAGGAGAAAACCGCTCTGCAAATTCGTGATGATATTTCTAAACTGAGCAAGATCGTTATCTCGATACGATCGCTTGAACAGCAGTTGAGTTCTCACCAGAAATTGCTCGCAAAAGAGCCAAAAGCCAAGGAATTTCTACTGTTGAGCAAGGCTTTTCAGAAGAAACTCGATACGCTCGAACAACAATTACACAATCCCAAAGCCCAGGTAGTTTACGATATTTTAGCACAAAAAGGGGGGGCAAAACTCTATTCGCAGTTTACCTATGTTCTAGAATTGGTTAGCGAAGGGGATAATGCGCCAGGAATCGCCATGAAAGAACAGATTGCAGTTCTGGAACGCGAATTAAAGAATTATCAGCACAAATGGACTGAGCTGATTCAAAAAGAATTAAAAATATTGAATGAAAATGCGGAAAAAAATCGTTTCCCTATCCTCTGGTATGCCGATAAGTAACTAAATGCCTTTACCCGCAGAAATAGTCCAGAGCAGACTATCGATCAAGGAATTGCCAACAACATAGCCAAAGCGGACTTGAAGCGAAAGAATAATTCTGGAAAGGAATCCAGATTAAGAATCGATCGATTTATTTGCGAGATTTTAATATCTTTAAGATAGCTTTATTCCAATCGAGTTTAATTGAGTTTGAGAAATAGCGAGAAAAGGAGGAAGTCGCTTTTAGGATCTAGAAACTCGAATCTGGAAAGAAGATATTGAAAAGGAATAAGAGTCTTCACCAAAGTTAAGAGAATTGGCTTGGGGCAAGGATGATCGATTCGAACTTGAAAAAGGCAACATCGAAGCCAAGCAGAAATCGGAATGGATAGACGAAGCAAGAAGATAACAGCAAAGGATGCGAAAACGCAAGGAGAACAGATAAAGACGATGGAAGCAAAAGATTATTTTCAGAGAGGGGTAGAACAACTCCAGTCAGGGCAATATCAGGAAGCGATTAACGATTTTTCCGAAGCGATACGCGAAGCTCCTGAAGTTGCCGTAGCTTGGCGCTATCGTGCCAAGGCTCATCTGGCTCTGGGAAACTATTTGCGCGCTATTAACGATCTAAATGAAACAATTCGTATTAATCCCGAAGATATCCAAGCCTATTATGATCGTGGGGAAACATTCCTGAGACAGCACCGTTATGATGATGCTTTGCAAGATTGTGAGAAAGGGTTGCAGCTCGATCCAGGGCGGTTCGATTTTGTTGGGCTGAGAAGTCAGATTCATTCTGCTCGTGGCGATACAGAATCGGCCTTGCTGGATCTAGCTATGGTAATCCAGCAAGACCCCGATCAGCTTCCCGATTATCTCATTCGGCGCGGCGATATCTATATGGACTGCGAGGAATACGAGCGGGCTATCGCCGATTACAATCGAGTAATCGAGCTGGCACCAGAGATTCCATACCCATATGTTCAGCGCGGCAATGCCCATTGGCTGCTCGAACAGCGTGACTTGGCTTTAGAGAATTATACTCTGGCCATTGAAAAGGATTCGAATTGGTTTTGGCCATATTTCCGGCGTGCTTGTTTATTGCGCTTCATCGATCGCTGGGAGGAAGCATTAGCAGATTTTGAAAAGTCGATTCAGCTCGATCCCACTTTTCTGGGGAATTATGAATTCCGCTGTGAATTATACCGCGATATGGGCAGAATGGATGAGGCCATGAAGGATCTAGACCAAGCTTTGACCTTGGCCCCCAAGGGACCAAAGGGGATCAAGTTCCTTAATTTACGGGCCATGTGGAATTATTTTGACGAACAATATCAAAAGGCGATTCGAGCGCATGTTGAAGCCCTCAAACTGGACCCCGACCATGCCCCGACTCTCAACTATCTCGCTTGGATCTGGTGTACTGCGCCGGATGCCACGGTCCGCAATGGCAAACGTGCTCTTGATTGTGCTACTCGTGCCTGCGAACTAACCGATTTTCAGAACGCCGGTTTCCTCGATACCCTCGCTGCTGCTTATGCCGAAATGGGAGAATTCGATGAAGCGATTACCACAGAAGAAAAAGCGATCGATCTAGCCGAAGATGAAAATAGCCGAGAAGAATATCTGGGTCGAGTTGAACAATACCGCAATCATGAACCGTTGCGAGTCTACCCGCACGATGGGGTTTGAGCGGCCGTTCTCTTTCCCTTTTTTTCTATTCAACGATCAGATTTACCGATTGTTTTTCAGAGAACCGAAGTTTTCGAAAACAATCGATTCGATTTCTTGATCTGCAAGTCCATAATCTTTCCAGATAATAGGATACTAGTAGAGTGCAGGAATATATCAAAGAGATATATCATAGGGATGATGTATCATAGGGGAGCTACAGGAGTATGAACGAATGAAATCGTATACCGAATATCTAACGATGAATGTGCCGGGTAAGATGGCATTTGTGAATATCACACCACAGGTAGAAAAGGCACTGAAAAAAAGTGGAGTAAGCGAAGGGTTGGTACTGATAAATACCATGCACATAACGGCATCGGTATTCATCAACGATAATGAATCTGGTTTACATCACGATTTTGGCAAATGGTTAGAAGAGTTGGCCCCGTTCAACCCCGATCCGAATCATTATCATCATAATCGCACGGGGGAAGATAATGCCGATGCTCATTTAAAACGGCAGATCATGGGCCGAGAAGTGGTTGTGGCTATCACCAAAGGGAACCTAGATTTTGGTCCATGGGAAGAGATCTTTTACGGAGAATTCGATGGTAATCGCCCGAAAAGAGTGCTAATCAAGATTATTGGGGAATGACAAGGAGATAGAACTTTTCGATGGAAAAATCAAATACTTCATTACAATCTGGATAGATACAACGAATGAGCGGAGTCATGTAAGATTTCTTGTGGAGTTATTGTCAAGTTCGGTTTATTGGTTGATTATAATCATATTCAATAAAGCAAATCCCATCAAAATTGAAAGTGGGCGACAGAAGAGAGAAAGGATGAGTTAAGCCCGCAGATTCCCCGTTATTGCTAAGGTATGTGCGAGCTGTAACCAGATTCCTTCGGTCGCGGTGAGACATCCCAGATGCGGACGGTGTTATCGTTTGATCTAAAACCTCCTGATCCGGTGAAGAGCGTTTTGCCATCACTACTCAGTTTTATACACCCGATAGGATCGGTATGCCCAATGAGAGTAGCCCGTTCTTGCCCTGTGGCGACATCCCAGATGCGAACGGTTTTATCCTCTGAGCCAGTGACGAGTGTTTTGCCATCGCTACTCAGCGTTAAACAGCTGATAGGCCCCGTATGACCCTTGAGGACAAATCGTTGTTGACCGGTGACCACATCCCAGATGCGGGCGGTGCTATCCTGTGAGCCAGTGATGAGCGTTTTGCCATCCTTACTCAGCATTAAACAGCGGATCTCATTCGTATGGCCCTTGAAGACAAATCGTTGTTGACCGGTGACCACATCCCAGATGCGGGCGGTGCTATCCCGAGAACCGGTGATGAGCATCTTACGGTCGCTACTCAGTGTTAAACAATTGATAGGCCCCGTATGGCCATTGAGGACAAATCGTTGTTGACCCGTAGCGACATCCCAGATACGGGCGGTTTTATCCCCTAATCCGGTGAAGATCATCTTACCATCACTACTCAGCGTTAGACAAATTACTCCACCAGCATGACCATTGAGTAGAATACGCTGTTGGCCTGTGATCACATCCCAGATACGGAGAGTGCTATCCCCTGATCCGGTGAAGAGCATTTTGCTATCTCTACTAAGGGTTAAACAATTGATCGGACCAGTATGGCCTTTGAGTAGAACACGCTGCTGGCCTGTGATCACATCCCAGATGCGGAGAGTGCCATCCCTTGCTCCGATGATGAGCGTTTTGCCATCGCTACTCAACGTTAGACAACTGACACCAAAAGTATTTCCCTTGAGAAGATCCCTTTCTTGTCTTGTGTCCACATCCCAGATACGAGTGGTACTATCATCTGAACCGGTAATGAGCGTTTTATTATCCCTACTCAGTGTTAAACAATTGATCCGATCAAGATGTCCATTAAGTACGAATCGTTGTTGACCGCTGGTCACATCCCAAATACGAGCGGTACGATCATGTGATCCGGTAATGAGCATTTTGCCATCACTACTCAACGTTAAACAAGTGATAGGAGCTGTATGGCCCTTGAGGATAACCTGTTGTTGACCCGAGGCCACATCCCAGATTCGGAGAGAATGATCATTTGACCCCGTGATGAGCGTTTTGCTATCACTACTCAACGTTAAACAAGTGACACCAAAATTATGGCCCTTGAGGAGGGCACGTTGTTGACTTGTAGCCATATCCCAGATACGGACGGTGTTATCATATGAGCAGGTGATGAGTGTTTTGCCTTCGCTACTGAGGGTTATACAAGTGATCTCACCAATATGGCCTTTGAGGACTGCACGTTCTTTACCCGTGGCCACATCCCAGATGCGGGCGGTGCCATCCAGTGATCCAGTGATAATCATCTTACCATCGCTACTCAGCGTTAAACAACTGATCCCACCCATATGGCCCTTGAGAATAGTTCGTTGTTGCCCAGTAGCAACATCCCAGATGCGAGCGGTGGTATCCTGTGATCCAGTGATGATCATTTTACCATCGCTACTCAGCATTAAACAGCTGATAGGAGCCGTATGACCCTTGAGAGTAGCCCGTTGTTGACCGGTGGCGACATTCCAAATACGGACGGTATTATCATAGGATCCGGTGAAGAGAGAGTTGCCATCCATACTCAGCGTTAAACAACTGATAGGCCCCATATGACCCTTGAGAACGAAACGTTGTTGCCCAGTGGCCACATTCCAGATGCGAGCTGTGGTATCCGCTGAGCCGGTAATGATCATCTTACCATCGCTACTCAGCGTTAAACAACTGATAGGCCCAGTATGACCCTTGAGAACGAAACGTTGTTGCCCTGTGGCCACATCCCAGATACGGGCGGTGCTATCCCCTGATCCGGTGACGATCGTTTTGCCATCCATACTCAGTGTTAGACAACTGATATTACCCGTATGGCCCTCGAGAGTTTTGGGAAGACGGCGGTGATAATAATTTGCATAAAAATTCCAAGCTAAATCCCGTTTGTCTGGGGGAAAGATGTTCGGATCTTTTAGCCAACCAACGATCTCCTCAGGATCGTAATCCCCTTCACGCAAGCCGATCATCCGTGTATAGTATACATTGCGCAGAGTGTCTTGGCTGATCTGTAGCTGTTTTTCTGTGGCTTTATTTGCCTGGATCGCAATTTTATTTGCCTGGAGCACATTCTCTTTTTCGATTTCCAGCAATCGAGTCTGCTCTCGAGCTTTATTAGCTTCTTGGTCGGCTTTCTTAGCAGCTTGGTCAGCTCGAATGGCCTCGGCATTGGCTCGCTCTGCTTCGGCATTGGCTCGGATCGTGAGGAAACTCGTAACGATCAAGCCAATCAACAATAAAAGAGCTATCGAGCCGCTTAAGCTCGCAATCACCGGATTCTTTA
>JAKBAI010000332.1 GCA_021809185.1 Planctomycetota bacterium
TTATAAATAGAATCAACAAGTTGAGTAAACTGGGATTGGCGGCATACCTCCCAGAAAAATCGATCAACTATCTGAACATTAGTTAGATCCAACATTCGAATGGCCGAATCATTAATAAACAATATTCTCTGATCGGCATCGAGCGCAATCACCCCTTCCATCATTCCTTGCAATATGATTTCAAGCTGTTTACGATCATTCTCTAACTGATTTTCTCTCTCTTTCATCTGGTCGCTGATACGATTGAACGATTGAGCCAAAACCGAACTTTCCGGAAAACTTCCCACATTCAACTTTGTTTTATAATCTCCTCGTTCCATCTGTTCAGCGCGTTGAATAACTCTCTTCAAAGGGAGAACCATCTTGTAAGCAAGAATCATCGCAGGGAGTAAAAAAAGCATGCTTGTCATCAAAGGGATATAGTAATAATTCGAATAAAAACTATCTCGATCACCGGGGCGCAAAGCGATCAAAATAAAAATAAAAGTCGAGCCACTTACCAATAAAGCAAAGAAGCATAAGGAAAAGACTAAGCGGAGGAACATCTCTAGTCCCCTCTGCTAGCATGCACGGCTCGTTGACCAGCGAGAAATCGAATACCGATATTGAGAAACATTACCACGCTCAACAGCACCAGGGCCGCTCCCCAGGCTTGCGGGTACCAACTCGAATCGCGATTCGTTGAATATTCATAAATATAATAGGGCAAAAACGGGATTGAATCATTGAGGTCGGTTGTAAACCGCCCGTAATTTCCAGCAGTAAAAAGTAGTGGTGCGGTTTCACCGGCAATTCTACTTATGGCCAAAAATACCCCCGTTATAATTGCAGGGATTGCCGCAGGAATGATCACTCTTAAAACAGTTTGTACCCGTGTCGCCCCCAACGCATAACTAGCCTGGCGTAGAGAATCAGGAATCATGCGCAGACTTTCCTCCGCAGAGCGGACAACAATAGGGATCATCATCACCACTAAGGCACATGCCCCCGACCAAGCGGATAATCCAAAAATCCCAGATTTGACTAGAATAATGTAAATAAATACCCCGGTTAAAACAGATGGTACACCGCTTAATTGATCGGTAGCAAATCGAATGACCGTTGCACTTTTAGAATTTCGCGTTTCTGCTAGATATACCGCAGCGAACAATCCGATTGGTGTTGCAATGACCGTTGCTAATCCCACCAGAATTAAACTCCCCAGCATGGCGTGCCCAAGGCCGGATATCGCAGGATTATTGCCGCGCGTATCGTGACTAAATAAATTCCAATTAATCCCCTCTGCTCCACGTATCCCAATAAAAACAAGGATCATAAATAGGGGTAAAACCGATAGGAAAAAACTGAGAAAGAGAATCGATTTCATGAGCCGATCTGTCCGTTGCGCTTTCCGAAATCGATTTCGCGGCGGTTTTTCTTTACTTATCTTGCTCGGATGAGAATGATGGGTATTCCCAAACTGATGGCTCAATTTCGAAACAGATCGTTTCTTCCCTTCGCCCAGATGATGTAATAATCGGCGCGCTACAATATTTAGGGTGGCCGTTACAAGCAAAAGCAAAAATCCCAGCGTGATAAGAGCGGAACGCAAAACCTCCTGATCGGCCCCTTTTAATTGATTCGCAATCCGGCTTGGAATCGAATCCCCTTTTGCCCACGGAGCAAAACTTACCCCTTCGGCGTTCCCAATCAACATTGTTACCGCCATGGTCTCTCCCAAAGCTCTCCCCAAGGCGAGGAAACAGGCAGCGATGATCCCCGGTCGAGCGTATGGCAAAACCACTTTAAAGATCATCTGCCAACGAGTTGCCCCCAATGCCAGTGCTCCTTCGCGTTGAGAACGCGGCACTCCTCGGCAGGCATCGAAACTAATAGCGGTAATATAGGGCAAAATCATAATCGATAGGACGATGATGGCAGTTAGTAATCCTTTTCCAGTCGTATTAGTTTCTCCCAACCAACCAAATAGATCACGCATCAGAGGAGCAATAAAAAACACCCCCCAGAAACCGTATACGACGCTGGGAATTGCTGCCAGTAACTCGATTAAAAAGGCACCTGCTCGGCGAACGGAAGATGGAGCTAATTCCGCAAGATAAGCGGCACTCGCTACCCCAAAAGGGACGGCGATCAGTAGAGATCCGAGAGAGGTTACGAGTGTACCCCAGATGAAAGATAGCGACCCGAATATCTGTTCTTCCCCCTCTGGAGGAGATGGCACCCATCGGGTCGATGTAAAAAATTGATAACGCCCCAAATGGCTCAAGATGGGTAATGAATCAAGAAATAATATTACAACGATACTCAAAAAAATGAATACAATCGACCAGCCGCAGAACCGGCAAAACAGGTTGAACAGAAACTCCATGCACTTGAGACGAAACGGAATTCCCGAACCGATTTTGGTAGCGATTATTTTTGCGGATTTATTATTTTCAACCACGCTTGATACTCATTTTGGAAGAAATTTTATTTTTCTCACACTTCTCGAATCTGAATGGAACTGGTATACGATTTATTTTCAGATTTATTTTCAAATTATCTTATTTTAGCATCGTTAAACCAGCTTCAATCTTCTGCAAAAGCACCTATTTATTGCTCAATAAATTTCACCTCGGTCAACCGTTGTACAATTTGCTTTTGCAATGATGGAGGCATAGGAGCATAGTCTTTTTTCCCCACCAACTTTTGCCCATCGGTCGAACACCATCTTAAAAAATCGACAAGAGCTTTACCATTTTTTTTCTCTAATTTTTGGTAAAAAATACAATAGCTTAAAGTAGAAATAGGATAACTATTCTCCCCGGGAGCATTGGTAAGCGAATAGGTCAATGAATGCAAAGAGTAGGGTTCCATTGTTTGATTCTTATCTAAGCAGGCTTCGGCAGCGGCAGTAATCGAGTCTAAATCAGGTGCAATTTCTTTGCCGGATTGATTGATCACTTTAGCAACCCCGATTTTATTTTGCAGTGCGTAATTCAACTCGACATAACAAATTGCTCCAGGAGTCTTAGCGACGGCCTGGATGACCCCGTTGCTTTCCCGTTCCTTCGTTAGAGCGTTCGGCCAATTCGGAGTTGTACTAGGTTTCACTACTTTGCCAAAATCTTTTGAGACTTTTACTAAATATTCCGTAAACACATTCGAAGTTCCGCTAGCATCAGCACGGACGATTGGCGTAATTCCTAAATCTTTTGGAAATTGAAGTTTCGGATTCAATTTTTGAATTTCAGGATCATTCCAGAATTCTATTTTTCTCAAAAATATCTTGGCGATCACTTCCCCTGAAAGTACAATCGGTTCATGAATATCCGGTAGATTATACGATAACACAACGGCACCAATAACGAGAGGTATATGGATGACATCCCCCCCTTGCTTTTTAGCGATTTCGATCTGCTCACGATTCATCGGCGCATCCGAACAACCATAGAAAAGCACTTTCTCGGTCATCTGTTTTATTTCCGTTCCAGATCCCCCCCCCTGATAATCGATCATTACTTTATCTTTCGAACCCTGAGTTATCTCATTCTCGTAAGCATCGATCCAATCTTGCATCATCGGCATCACAAACGTAGATCCGCCGCCATTGATTTTAATCTTTCTTGAATTCGAATTACAACCGCATGATAAACTAGCTAATCCAAGCATCGTGATCATCAACCAAAATGAATATCTCAAAGAAAATCTTTTTTGGTGTGATCTTTTTTGGTTTAATCTTTTTTGCCCGGTTAGCCTCTGCATGATGAATCTCCTGAATATCTTGAATCTCTATATTTCGTGTCTTCTATAATCAGAGAATATAAATCTTAATCCCCCAACTAATTTTTTCGCATCTAAAATATTGGTATTAACTTAGTAAGATGGATCAACAAAACTATCGTTATAGTATAAACTCTGGTCGATTCATTGATTCTTCTTACTTCTTCCTAAAAAATCTTTCATTCTTTTTACGGCATCTTGATAAAGAGAGTACAGATTTATGTTCTGTAAACCATTCCTTTTTTTTGAATTTTACATGAATAATCGAGAATCATTTTTTTCTGAACGATTTCGTTCTTAATTTGTTCAAACGGGAGTATTAAAAGGGCGATTTAGAGTTTATCAA
>JAKBAI010000333.1 GCA_021809185.1 Planctomycetota bacterium
AGAGAAAGGCGCTTCCGAAAATCTCCAGTTTAATAATACCGAAAAAAATACACCTGTCCAAAAACGATCGTTACGCATTTATTTGAAAAATATTACCATTTATTTTAATCGACCTGATGGGATC
Source organism: Planctomycetota bacterium (assembly GCA_021809185.1). Taxonomy (GTDB): domain Bacteria; phylum Planctomycetota; class Planctomycetia; order Gemmatales; family Gemmataceae; genus JAKBAI01. The sequence continues at coordinate 125 of JAKBAI010000333.1, forward strand.
AATCCCGACGCAGAAACAGTAGGGATTCGTTTATTGAACCCTGAAAGGATTCAATTAGAGAATTGCACTTTCTTTACTAATAAAGTTAAACAAGAACTCCAACCGATTCGTTACCTAGCGATCGAAAATCTTGATACACAAAAAAAGGCTCAACTTCATATCCAACAATGCTATTTTGGGCCAAGTCATAGTAGCCTTGATCTCTTGGGAAATTGGGATATCCAAGTGTCACAATCTGCATTTATTTTGCAGAAAACAGCATTTCAATGGCAATCGCCAATCGAGGCGATCGAACCATCAAAACAAGAACTTCTATCTCATCTTCGTTTAGAAAACAATACTTTTCTACAAGAAGAAGGGAGTATAATCAAATTAGTAAATCGTGTTCCCTGCGCCATCGAAGTAGCCCAAAATCTTTTTTCTGCTCCAAATACTTCTGCGAACAACCCAGCCGTTGTTATTGAGCAAACAGGAGATCGCTCAGAAAACTTTACCTATTCGAATTCGATTAAAAAGAAAATATCTCCAAATCTATATCATCAGTTCTATTTATACCACGATGACACCAATTTTTACACTATTCCAGAGGCAAGCAAAGAATTCCCTTTTATTAAAGAGTCATCCGTTGCATTACAACAAACGCCTTGGCAAGCCGATCGCCCTTGGGATTATTTGTTAACAGATGAAAAAGAGGACATTCGCCAGGGGCTAACATTAAACCTAAATCTTAAAGAGATCAGGACGGTTGGGCGTCCAGGAATAATAGGCTGCAGCTCGCTTAATCCTTTTCTAGGTGGGAGCCTCTATCCCTTGCCGTTACCAAAATTAGATTCAGAAACAAAACTAGCTAAAAACGAAAAAATCTGGGATCCCACCCTCCCGGCACAGAAAAATCTACCTTCTAATTGTTATCGTAAGCTTTCGGAAGTGATAGCCAATGCCCAAAACAACGATACGATTCTCGTGCGTTTTAATGGCATTCAAGAAATTGAACCGATCTTTATTTCTAAACTGAATACGCAATTCACACTGAAAGCACAAGATGGCTTTAAACCCATCCTCAAAGCTGCTGTTGCCTCAGAACCGTTTCTTTTTCAATTAAACGAAGGAAAGGTAATTCTCGATGGGTTCCATTTATTATTAAACAATAACTCGATTCGATCCCTGATCGGCTTATCGCGCGGAGGTGAATGGACTCTAAAAAACTGTATCGTAACTATCGAAGGAGATAATACGAATCTTGACGTCTTTACTTTGACCACTCCGAATCAGGAAATGAAAAACATGATTATGGCCGATAGTAAAAAATCGATCCCAAAAATCACTTTACAAAATTCCTTGATTCGTGGGCAAGGACGTTTAATTCATGCTAGCCAAGGGCGCCCTTTTAACCTTGACATCAATAATTGTTTAATTGCTCTAGATGGATCGGCGATGATCAATCTGGAACCAGCTCCGGTCGAACTAGATAATCCCTCCCCTGTGCAAATTCATTTGCATCAGCTCACTGCTTATCTAAGTGGACCGCTTCTCTATTGCCATGGAAACAGCAATCAACTCGAGACAAAGGGAATCGGTTTAATTCGCATCGCCGTTCAAGCAACCAATAATATCTTTGCGCCAGCGAACTCAACCACTTCATTGGTTCAATTTGAGAATGTCGATTCCGAAGAAATTATGAAACAGTATTTTTCTTGGGAAAACTCAAAAAATAATCTCTATAACTTTCCTGAAAGACAGATTCTATTACGCATAACGCCCGTCAAAACGGATGGCAACATGATGCCGAAACGGTTTGACCGAACCGATTGGTTGAGTTTTACACAAGAATCTTCGCTATCTTTTAATACGATGAAATTTATTTATTTGTTACCTGAATCTGGAAAACTATTTTCTAGTCTTGGAAATCAAGAATTTGTCATCAGGACGCAAAAGAATTTACCAAAATTAGAGGATGGTTCGAACTATGGTGTCGAACTTAATAAAATCCCTAAAGCAAGCGATCCTTCATCAAGTGACAATCGTTGATTTGAGTGAATACTCAACGAAAGTTGCTAGATTTTTCACGGCCTAAGATTCTTTGACTCATCCTAGGTCAAAAATCCAATTCTGATTTGATTTGTGTCTTTCAATCTCTTCCCTTCAATTAATCATGGTCTTCATTTTATTCTTCACTCTCTTGGAAAAGCGATGATATTATTCATAATTCCTTGTATCGATTTACCCTGATTATAACCTTGTTTCTTCAATTTCATTTTTTTGCACTTGGTTTGACCTAATTTGCCGCTTTTACTTTAGGTAATAAAAATCATACGAGAAATACAAGGATTAAATAAATGGAAAATGTTCTCAAAATCGTGGCAAGTGCGGTCTTTTTTATGTTTGGAATTTGGATAGCCCAGAATCGACAATCTCCGTATAGCAGTCTAGGTTCTCAAAATGGATCCAGGAGTTCATATACTCATCCTTTAATTCGACCAACGATTATTAATCGGAATTTGAATTCAACTTTTGAGTTAAAAGAGACTTTAATTCAAAAAGTCGATTTTTCATCGAAAATAGAACCGAATGCAAATAATCCATGGAAAGAAATTCCCTTGGAAAAATCGAAAGAGCTGAATTCGGAGGCATTTAAGCGATAATAAACAAATGTATTTAAATAATTCAAATCGTGAATCTAAAAAGAAGAATTGAGAATTGGTTGAGAATAAAGATAACGCAACGCTATGATAAATTTGAATCTAATAAGGTAATCGATTAGATTCAATAGAATAATCAGGAGATACTCTGGATGGTATCCATTTTTCTCCCTGAATTTATACTAGTTTAGCTTCATTTACCTTCCGCAAATACTCATCGCTCATAATACTATTTCAAATTATTTTTAGTAAAGAGGATTTGAAATAGTACTAATAAATAGTTGTAGTTTGTTTTTGCTTTTAGCGTTTTGCCAATATAACTCGATCTCATATTGGGATAACAAATAAAAATCTGCACCTGTTTCTGGAACTCATGTCGCTGTTTAAGTAATCAACAAAGAAACAAAACTCCTGATAAAGAAATTGAAACACTGAAATTGAAACACTAAAGCAAATATTTTTCAAAGAGAGGATCAATTATATGAAGTGCTTAAAATTAATTATACTAGTTTGGATTTTAATTGCATTTTCGCAATTATCAAAGAATCCTGACAAGTTTAAAATCAAAGGGTTGACTTTCAATAGTAATTTTCAGCTAAGAGATTCGATTTATCAATTCAATATGGAAGATCAAAGTTCTTTATACAAAAGTATCAATATCGAGATACCCTTAAATAAAGGTATCCATTTGAACTTAGGTGTCGATCTGCGCGATTGGCAAATCGAGATCGGTGCTCAAGTAGGAATTATTGGAGCAAAAATTGATTTGAACGGGAAATCGCAACTATTTATTGGAATTGGGAAAAATATCGGTTTCGGGAAAATTTCGCTCGAATCCTGTTACTCCCTGCAAAATAAGGACAAATTCGACTTCAGAAAGCTACCCCTCTCGGAAAATTTATACAAAAATTTTCTTAACGAGAGTTCACTGAATGACGATTCTTGGCCAAGGTTAAGCTCCGATAATCCCTATTTGACAAACGGATTGAAAAAGTCGATAACGATTCTCAACTCCGATAATTCATTATTGACGAACGGTTTGAAAAAGTCGATAACGTTGACAAATAATCCGTTTGCGATCTCCTCTAGTTCAGATTTTTTCCCCAAACTTGATCTTAGCTCATCGCAATGGTCTTGGAAACTGACTCTATCTCCTTCAGCAATAGAAATCTTAAAATTCGCATCAATTGCGGACAAGGGCAAAGAAAATAAGTAAGATCAGTAATGTACGGATTCCCAAAGCTCAAGTATGTTGACTTTTAGCTTTTTTATTACCGGCAAATAACTAGTAGATAATAATAAATTATTGAAATAAAATCGATTGGAACTTTCCCCTATCAA
>JAKBAI010000334.1 GCA_021809185.1 Planctomycetota bacterium
ATGGATCCATTTTTCCTGGTGAATCGAGATATTCACACTCTCTCGATTTTCGATCAAAATATAAGCTATAAATAGCGAGAGTTGAGCACTTAAGAGATATTTCGATTGACCTGTTTGTGTATCTATATAACCCATCGATCCATTCGCATCGATGATCAATTCCCATTGTTTTTGAAGAATCGGGTTACTACTTTTGAAGGAAATGAAAGTAGAATCCTGGTTTTGAGATGTAGATTGAATAAAACTTCGCATTGATTTATCAGTGGTTACTTCGAATTTATCGGAGTCCATGCGAAGAACCGATGAAGAATCGTTGGACTTTCGACTATCTAATCGCATTCCAAATGGCGTTAAATCGGCGCTTTTCGATGGCGAAAAAATCCTAAAATCGTTTGACCAAAAAAATGGAAAAGTCGATTGAATCCCGGCCAATGTACTTTGGACCTCTTGCCATTGCCATCGATTATAGATGGTAAGTGAATTCAGCACCGATTTAGAAAATAAACTCATCTCCCATTATCCATACGTTATCTAAACATTATCCATAGAAAATCGACTCAAATCATCCATCTCTCCATTCATAATCTATGAATCGTATTTATGCTTTGTATAGATTGTAATCCGAATTTCAGGAATTACAGCTCTTCATCAGGCTTTTCAACTATCTCTTTAGAAAAATCTCGACCCCATTTACTTTATAACATAAGCATCGATTGAGTTTATTAATACTCGATTCGGAGTTTCATTGTCTAAATTTCTGATGACAAAAGACAATTTACCCGAAATGGTAGGAGTAAAGAGCCAAGGTAATTCTCTCCATTGATTCATGGTAGGCGGTAGAGGGATTTTTGCGACAGTGTGCCCCGTTTCATCCAGGACTGTTAAATCGGAATCGGCCCTTACATCAGCAAAATAATTAATCCTTAAAAATACATGGGCACCTGAATTTACCGTTATTAGTGATTTTTCCGAGCGCAATTCTATAGCAGGCTCTTTATCGATGTGACGAATCCCTAACCCGATTTTACCTGCAATTTCTTCTGCGATGGCTTCCCCTTCCGAATTGCCGATTCGTAAATTAATCTTCCATGGAGAAGGAAAATTTTCTGTTGTTTCGTTGCTGATTTTGTCAAAGGATCTTAAAGTTTTTTGAAACGGTTTTACTTTGGAAAAATCGACTTGATAGGTTGGGACTTCCGCAGGGATAGCAAAAGGATAGACATCGATCGATTTAATCAAAAATCTTCCCGCTTTTGAATCTGACTTTAAAAGGATCACGACATTCGCATCTTCCTCAGAAGAAGGAGAATAAAGCATTTCTGATTTTGCCCAAGTACCTGGGAGACCGTTCATCTCAATTGGCGGATGTATCTTCTCCTCAGAACCTGATCGAACCAGAAAAGTAGAAGCAAGTGCTTTTTCATCCCGGCAATATTGAATAACGATTCGATACAACTTCCCGTATTCCAATCCGCGAAGAACTTTGATATTTGCTAATTGCAAGGAAGGATCCCCCGTTAAATTCTTCATCTCTCCAACATCGAATCCTCCTAAGTGGACCTTCTGCACCGTCCCGGAACTTTTGACTGCTCCCATACGAAATTGCCAAGCATCGTCAGTAGATTTCTTATCTGAAAATACAGGAGAAAATTGGAACGAATCGGTAGTGAATACTTGATTGCCTAGAGATTGAAAATTAGAGGACTGAATTACTTTCTGTTTCTTAACACTTTCAGGAGTTAATTCCTCCACAACTTCAAAATGCTGAATCTCCATAGCATTTTCTAAGCCGTTCCCATAATTATGAATTTCAAGTTTGGTTTCATTTGAACTTATTTGATTTCCAAACGATAAACTTATCTCAATCGACTCGTCTTTTGTATTCGAGAGACTATAAAGAGTCCTCGTGCCCCATAGCTTATCGTAAAGAATTACTCGGCCACTTGCTCTTCCTAATGTGCGATATCTCAGTTTGACAGAATACTGTTTCTCTTTGACTATATTCAAGGAGGGAGTTATGATAATTCCTCCTGATTCCCCACGGGTATTAGCCATAGAAATTTTTTTGTCCGTTGCTTCGATAACCATTCGCACTTCGGATTGATCGGAATAACAACCAGACTGCCAACCTTTTGGAAGCTCACCGACTCCAATTTTTTCTGAAGGGGTATAGGTTTTACCTTGATAGGTTATCTGAACTTCTTTTTGATTCTCTAATTTTAATTGACAAATAATCTTTTGCCCTGCGGTGTTGTATTCTGGAAAATCGATATTATTAGAAGGGGTTCGATCTTTCTTCTCTAAGGGATTTGTAAAATCGGGAGGTGGATTGTAAGGAATATTCTTGAATCCGAATTGTTTATTATTCTCTTCTTTATTTTTTGATTGAGAAGTAGGTCCAAAGAATATCCAACCGAAAGAAAAAACAGACATGATAGCAAGAGCGGCACCTAATCGAATCGCCCAGATTTTTCGCTTTTCCGTTTGAACTTTAGCAGTGAAATTTGGGGCTTGTCTAATTGTCTTCGAAGATAATTTTTTAGTTGCGATTTTGGCATTGCTGGTACTGCTATGCAACCATGGCTCTAAAGCTTCGATGACCGCATCACAATCACGGTAACGATCGACTTTTCGTTTAGCCATCATTTTTTGCACAATCTGAGCAAATTCACTGGGAACATCATCGCACAATTCATCCAAAGGAATGGCATCCTGTTTTTGATGAGCCATTAGTTTATTGGTACTTGTCCCCTCGAACGGAGGTTTTCCACTGATCAAAGCATGCAAAGTTGCTCCGAGGCTATAAATATCTGCAAGATGATCGATATGAATTGGGTCAAAAGCCTGTTCCGGTGCAAGATAATCTATAGTTCCTACAACACTCCCTGGATCTAATTTGTTCGTGATCTGTTCCCTTTCTCCTACTAAAAAGGTGGCCAAACCCATATCAAGTATTTTCAGATTGCCCTCAAGATCTACTAACAAATTCGAAGGTTTAATATCTCGGTGAACTACCCCTCGATCATGGGCATGTTGTAATCCCCTTGCAGCTTGGATTATGTAATTTGTTGCCTGTCTGAGGGATAACTTTGATTTCTCTTGGATCATTTTTTGCAAATTGGATCCAGGAACATATTCCATAACTAAATAATGAATTTCTGCTGTACTTTGAAAATCAAATATCTGTACAATATTAGGATGGTCCAGTGCCGCAGCAGTGCGTGCTTCCCGGAAGAATCGCTCTCGGTCGATACGATTCTCTGCATTCTTTTGTGGCAATACTTTAATTGCCACCTTGCGATTTAACAATTTTTGTTGAGCTAGATAGACTACCCCCATCCCGCCTGTTCCAAGTCTATCTATAATGATATTCTGTCCAAGAATAAATCCTTTGGATTTACCCTGTAAGATCAATTCCGATTGAAAAGGGGTTAGCCAATTATTCCTTACGAATAATTCTGCGATTTGTTTAGGATCTTCTGGAATCGTTTGAGAAGAGATAAAATCTTCGAGCTGTTCATCAGAGAATAGGCCCGATTTTTTACATGAATTTAAAAAATCATCAGCAGTTGTTAGCACTTTCATAGCAGCACTTTGTCAATGGATTGTTTCGATTAAAATTTATTCTTCCTTACCTTCGGATTAACTCTTTTTTACTATAGGACAAAAAATAACATGATGATGGATGAAACACAAAAAATCAAACAAAATTTAGAACGAGAAATTCGAAATCTCTTGTAATCGGGTGCTTCCTATATAGGAATCAAGCCATAAAAATCGTAAAAAGTCATAAATAGGAATAGATTTTAGATCATGTTCATTCAATCATTTGAAGTATGATTTAATTTCTTCTTTAGTAGATAGAAAAGTAATCAAATAGGAAAAAAGTTATGATTAAACCGATTATTCAGACATATATTTTGATCTTTTTCCTCAGTAACCTACTTTCTATTCCAGTAACCAACTTAAACTCCCAAACTCTTGATTCAAAAGCTGCGGGCAAACCTAATTCTGTGCCAAAACAACAATCTCTTAGCAGCTACTCCGCTGATAAACTCGCAACGATGATTGAGAAGTCTCGCCAACGCTGGCAAGTCCCCGG
>JAKBAI010000088.1 GCA_021809185.1 Planctomycetota bacterium
TTCCGATCTAACTGCTACAAAAATCAATTGTTGATCAAACAAATAAATCCAGTCTCCGATCTAATCGCTTCCCCTCAATCGTCACCCAATGAGTAGACAATGTCGTAACAAATGAGGGGGATTTTACGAACAAAAATCAACTATCGAAAATTAGCTTAACTCGTTTATGGGACAGATTCTTCGCCAAAATCTAGATTGCTTTACTTTTTTGGTGGTACAGAAGTAGAATCAGGACTTTTAACCGGAGGTCCAGAGATAACATCTTTTGAGGAGCCGCTAGCAAGAGTGGGGTCGGTGTTGGACTTCTTGATCGGTTCTTTCAGCACGACCCAGTTTTCTGAAACGGTGACGGAAGCATTGTGGTTGGAACGGCGCCACCACCAGACATTCTGCATGCCGATACCCGCAACTTTCCCTTGAGTATACGATTCGATGATGAAATCGTGATCGAGGAACATCGTTATAAAATCACCAGGATCGTTGCCAAAATGGGCGTATTCCCCGCGATCGTGATCGGTGACCGAGGCAGACATGTCTAGAGGGATCCAGCCGATACCGTTAACAAAGAATTCCGACTTCACATGAAATTGAGTGTAAGCGATTCCGGTCACAGGGTCTTTAGCATCCTGAGATATCGCCCAGCGACCCATGAGGGCACGGGCGGGAATTCCATTGGCACGCAATGCCGCGATCATTAGACAGGATAAGCCACCGCAGTCCGAAGCCCCTGCACGGCAAACAAAACTGGCATGGCGATCCATATTCGGCAGATATTCATATGTATAATGATGTCGAATAAAAGCATATAATCGCCGCGCAAAGGATAACACCTCTTCATCTTCCCGTTTGCGGAGTTGATTAAAATTTAACCAGCCCTGAAAAAGCGGATGTAAATAATCGACGGTAGGGGAGGGGCGAGTCAGAATTTTTACCTGTTCGGGAGTAAGAGTGGGACCGCTACCTTTATTATTAGAACCGTTCTTGTTTGGTGGTTTTAGGCAAAGTCGCCGTTCGAATAAAGTAGCGTCAATGGTAAGAGTGTTCTTTAGTTCGCGCGGTTCGCGAAATACGCGAGCGTGGATCATTTCGCGATGGTCGGGACTATGTTCGCGGGTAATCATTCCGCGGGGGTGCATGACCGTGGTCACTTTTTCTTGCCCGCTCACGATGGGGGCTTTAGGAGCATATAGAATCCACTCCCCGGTTGTAGATGAGGGGTCGAGTAGATCGGTAGTCAAAACGCCACGAACCTTATCGGTGGGAAGCCTTTCGATAGCACATTCTCCTGGAAAATCTCCGGGAGTAAATGCAACCCATTTGATAAATACATTCCCTGCTTTGAGACGGGATAACACTTTTGCGACCGGGAGTTCTGGATTATTAGTGGCATAATCGTTATCGGAAGCGATAATGAACCAGTTTCCGTGATAATCGAAAGCAGTGCAGAGAATCTTGATCTTTCGTTCTCGGGCTTGATCCAATTTTTTGGCAACTTCCGCATCGATCCCTTCGTAATCGATCCCATTTTCTCCGGATAGTATAATCCAGCCTCCACGAGGCGGAAACGCAATGGATCGAATTAGAGTTTTTGCTTGTGTCAATTCTTTCATCTTCTTTAAGGCGTTCGCAGGAATATTTTCCGCATACCAGTGGTTATCATTGGCTAGTACAACCCAGCCTCGTTGCGGGGTGAAAGCCACACAGATAAATTCTTTGATGCTACTGTCTTTCCACCACTCTTCCAATTTTTTCGCGGCAGGTAAATCGTCGCTGTAATAAATTTCCGTACCACCTATCAGAGTGATCCATTCGTCATTTGGCGTTATCGAAACTCCCAACAAAGGACGCCCCAATCGACCGCGGTGAATCAATTTCTTGGCAGCAGGGTGCATGATGTTACTCGACCAACACGAACCTTGTCCCCCAAGAATAAACCAATCCCCTGCTGGTCCCTGAGAATGTACAGGATTCGAAAATAGCAACGAAAATAAGAACGAAGATAGGGCAAGAAGTGAAACAGAAAAATATTTCATTTGAGATTCCTAGACAATTTTATGCAGTAAGTTTTTTTGCACAGAGAATGAAATTCGCTTTCCATATTTCTTGGGTTCAGAAAACGATTTCAAGTTAGAAAGTCCAATAATTTATTTAATTAATTATAGCAGTTTAGCCAATAATCTTCATCTAAATTATGGGGAGTTCATCATCTAAATCACAATAATCAGAAGATTTTTTTAGGAAATTCACAGAATTGATTCCAATCGAAGCGTGCCCCAGACCATTGAGAATGTATCAGATTCTATATTCTTTACTGTTTGTTATGAATAATAAAGTGGAGTTTAGAAAATCAAATAGCCATTAAATGGTCGATGAGTAAATCCTCCTCTCCAAGTGATTCATCTCTCTAACGATTTAATATTTTTCTAAATGATGGCATTAATCATTTAAATATTTCGGTCAAGAATTGTCTTTCAGAACTGGTCGTCTTTACAAATAAATTCATAAACTAGTTAAGGAATTGATTTAATAGTTCAAGTAAATGGGAGAATAATCTTGCGGAACTTTTTGGTTGGTCTCTGGATCCTTGGAATCTTTGGGGGGAATGTAACCTCCGGATTAGGATTGCCGTTGACGATGGCTCAGGAGAAAAATAGAGCTCCGGATAGTCAAAATACTCGCCGATTGATAACAGTAGCCGAAGCGAGCAATTATCAGGAAACATCAAGCTATGCCGATGTGATGAACTATTGCGAAAATCTTGCGAAAACAACTCCTATGGTGCAGCTCAAAACATTAGGGGCCAGTACGGAAGGGAAAAAATTACCGCTGTTGATTCTCGCAGATCCGCCAATTTATAGTGCGGAAGAAGCAAAACAGAGTGGTAAACTGATTGTCTTTGCCATGGGGAACATTCACGCAGGGGAAATCGATGGCAAAGAGGCTTTACTCATGTTATGCCGGGACATGGTTCTCCCTGCCAACAGCTATTGGCGAAAAAATTTAATCTTCATCGTTGCTCCGATTTTCAATGCCGATGGGAACGATAAGATGTCTCGAACCAATCGTCCAACCCAAGGGGGGCCAGAAAAAGTAGGAATTCGTGCCAACGCGCAGGGTTATGATCTTAATCGCGATTTTATGAAATTGGAATCCCCCGAAGTAAGATCACTGGTTCATTTTTTCAACGAATATGACCCAGCGATTGTGATCGATTGCCACACGACCAACGGCTCCTTTCACCGTTATCTCATGACCTACGAAGGGGGACGATGCCCCGCTGGGGATACTAAAGTGATCGATTATACTCGCGAGAAAATGCTCGTGGAAGTGCAGAAAACTCTATTGCAAAAATGTAAAATCGAATCGTATTTTTACGGTTCGTTTGATGGCGAACGCAAACATTGGGAAACCGTTTTACCGCAACCACGCTTCGGCACCCACTATGTCGGATTACGCAATCGCATCGGCATTTTATCGGAATCATATATGTATGCCCCCTACCAAGAGCGGGTGCGAGCCAGTAAAGCCATGGTTGAAAGCTGTCTGGAATTTGCTAACGCCAATAAGGATTCCATTAAGCAATTGATCGCCTCTACTAATGTATCGGCAAATCGTTCCACTAAGGGAAATCCACGACGCTTTCGCCAAGGGGGTGGCAAGGGGGGTAATAAAGGGAGTAATCGCGGGAACGCAAAAGAGGGGACTAGTAATCTTGCGGAAAAAACGGAAAAAGGATCAGCTAAAGTCGAAATCCCTTTACGCTACCGTATGGCCCCATACGGAAAACCATCCCGCATTGCCGGATTTGTGGAAGAGATGAAAAATGGCAAAAAGGTACCGACCAAGGAATTTCGTGATTACCCGATTCAATACATGGGAGGAACAGAAACCACTTTGGCCACGGAGATGCCGTATGCTTATATTTTCTCGGCGGAGTGGAAAGGGGTGATCGAAAATTTACAGCGCCATGGCATTCACGTTGAAGAACTCCGCGAAGATATTGAACTCGATACGCAAGTTTACCAGGTTACTGCTATACGCAATTTGAATCCGTTTCAAAAACATGAACCTCGAGAGATCGATACGATTGCGCAGGTCTCTTCGATGCGTTGGCCCGCAGGTTCGATTATAGTTAAAACAGAGCAGCCTTTGGCAGCTCTCCTTTGCCAGTTACTTGAACCTCAAGCCAACGATAGTCTCGCGAGCTGGAACTTCTTTGATCGTCAACTTCAGGTCGGTAAACCGTTTCCGGTCATGCGACTAGCCAAATCGGTCCCGGTGATTACGGGGGGGATTCGACCCTTGGCCGATTACCGAGTTATGAATCAGAAAGTGACATTCAGCCGATTATTCGATCGATTCCCCCCAGATTTTAATGGTTCTCCTACTTCGATTCGCAGCTGGTTGCCAGATGGGAAGCACTTTCTTCAATTTAAAAACAACCAACTATACCAGGTGGAGGCAACAACAGGACGTGCTAAGCTCTTTATCGACCGGGAGTTGTGGCAGAAATCGATTGCTAAATTACCTGGGATCGATCCCAACCAAGCACGGAATCGGGGACTTGATCTTTCGCTTGGATTCAACCCCGCTAAGACCGATATATTGCTTCGCCATGAAGAAGATTTATATCTCATTCCGATGAATGGAGAAGCACCCAAAAGATTGACCAAATCTCCAGGTCAAAAAGAATTAGTGACGTTTAGCCCTAACGGCAAGTTTCTCGCTTTCGTTCGCAACAACGATCTCTATGCGGTCGATGTGAGCAATTTAGCAGTACGCCGCTTAACCACTGATGGCAGTGAAACTATTTTTAATGGTAAACCGGATTGGGTTTATGGCGAAGAGGTGTTTGATCGCCAGCCGAGAGCTTATTGGTGGAGTCCCGATTCGACTCAGCTCGTGTTTATTCGCTATGATGATTCCCCGGTTAAAAAGTTTCTGATCATGGATAATCTGCATCCCACGCAAAAGGTCGAAAGTACTCGGTATCCCAAAGCCGGAATGCCAAACCCCCATGTGAAGTTGGGTATTGTTACGGTGGCAGGTGGGGAACCGATCTATCCTGCACTGACCGACTATTCCGAAACAGCTTCGCTTTTACTGCGTGCGGGGTGGTGGCCGGATAGTCAAACGATCTATTTTTATATGCAAGATCGTGCCCAAACTTGGCTCGATTTCTGTACGGTTGATCGCAATGGGGAAAAGTTTCATAAGTTGTTTCGTCAAACCGGCCCCACTTGGGTTGAAGATCCCGGTGACCCTCACTTTTTGAAGGATGGCTCGTTTATCATCTCCAGTGCCCATACCGGTTGGAATCATCTTTATTTGCATAGTAAAGATGGGAAACGAAAACTGGCTCTCACTTCTGGCAGCTGGGAAGTTACCACTGGCCCTTTTCAATCAAATCCTGTGGAGTTGATCGATGAAGAGAATCAATGGCTCTATTTTACTGCAAAAAAAGAGAGCCCTATTCGCTCCGATCTATACCGTGTTCATTTAGATGGAACCAATTTGACTCATCTTACCCCCGCGGAAGGGTCGCATCGAGTTACTCTTAATCCGCAAGGAACTCTATTCGTCGATTCCTATAGCAGTTATCTTTCACCAACGAAAGTAGTATTACGACGAGTTCCATTGGTGCAAAATTCCAGCAAAAAAAATGGTGATAATAGTTCCAATGATAATATTCCCGCGGTTTCAGTAAGTGGTTCTATAGAAAGAACACTCGATACGAACCCGGTATATGAGCGGGAAGAATACGCTCTCGGTAAGTTTGAAAAGGTCAAAATACCGACTCCCGATGGCTTTGAGATGGAAGGGACGCTTTTGAAACCCCCCGGTTTCGATGCCAAAAAGAAATATCCGGTCTGGACAATGGTCTATGGTGGTCCTCACTTACCAACGATTCGGGATTCCTGGAATGGGATGCAGCAATTGAACGATGACATGATTGCGCAATTGGGATTTGTCGTTTTTCATGTCGATCCGCGCAGCGGATCGGGGAAAGGTCACCAATCGACTTGGAAAGCCTATCGCCAATTAGGAGTTCAAGAACTAAAAGATCTCGAAACTGCTGTCGATTGGTTGGCAAAGAATGAATGGGTGGACGCCAAACGAGTTGGTATTAGCGGAAGTAGTTACGGCGGATACATGACGCTGTTTTCTCTCACCCACGGCAAAAAATTTGCGGCAGGAATCGCCTCCGCTGCGGTCACCGATTGGCACAATTACGATTCTATTTATACGGAACGGTTCATGAATACCCCTCAAGAAAATCCAGAAGGGTATCAGAAAACTTCTATCGTCCGAGCTGCTGCAAATTTACATGGTAAACTTCTCATTGTCCATGGCTTGAAAGATGATAATGTGCATATGCAGAACATCGAGCAATTATTAGTCGCATTGCACCAGGCAAATAAAGATTTTGAACTGATGGTTTATCCCCGTGCTCGCCACGGAGGTTTTAATCGTCGCCATTATCAAAAACTGTCCCTCGATTTCATGATTAAATCGTTGCACCCCAATATCCCGGACGGGGTCTACCCCATGTCAAAATAGTTTTTTTTCTAAGAACAGAACCGGTAAGATCTTGCCGGTTCTGTTCTCGTTTTCCAATCTGGCGATCAATCGCTTCCATGCTCAATTTACTGTCCATTCGACAGTCCCATCTTGTGAACGAGCTGCCGCTCTATGAACGAGCTGCCGCTCTATGAACGAGCTGCCGCTCTATGAACGAGCTGTCGCTCTATGAACGAGCTGCCGCTCTATGAACGAGCTGTCGCTCTATGAACGAGCTGCCGCTCTATGAACGAGCTGCCGCTCTATGAACGAGCTGCCGCTCTATGAACGAGCTGCCGCTCGATCCAGTTCTGAATATCATTAAGATATGGATGGTTTGTTGGTTCAAATTCGAGAGTATGTTCGCTTTCCGGATACTCGATCACTTCTGTAGCGTTATTGGGAAATTCCTGGCAATAGGTACGAACCTCTTTGTTGTCGACAATTTGATCTTTACCAGCGAGTAAAAGTAAAACCGGGATATTGACTTTTTTCTGAGCACGTTTGAGATAAATATCTAATAGTACACTATTAGACAAAAATCGGGCTGTTGCTTCGCGAATACTGAGTTGATCTTCCGAAATCCACTGCTGTGCTGCCCGATTGCCTGTGAATAGACTAGCTTGGCTCAAAGGGACGGGGAAAAGCCGAGAAGGTTTTAGCAATCGGCTCAGGGCAATTCGTAATCGTTGTCGAAAAGGGGGGCTTACTTTGGCAAAAATTCCCGGGCAGAGCATGATTAATCCTTGTAATAAGTTGGGATGACGATAGCAGAAGCCGGTACCCAATTTTCCGCCCCAAGAGATTGTTTGTAAAAAAATAGGCACCCCATCTTGTGCTTCCATCCGCACTAGAAAAGCGAGATCGTCCAATAATCTCCGAAAAGAGGGGGTATCGCCCCTTTGCTTACTATTCAATCCGGAACCTCGACGATCCAGAAAAATGATTTCAAATTCTTTTTTGGCTAAGTATTGCGACGAACGCAAATACCACCCCCCATGCGATTGAATTCCATGAATGGTGATGATTTTGGCTTGTGGTTTTCGATTCTTCATTTTATCGGGATCGAAAAAGCGCCGATAGGTGTGACAATAACCATCTTCGGTAGTGAATGTTTCGTGGCGGGAGGTATCCTGGATAAGGCTAGGAGAAGTATCGATCGAATCATCGATCGGTACTTCGAATTCTCTGAGTTTCGAGGTCACTATTCAGCAATCCATTTCCTTGATAAGAGTTTTGTCTTAAAAGATATAGTATTAGAAAAGGTAATAATATAATAATTGTGTATATAAGCTCAATATATAAGATTAATACATAGGTTCAATTCAAAAAGTACCGATATTTGCCTCTTTTAAGCTTGATAAAAGACCTCTTTACCTAGCGAAACACGCGATAGGGCAACCGGATCTATATCGATTCCTAGTCCGCCACTCAAACCATCCAAAGGGAGTCGTTTAGCCCATCCTCCCCAGCCAAAAGTTAAATCGGATGTCCCCAGCGCTTCGGTTACCAAATGAGAATCGTAGGAGCCTTCGCGATAACGGATAGCGCGGACACTACAGCCAAAGTGTCTTCCTGCCGCGGATAACAGAGCTGTTTCTCCAACTTGGCAACCGAGTTGATAGCCGAGTTTGTTCTGTTGGGCAAATCGAGCCAGAAGGAGCGAGGGAATAAAACCGCCACATTTCGATAATCGGATATTATATAGATCCCCCCAATTTTGCGCTAACGCCTGTTCGGCGTCCTTCATTGAGCATAACGATTCATCGAGCATAATGGGAACTTCTACGCTTTTGCGTATTTCTCCCCAACGGGCTATCCGTTCGTGCGGCACTGGCTGTTCCACCGAGGTGATATTAAAGGGGAGTAGTTCGTGGATGCGTTCCAGTGCCTCTTCGGGGGTCCATGCTTCGTTGGCATCGATACGAATATCCATCTTTTTCCCCACCCGCGACCGGATTTTTCTTAGTCGTTCCACATCGTTTTGTCCCTCGATTCCTACCTTTACCTTCAATTGCCGAAATCCGTATAAACGCATTTTCCAACTACTGATGTTGAGCTTCCACCCTTGAGTCGAGGTTATGGCCCCGCTATATTGAATTTTATCTTTCGGTTCATAAAGTTCAGGGGTAAGAATTTGGGTCACTTTGCTGAGCGGTTCTCCGAACGATTTGCCGTAAGCATCCAGCAAAGCTAATTCCAGAGCGCATCGTGCCGCATTCCCTTGGCAAGAGCGATCATCCCCCTTCTGCGCGGGCATTGTTATTTGCCGAATCATCTCAACTGCTTCTGGAAAAGAGGTGCACTTCGATAAATGCGATTTCAGATTCGCTTGTTTTAGTATACCGATCGAACTTTCAGCAGATTCTCCAGTGACATATTCGCGAGGCACCCCTTCCCCAAACCCTACGGTTTTATCGCTGAGTTTGCATTCCACCAAGATATTTTCTGTTTCGGTTCGGCGATGAGAAGCATGGCGAATCTCTTTTTTCAACGGGATTTTCACCCGATAGGCCGTAATTTCAACCACCTGGATCAAGTTTGTTTTTCCTTTGATTTCTGGACTTTAGATAGATTAAATTATGGTTTCAAAGTCGATATGGAAGAGGGAGCGATTTTTTTTGCCGGTTTATTCATCGATTTCAACTGATCGGAAATCATCCAGATGCCGATGACAATAACAACCATCGCACTGAAGATCGGGAGACTTTTCAACCAGCGTTTTTCCGCGAATTGGCGATTGCCCCAACGTGCCGCAAAGACAACACCGATTCCCAATGTAACCAGTACACTAGCCAAACCTGCGCTGAATGCAAGTAATAAACCAACTCCGCTCCATAATCGCCCTGCAGCAATGGCAAATACCAATAATACAATCGCATCGGTACACGGGAGTAATCCGCCACTGATCCCAAGAAGAATCACACGCCACCAGCTCGCACTATTTTTCGCACTATTGGTTTGCTTTGATCTATAATCTTCCCCATGGCTATGCGAATGGTTCTCCCCATGGCTATGCGAATGGTTCTCCCCATGGCTATGCGAATGGCTATGCGAATGCCCGATTCCACCGATATGAATATGATCTATCTTACCTAACAATCGAGCAAATAGAAGCCAGGCGCCAACCAGCACAAGCAACAGGCCGCCGATTAGACCCGCTACCGAACCAGCTTGTTGCGCGGAGGTCTGCGGCCAAAACCAGGCTAGGCCACACGCCAATAAGATAACCGCCCCGGTGTGGGTTACGGTTACCACAAGACCTAAGACGAGAGCGTGCCAGATGGTACCGCGCTCGCCTATCAGATAAGCAGCGACCATCGTTTTCCCGTGTCCCGGGGTTAGGGCATGGACTGCACCAAAAAGAAAACCCATCAAGAGCAATAAGCCTGTGCCAAATCGATGATCAAATAAAGCGGTTATCCCCCGTTGGTGAACTTCCTCCCAGATATTGGAATCGGTCTGGGATGTTGTATTGTCTTCAGATCGATGTTGCTCCTGGGTATTGGAGGGGGATCGATTTTCCGGATGGTCCAAGTTCGGTTGTGCACCTTGGGAATCGAGCTTGGGAGAGATAGGATTGGAAGCTTCGTTGCCGGTGTACCCGGACCATCTGACGATGCCAGCCACGGTTCTCTGCGCTTCGGAAGGATCCTCTCCGGCAAATAAAGCCTCTTTTGGTTCACTGATTTCTAGCAGTTTCAGTTCTGTTTCCAAAGTCATTTTTAAATGACCTTTTTGTACGGGATACTCATGAAATGTATTGTTTTCAATGATCTCCCAGCGATATTCGTCTTTAGAACGACTATTATTTTTCTTGTTGTTTTGACTTTTATTCTTATGGGTTTCTTGCTCCGATTTTGGCCAAGGGGCTTCTAAAGTCAAACGGAATTGCATCGAATCGAGAGAATCGAAACGTGCTTTTGTGCATTTTAGCGGTACATTTTGCTGGTTGCACAAAACAGTTAATCCATCGGGAATGAGAACTTTTAAACGCTCAAGATAGGTTTCCGCGAACTCTTTTTCGCTTTTTAGATTATCTAGCTTAATCCCTTTTAGTTTTGGGACGACTCGAAATAGAGTGATCCGATCGATTTCCAGTCGATAATGAATTCTAAGTTGATCAGGGAAAAGCTCGATATGAATCGCGCGATCGTATTCCCCAGTTGCGACAGGATGAGCATGAACTGCCCAAGGAAATACGAAATCGATTGCCAAAACAACAACCAGCACAATTGCTAACGGAGAAGTTAAAGGAAAAGCTAATGAGATTACGCTGCGAAGATATAGAGCAAAAGAGGATGGCCGAAAACCTCTCTTTTGCTCATCTAGCTTCTTTTGCTCATCTAGCTTCTTTTGCTCCTTAAACTTCTTTTGCTCATCTAGCTTCTTTTGCTCTGAAAAAGCTATTAGATTCACTCGATGGTAGTGTAATTGGTATTGCAGAGTCACGAGAATCTTACTCCTATTCTAAGTAATCTTGGCGAACAGGAACTAGTTTCTTACTTGGTTGGTCGGCAATGGGCAAGGGTCATCAACGCATAACCGGTGACTAACGCCGGATTTCCTTCCATCCAACGGTCGGTGGGATTGGTCCAGCTACCATCCGGATTCTGTTTTTTACGCAATTGTTGCGTGAGATCGGATTTCCAGTCATGTTTGACGCCTTTCTTATCGACGAATTCTTCCATTTCCATTACCGTGAGAGTTTTGGCCATGGTATGATAGTAATAGAATAGGCCGCGTTCGGCGAAAGGTGGTGGCATTCCTGGATTCTTAGTAACCGTATAGTTTGCCGAAAGCCATTCGATTGCTTTTTTCATACGCGGATCCTCTTTGCCTACCCCGCAATAAATCATACTTTTGATCCCAGCGTAAGTCATACTGCCATAGCCAGTCAACGGAGCGTTGGCATCATCGGAAGTTTTCGTTGAACCCCCACCGGCAGCACTGTAGATAAAACTACCATCGTTGATTTTCCCCGCCCACGGGCGATCGTTGTGTTCGCCTTTTAAATTCTGGCATCTGCTCACAAATACAAGGGCTTTTTTCAAAGCAGGATCGTCTGGACCAATCCCGGCATCATGCAACGCATCGATAAAAAATTGCGTGTTTGATAGATCGGGACGCGATTTGCTATCATACCCCGCGCCACCAAAAAAGTCGTCTTTTTCACTCTTGTTTTCGCCATCATCCCATTGTAATTGTTTCAGAAAGGTAACGGCATTGCCGATTACTTTTTTGTATTTTTCGTCTTGTTTCGCAGCTTGAAGTGCCATAACATTTATACAGGTTACATAGTTTTGCAGACCGACTTTCGCATCGTTCCCGGCAATATGACCCGCTTTTTCGTTCACTAGCGATTCAATATATTTTAACGCTTTCGCTACGGCCGGGTCGCTTGCATCTATCTTCCCCGTTTTTAATAATCCTGTAACGACTACTCCGGTTATTCCCCTTTTGTTAGGGGAATCGATCGGCCCCCAGGAACCGTCCCTATTTTGAGTTTTTTTAAGAAAGGCAATCCCCTTTTCGACTGTTTCATTCCAGTCTTCTGGTTTCTGTGCTGCTTGAATGGGTGTAAAAATCACCCCTTGCATCGCCCCTTGTATCATTAAGAAACTTAGGAAAGTGATCCCAAGCATTACGGTTGTCGATCTCGATTTCATTCGTCTTCCCTCTTGTTATGTTTTTATAACTCTCTCGATTTTGGTCTCAAAAATCCGTTTGACATAATAAAAAGTTTATTTTCCCCTTTTTATTTTCCCTTTTGTATTTTCCCTTTTTAGGGAGGGGTATTTCACAGAACGATTTCTCTTTCATCTTTATTTATTATATAAACTCGAACTAGCTAAGAGATTATAAATTAGATAAATTTCTGCAAGAATGTCGCATTTTTGGAACAATGCAGTGGATATTTTTTGATCAGATTAGGTTAAGAAATTACCTATGGAGCCACATCGTTCTTTGAATTCGATTTCTAGGAACGGAAATGAGAAAAAAATCTAAGTTTCACGATTTATGAGAAGGGCAAGGAATTCGATGATCCATTGAATAAATTCTGGAATTCTATACTGGCCATTTGCATTTCATTTTCATGAAATAAAGAATATGATTTGCCCTTACTGTAACCAGGCAAATTTCCCTGGAAATGATTATTGCGATCATTGTCAACAAACTTTGATGGTATTTGATGTACCGCGTGGGGATGATCGTCTCCAAGCTGCCTTGCTGCACGAACCGATTTCTCGCTTATGTCCCAAAAAACCAGAAACGGTCCTAGCAGATGCTTCGCTGCTGAGCGCATTGAATATCATGTGCGCCAAAGAGATTGGTGCTCTCCTCGTCGTGGACCGTTATGCTCATCTAGTGGGCATTATCACCGAGAGGGACTATCTAGAACGGGTAATTGACAATAATTTGCAATTGAGCGAACAGCTCGTTTCTTCTGTTATGACAGCGAATCCCGAAACGGTCTCGCCGACCCATTCTTTAGCTCTGGCTTTACAGAAAATGGATATCGGGGGCTATCGGCATTTGCCGGTAGTTGAGGAGGATCTACACCCCGTTGGCATTATTTCCGTTCGAGATATTATTCGATTTACCATGCAGATCAGCGAAGGCTCTGAGACGATCTAGCCTATACATATTATTTTAGATCGCAATTTCAGAGAACAACTCTGTGTTTTTCGCAATCCAGAAGATTGATCGTTCGATTAAGGCAATCTAAGAGTAAGCTAGTTAAGCAGCTCGATAGGGAAAATGAATTTCTGCAACGTGTTCTCCCATCCAACGAAGACATTTTGCCCAGTTGCCAGGATGACCAGGAGTGATTCTGCCAAGCATTCTCCCCACGGTTCCGGTTCCAGAAGGGGTGCTTACCGGTACACCGTCCAGAGTCAAAGCGGCCATAATCGCTGCTCCTGTTGCTGTTCGTGCCGTCGCTGAAAATCCTAATTCATCTAATTTTTTAAATTCCCATCCCGGCGCATAATATTTAAGTAATCGTAAAAGCATGCCATTGGCAACACCACCACCGCTGAGATAGACATTCATTTTTTCAATGGCTGAGCCTGTCATCGATGAATTAACGGTTCGAAGGGGGGGATCTCCCACTGAACCGAGTTGATTCACTCTGGCCGATTCAGTTACTTCTACAGGCAACCAGCTGCAACAGGCATGGATAATCGTTCGGACGATAAAATGAGAGAGGGTGCAAAGTAGGTCTTGTAAAGTTCCTTCATTCTGTGCGGTGAGCTGAAAAGCATGTTGAAGAAAATCGTTTCCAAAATCTTTACGGGCAATACTTCGTGGTGGCTTGCGTTGTAGAGAGGGATCTTCCTGCCAGCGCGCGATCAACGAATCCAGACAGGTTCCTTGAACTGCTATGCGGCCAGCATTATCAAATTTTTCGCGGCCAGCGGTGCCTTGGCGAATGGCCCGATCGAGAAGTGAATTGCAAGGAACTATCTCGGCTGCTAGTAAATCTTGCGCTTTACCTCCAGGGGGCAAATAAAGCATGCTGGCCATACTGCCTAGATGCAATAACAAACGGTGTTCCTTCTCTGAGCGATAGAGCAGACCATCTGCTAAAGCAGAAATCGGCATTCCCTGACCACCACCAGCAATATCGATTTCGCGAAAATCGCTGACGACAGAGATGCCAAGCCGATCGGCTAAAACTGCTGTCATGCCTAGATCATGCGTTGTTACTTGCCCATGCTGTGGATCATGCCACAACAACGGACCCAGATAACCGATTGCCATTACCCGATCCGGTTCTTGTCGATTTTGTACCAACAGATGATTGCTAGCTAGTAACATCGCTTGACCAAGCAGCGCGTGTAATTTGCCAAGTTGGTTACCCGTTAAACTGATTCGATCACTCTGATATTGTTGCCATAAATCGGCAAAATCTCGCCCGAGGGGATAAGATAAGTGATGCAATAATTTCCCACGGAGATGTAACCCAACTCCTTGAGTTTCCACCAGAACTGCTTGGATCATTTGCCCCGAATTCCCGCAGGACAAACCTACCATTTTTCGAAACGGCGCCATAAAATGTTACACTTTCACTTTTCCAAATCCTAATCAACCAGAATTCCCATTCAATGGCCGTAAGATAAAAACCTTGCTTTGGAACTTTGCATACGGACCACGCTCCGGAAGGTATAAGGATAACGAAAAGAGATAGATAAGTATAAATTAGCAAAATTATTGTGTATAGATCATCGTTCGCAGAAAGGCATGAATTTTTTAACTCTTGATAACTTTGACTGAAACTGTTTGAAAATTCGGTACAGGGAGCTTCTCCGGTCAGGTTTTTGAAAAGCCGTTAGGAGCGAATGATGAACGGCGATTTCATTTTCCGAAGTGAGCGATGTAGAATCGGAACACTCTGCGAATACTTTCACTTATTTACAAGGTTAAATATCGCGAAGTGACCGATTCTGACGAAAAGATAAAGGTTCTCCCAGATTAAGCAGCAATCTGTAATCGTTTCGAGCTGCGTACTGCTGACTGGAGAAAACACTCAAAAATTTGCATATCGAGCGCGGTAGCGGTTTCCGCTTCTGGATGCCATTGCACACCGATACAAAACCAATTCGGGTCGATGGACTCGATCGCTTCGGCAATCCCATCTGGACAGCGTGCTGTAATTCGCATACCTTTGCCTACCGTACTAACCGCTTGATGATGCCGGCTATTGACACGAATTTCTTCGTCTCCATATATTTCTTCTATTTTACTATTCCCTTCCAGGTGAACGATATGTCGATGGGGTGCCCCGGTGGGATCGAAATGTGGCATCGCTTTCGGGCAATCTAATGGCAGATGCATAAATAAAGTACCACCCAGCATAACATTCAGCTGCTGCATTCCTAATCCAATTGCTAGAATTGGTAATCGGCGATCGAGAATCATGCGCATGAGCAGTCGATCGTTGTATTCTCGGCGTTCGGCCATGGGTTGCAAAGCGGGGTGTCCCATCTGACCCGATCGGCGCGGATCGATATCCAAGCCCCCAGTGAAAATCATCCCATCGAGCTGATCCACGTAATGTTTGAGCATCCCTTCATCGTTCAACGGCGGAATGATGATCGGCATTCCCCCCGCTTTGACGACGCAATCAAAATACCCAGTATTTAGACGAGCATGCGAACTAACCGTCTTGCTCGTATTATGAAAATCGGTGTTGATGCCAATGAGTGGTCGATCACTGATACGTTCCCCTACTTTTTCGCACTGATTTGTTCCGGCTCGAGTCGAATTTTTAGAGTACCGATGTTCCACTTCGCTGAAATCTTCACCTATCTGAGCTGCCAACAATTCTGCGGCATCGGAAGCAATTCTACTTTTAACCGCAGATAAATGATTGACTGCTTCTTTGAAGGGGAGAATAGTCTCTTCTTCGAGATCAAAATTGGATTGTTTAAGAGAATTATTTGTTAGAGGATTATTTGCGTCTTTATTGATCTCTTTGAAAGATTCTTTATTTGAATCTCTGGAGATAAAACGTGTTGAAGTTTTCTGATTGACGGCCATCACTCCCCTCCTAGGTTTAATGGATTACTTAATTAAAATATAAGGTTGACTAAACGATTCCAAACTATCGTAACAACTCGAACATAAAAAAGATTTTAATAACTAGTATTTATTATTTTATATGTTCTGCTTGTGATTTTTTTGTGGGCTGTTTGAGGGTTATCAAGAGTCTCTTCTTGAGTGCTTCTTGTTTATCCCAGGTTTGCCTTAGGTTCACCCCAGGTTTGCCTTAGGTTCACCCCAGGTTTGCCTTAGGTTCACCCCAGGTTTGCCTTAGGTTCACCCCAGGTTTGCCTTAGGTTTCCCACTTGTTTGTTTTTTGAGTAAATCTTATTTCCCTAATATTTTACTCTATTTGTGTTACCCTATTGTGTGACCCTATTGTGTTACCCTATTGTGTTATTACTCCTACGATTCTTTTTGATAATCTTTTGATAATTTTGTTAATGATATTGTGTTATTATCCCGATTATCCTTCGCAGTAATTTACCTAAATCATTTTACCCAGTTCGGTATCGCTTTGACAAGAGGAACTTTAAAAAAAATCCCAAAATGAGGAGATTTTCTCCAAATTCTAGTGTGCCAATTCGCACAAATTATCCATATTTTTCTCTTTCTCTTATTTTAAATCGATTAGGACCGCTTTTCTGTGTGATAACATGGTTAATGAATCCCTTCATATGGCCTAAACAAGCTTAGAAATAGCAAAATGTTAATTTAGATAGAATAGATAAAAGCTTGAAATGGTTGTTCAGCAAATCTTCTACATTTCGAAGGAAGTTGACAGTAACTTGGAATAGAAACAAATAGAGCTTAAATTAAATCGTCCCTTGTATTAAATCGTCCCTTGTTAGAAGAAGAACGGTATTTTAGCGATGGAATTCAGATGTTGATTCTTGGTAGATAGTCTCGAATAATTGCGAAATAAATTTGTAAGCGAGCCAATCTCTTTCAACCGGTAATTTTAATATCGTTCTGGGGCATCTTCAAAGAAAACGATACTAGCGGTGAAACCATGAATGAAATTGTTGCCACCAACCGGGCCGAATTCTCCGGCAGCAAAAAAACCGGCAGTTGGTAAAGGACCAAAAACATCTTGAATCGCTTTGGCGTCATGATGAGGTTCGGAGAACATGCGTGTGCCACGGCCATTGCAGGTAAATACGAGAGCCGATTGCGGCTTAATCCCGAAAGTAAGCGACCGGTGCAGCATGGAAAGGAGATCCTGATCAGAAGATTCGGCATCGCGCAATTGAAATTGCACGGTCTGACCAACACGGATACGATCGGTTATCACCACGGTTCCGGTCTGAGGATCGAAACCTTGAAGTGGTCGAATCAAGAAATCGCCACGTTCAAATTTATCCCGAAACTCGCTCATGGCCAGACCGATCATTAATCCCCCGCGCTGGCATAATTGCTGATCATGTTCCGATAAATTCAGTAATACCTCGCGGATATAATTGACCGGTAACTGACCGCTCAGTTCCATGATAAAAAAATCTTTCCCTTTCGTAATTACTTTCGGTTCGCCAATCGGTTTGGCCCCCTGCGAAACAATAGAATGAAATCGCAATGGGCCAGAAATCATCACCCCTACGGCACCAGTTCGGAACGCTTCGTCCTGGTAAATCAACGATAATTCTCCAGGATTATTCATGCCACTAGCAATTCCTCCAAATAAGGGGATTCCTGGAAAATCCTCATTGAATGCCGGTAATAACGATTCCGAAACAGGTAGACTGAATGGGTCGCCAAAGAGTATAACCGCAGTGCGGTTGGGATTTGCTTCTAAAATCGAATCGGGCCAACCCAGAATCGTTAAACCATCCGGTGTTGTTTCCGCTTGCAAGCGGAAAGCTTCTAATTGGACTTGTCTATCCCAATGAGCCGTCCACAAGACGATCGCCGCCTGGTTTTCAATTTCCAAGCGATTGGCAACTAACGATTCTGCCGAACAGCCTAGTAATACTCGCGGTTGTAGATGACCATGGATGGCGCGAGCGATCGTTTCTGCCTGCGAGATATGGGCACTGGAATAATAGACTATGGCCAGATCGATCGATTGATGATTCTGCTGGCGATCCGTTTCCGTCAATACCTCTCGCAAAGCTTGAGATAAATCAAAAGCGGTTGATGATGCGACCGCAAACGACATGAATTTCCTTCTCTCTGTTTTCTGTTTGAATGTTTCGTTGATTCCCCAGATTCGATCGGTTCTTGGCTATTAGCTCATCTCACTTGTATTGAATTCATTATCCCTTAGTATATGATATTTCTACAGATTATTTTACCTGGTTTATACTGGTTGTTTAAACTTTTAATCTCTGTGCTTTCTGGCTCATTTTTGTTTTATACGATCATAACTCTCATCGGGTTAATCCAAAACTTTTTTTGGCAATTATTCTTTTGTTTATCTTCGAAAATAAAGCTTCTCCTGAGTAAAATTGGTATTTTCACAACTATTTTTAATTGTTTTACAAGCGTACTCATTCTCAAAGACACTATAAAGTTGTGCTCAACTGATTCGTATCTAGCTAGATCGATTCTTTTTAGAAATTCTGTTTATCAAATCTTATGTGTTTTACTTGATCGTAGGTTTTTTGGGAAGATCTAATTTTGATTCTGAATTTTGTTTTTTGTTTGGATTTTTAACAGAGGGTTCAATGATTTCAGGTATTTTAGGTGGATTTTTGATCGGTACCGGACGGTTCAAATCGGGGAGGTTTGGTTGAGAACTTGGTTGGGTTTTGGCTAGCAACGATCTCAATTGACTTTCGGCCTCTGGAACGGCAGGATAAATGATAGGTCGATCACGACTTTCATTGGCGATAAGGCCTGGTGGTTGAGGCGGGGCTACCAAACGGTAGCGATCTACTCCAATTTTTTTTACGGGGAGATAGTAAAAATCATTGGGATTTATAATTTGATCGTTGAGCAATTTCACTAAGGGTAAATTATCGATGAATAACGACTTCCCCTCAGGAAAAATCTGATCGGTATCGTGCTCTTTGTCGATAATCGAAAAGATCTGAACTTCAGCAGGTTGATCGTCCTTACCAAAAATCAATTTTCCGCGAAGAACCGCATCAGCGGACATCATTTGGGATCGCGAAACCACCACGGGGAAAGCATGGTTCGCAGCAAGAAAGACTAACCAAGAAAGCCAGAGGATATAAGCGGATAGAGCAGTGATAAAGAATAATTTTTGGTATTTCATGTGGTTAGCGACTCCAGATAACGGGATCAACAGTAATGGTATAGCCTTCCGTTAAGGAGCGATCGAGATCGAGAACATTTTGAAAATCGGCACGGCTATCGGTGTCATTTTTGGTGAGTAATTCAGCTTCGATCAAGTTGAAAACAATCTCTCCTAAATCATCCGTGCGCCGAATCCCCCACTGATGGAAAACCGTTTTGGCCAGATAGCCAAATTCGGCGTTCGCATATTGACAAGCTTGCAGGACGATTTCTTGGCCAGTTACATTAGGGTTTGCATAAAGATT
>JAKBAI010000335.1 GCA_021809185.1 Planctomycetota bacterium
TGATCTTGTCGGCTTTAGCAGACCAGGTAAACTCGGATCGAATCTTTTGAACCGCATTTTTGCTCATTCGTTGGCATTGATCCGGATTTTGCAAAGCAAATTCCATCGCTTGTCGTAATTGATGAATCAATTCTTGTCGAGGCAACATAGGAATTTTGATCCCGCAAGAATCGTCGACGAGTTCGCCAGGGCCTCCGTAGTCAACAATTATAGGCGGAACTCCGGCAGACATCGCTTCCAGAACTACACCACCACCAAATTCCCGCAAACTGGGAAAGACAAAGATTTGTGAACTCGATAATTCTTTAGCTAATTCTGATTGGGACAACCAATTCTTAAACTTGACCATCTCCGTTAACTGATGCTTCTGAATTAGATTTTCCAGCGTGGTTCGTTCCGGCCCATCGCCGCAGATAACAAATTCGCACTGTTGACGCAGCAGAGGCGATCCTGCAATCGCTTCCAAAGTGATGTCAACCGCTTTATAAGGCACTAATCTACTAATCGTAATGAATCGAAATTTATTTTTTACTTCTGGCCAGTTCTTCGCCAAGGGAAATCGATTGGGATCGATACCGTTTTCTGGGAGGTAAAATCGTTGGCCGCGGTAATAGTTAGGTAAATCTTGGGCGGTTGCTTTGCTTCCACAAATAACACCAGCAAAATGGCAATACGAAGAACGGAAAAAAGGAAATGCTCGATAAACTTTCCTAAAATTCGTTAGCCATTCTTTTTCTAGGCTGACTAATTCTGGATATTCTTTTGGCCATTTTAATCCACCATTAACTGGTCCAAATATCATTGGTACTTTGGTCATATTGGCGAGTGGGCTTGGAATCGTTGGACTCAATGGAGTTAGCCGATGAATTAAGTCAAATGCCCCTGATTTCAACTTTTGCCTAAAAATTCGTTCTAACAATTGCTCAAACACCACGTAGCTCGGCCACATCATCGCGGTATCGATTGTCCAGCTTAATTTATCCCCTCCTCGAAAAAATTTTGAGAGCTTATAAACCGGTTTTGCTACAAATTCTGAATCGATTATTATTACTCGAGCATGTTCATTGATGGGATCCCCTTCGAGTGCAGAACGATTTCTCACTTGGGTTACCAAAGTAACCTCAAGCTGAGGATGTTCCGCCAAAGCTCTTGCGAGCTGATACCCAACTAACGGAACGCTTGTCCAGTTTGGATTACACATTTCTGCAATTAATAATACCCGATATTTTCCTTCTTCTCTGGTAGTATTTATCAAATTCTGGTGCATTCCTGAAACTGACTTTAATCTAGTTAATTCATTCAAGGGGATATTCAAATCTGTTTTCCTTAACCAAGTTTCCCAAAAATTATTTGCTCTGCCTATTCATTGAGCAAATAGATTCCTTTTTTTGTGCAGAAGAGTAGATCACTTAACATAAATCCCCTCTACACTTTCTATAAAAATCTCTATTGTTGATACCAATCATTTTTAGCTTGATGTTAGAGATCAAACAACTCTATCCAAATTATCATAATTCTGTTTATTTAGCTATTCCACTCCCTTTTAACAGTTCAACCCAGAATTGGCATCGAAATAACGAACAAAATTTTCACAAAAAGAGTATTTTTCCATATTTTGATTATCTGCAAATTAGATTCCTAGTTCAAAAAATTAATTGATCGTTAATTTAGGTAAGATTGCAAAGAGAAAATAGGAATATATATATTCCTATTAATTGAACTGGAACAACCTTCAAAGGATAATTCTGATAAAGAGGATGAGGTAATGAGGAATAACAAAAAAAGGATCAAATATAGCTAAGAAGTTAATCTTAACCTTTGATCCTCTTAAAGATAGAACGATGAGAAGTTGTTGTGGATTGTGATCTCTAACATTACCAACGGCGATAATAACCACCACCAACAAAGACAGGGCCAGGATAGAATCCTCTTTCAACGATTACGGGCGGAGGGGAAGTATAGATTACCGCAGGGCGTTCGCGAATTACCGTTGGTCGTTGAACATACACTTTAGGTTGAGCATTTTGCATAGCGATGATAATTGAATCGCTAACACCATTACTTTTAAGCATTTCAATATCAGCAGTACTTAACTGGAAAGTTGAGCCAGTGGTTCGAATTTGATTAATGATTACTTGATCTGAAGTACCTGCTCTTACTAGATTCATAACATCTGTAATACCCAATTTGGGTTGAGAATTTTGAGATTCGGCAATAGCAGCTCGATCGTTTGCTGCCGCGAGCTGAAGCTCTTTTTCTTTCTTCTTCTCTTGATCGATATCGTTCCCCACTACCCCACCAAGTAACCCACCGCCAACTGCTCCTATAGCCGCACCTGCTCCCGCATTCCCGGTTATGGACCCTAAGGCGGCTCCAACACCTGCACCTAATCCACCTCCAAGGAGACCTCCTTGCGCGGTATTCGACATATTTGAACAACCAATATTACCCAGAATAACCATTCCACCACCGATGACAATTCCAAATATTTTTGTAAAATAGTAATTGTCTAATCTTTTCCGTTTCATCCTCTTCTCCGTTTCGGTTAGGTTAGCCTAAGCTGAGATCCTGATATATTCCGGACATTGCCCAATCTGTCAAGTCCTGAATTTATCAATTGTTGCAAGAGAATTTAGAAAATTTCGAAAATCTCTTGAATAAATCCTTTAGCTTACAATCATAATAATGAATCGTAATTTCAACACAATCAGGATGTAATCGTTATGCACCACATAAAAGAATTTTTACTATTTTTATTTATCGGCTTGGGAATGCTGATGAGTTCTGCAAAATCGGAATGTCAGGAATTAGCAACCTTGAAAAAAGGGGAAACCATTGAGGGAATTACCGAATATACACTCTCGAATGGCTTGAAAATTTTACTTTTACCTGATAGTTCTTCGCCAAAAGTTACAGTCAACATGACTGTATTTGTCGGTTCGCGCCATGAAGGCTATGGGGAAACGGGGATGGCCCATTTATTAGAACATATGGTTTTCAAGGGGACTCCTGAATTTCCCAATGTTCCCAAAGCACTTCGTGACCATGGTGCCAGTTTTAATGGCACCACCTGGCTAGATCGTACCAACTATTTTGAAACCATGGCAGCAACCCCAGAAAATCTAGAATTTGGGATTCATTTGGAATCAGATCGTTTGGTCAATAGTTACGTTAAACGGGAAGATCTACTATCTGAAATGACAGTTGTTCGCAACGAATTTGAAAGTGGGGAAAATAGCCCCGTTCGAGTTCTAAGTCAGCGAATGACCGCGGTGGCCTACGAATGGCATAACTATGGCAAATCGACAATCGGGAATCGCACGGATATTGAACGAGTACCTATCGAAAATTTACAAGAATTTTATCGAAAATATTACCGCGTCGATAATGTGATGTTAATCATTGCGGGCAAATTCGAAGAAAAGAAAGCGCTAGATCTAATCGTCAAATACTTTGGCAAATTAAAACGAGGAAAAGAGCCGATTCGCAATACCTATACGGAAGAACCAGCACAAGATGGGGAACGCAGTGTGACCCTCCGACGTGTTGGCACTTCAGGAGCCGTTGGTGTGATCTACCACATCCCCTCCGGTGCTCACCCAGAATTTGCGCCCCTGTCGATTCTCGAAGATTGTTTAACCGATTCCCCAACGGGCCGTTTGTATAAAGCTTTGGTGAAATCTAAATTGGCTACCAGTTTGAGAGGATCAACCTCGCCGTTTCATGATCCCGGCTACATTGAAATTCTCGCTCAGGTGGAACCAGAGAATATTGAAAAAGCCAAGACAGTCCTCATCGAGACGATCGAAAATCTGGCCTCTTCTCCCATCAGCGAAGAAGAAGTCGAACAGGCCAAAAGTCGATTTAGCAAGCAGATAGAAGAATTGCTGGCACGGCCAGATCGCTTTGCGGTATTTTTGAGTGATTACGCAGCTTGTGGTGATTGGCGACTCTTCTTTTTACAGAGAGATCGTATCGAAAAAGTGACTGCTGCGGAAGTAAATCGTGTCGCTAAGGAATATTTCAAAACAACCAATCGCACCACCGGAGTTTACTACCCAACGAAGATTGCCGCACGAGCTGCCA
>JAKBAI010000089.1 GCA_021809185.1 Planctomycetota bacterium
GCCATCGAACCAGTGGGGATTACATACGCTTCCGCGACAAAATTTTTCAATAATAATACGACAACCAATACGAATACCACGGTATCGATCAACTCTCTCCCAATATCTTTTTTTTGGCCAAAACCAAAGTTTTTTACCTTCGAATTGAGAAACAGGTCGCTTAATATTAGCTTTATGATATGTGCAGGTTTAGTCTCTATCGTGGAATGCCCCTCCTGATTCGGTTCTACTCTAGAATTCGCGCTTAGTTCAGAAATTCGTTCAGGCTGAATCCCAGATATAGGCGAAGTTTTCGCTGGTGGAGCGGATGTTTGAGCATTCTCTGAATTGAGATGGTTCATTATTTCCTCAAATTGTTCTTTTTAATCTTTCAATATTTATACTTTTGCTTGGAAGAGTTTAATCTTCATTCGATTACGTAGTCAGTCATCGATTCATTTTGTGGATTTTATGTTCTATGGATTCCAGAGATATTTAAAGCTCACTTTAAAGTATTATTTTCTTAATAATAGAATTCCTGTATTTTCAAGAATCAACTCTTTGGTAATCAACTCTTTGGTAATCAACTCATAGTTCAAAAATAGGGTGTTTTTGGGTTGTTTCCCATTTCTCAATTATTCGCCAAAGCACACATAATCCTATAAATTAATTCGTTGATGAATCCTATTAATTAAGAGCTATTTTATAAAAAATTCTTTACAATTTCTACCGATCTTAGTTTATCTTCAACTAAACTAATAAAGAAATTCATCAGTTAATATATAAGAAATGGGTTTAAATAAAAACATCGGATTATCTAAAATCAATACCTCCGAGGAATATTCTTATATTCGTTTTATAAATCAGTGGATCCAACCAATTCTCGCCCAATCGATCATCTGAAATTCGAAGTGGGACGATCCAATCGAAAAAGAATTGGCGCGATTCGGTTGGTGGAGGAAGAACGGTTTCCCAAATATTTTGTCTTCAGAAACGCCTGGAATTCGCCAATAGCGGGAATCTTCCGAATTTGAGCTGTTGTCCCCCAGCATAAAGTATTGTTTATCTGGGATAAAAAAAGGAAAGTTAGTCCCATTGTTACCAAGAGAGCGATAGTGAATATCTCTGAACATGGTCAAATGATGAACGGAAACTGCTGTTCCTAATACACCAAAGCGAAGAGGTCGACTAACGGGGTGGCGATTAGGCTTTGGAGGTAAATCGAGCGGTCGAACTATTTCTTTGCCATTTAAGAAGACCATGAATCGTCGGTCAAAAAAGAATATTTCACAATGGTACGTGTGATTCAACTCTAAGGGGGAATTATTCTGTTCGCGGACGATTTCTCCATCATTCTGGATTAATCGAAAGGATGGGTTATTCGTCCCTATTGGGAAGAAACAATTAATTCGATCATCCCCATCGGTCAAGGAACAGGAAAAACATCCTTCTCCTCGATCGATATTCAGATCAAAAGAGACTGCAAAATCGTGCACATATTGGGGTTCGCCTTGACTCTGATTATAAATAAACCAATCGGAAATGGGGATCTCATTGGAATTCGTTGATTCCATAAAGGCATTAGCATAAGCATTAGCGCGAGTATGTTCTTGGGAATTTTCTGGAGAAGGTGGTTTAATGGAAGGAATCTCTTTTTGCAGATATTCAATTTCTTTAATATCATGAGGGTGTTTCCCCGAACTGATGGTTTGCACATCATCCAAAAAAATGGTTCCTTCTTGAATTCGAAAAAAAACGGATTGGTTCGATTGTTGAATCAAAGCGGCATTTTCTGGATCTGATTGCGGAGATATGATGGGTGTCTGAGAATTAGCAGGGGGGACGATCTGCCAGCGATAATTCCATCCACACGATTTCGGAAAATGATCGAAAGTGCAAATTGGAATACGCAATGTCTGGCACTCCGCGTAATTTTTTCTCAGCAGCATATTGTCAATCCATATATCCCCATCGTGGATGGTGATAGCCTCTCCTGGTAATCCCAAAACTCTTTTTACATACGGTTTGCTGGAATCGACAGGGCACCAAAATACGACTACCTCATATCGCCTGGGGGCACGTAACGAAAAAACATTCTTATCCACCAGCAGTCGATCCCCAGAAACGGTACTTAATTTCCTCGGCAAAGAGAAATTGAAGCCACAGTTGGAACAGGTTTCTCCGTTGGTATTGTTTTCTCCCATTTTCGCTGGTTTTGCTAAAGTAGAGTTTATTGGTCTGCTATAACGGATCGGAATGCCACATTCTGGGCAATGAACTAGAAAATGGTCTCCCGTTAAAGTCGGAGCCATACTCCCTGTTGGTACCCCATATGGTTCAAGTAATATCGCCCGAAAAACTAGGATCGCAATGACAAAAAGAATGAGTACTTCCAAAACTTTTTGAAACTTATCGTTAATTTTTGATATTTGTACTCTCGTTAAGCTACTTTGTAAGGGGCTGTCGGAAGTTAAATCCCCGATTTTGGATGAACTTTTTTCTGATTCATCAAGATCGATTCTATTTCCAATTCGATTTTCTTGGGGTAACTTTGGCTTTGGATCTCCAAGATTTTCCTTGTTTCCGGAGATTGAATTAGGGATAGAAGTAATAATTGGTGAGAGTGATTTGTTCGATTGAAAATAGGTTTGTTGAATTGGGAAGCTATTTTCTTTTTCCGATGAATTCGTTTCGAAATTGATCGGAAGAGAATGAATCGAAAGAATCTGATTTGATGATTCCACAGGAAAATTCGTACTTTTATCTTGTCCCAAATCAGATTCGTTAAGCGGTTCCATTAGAAAGGACTTTTCCGTATCATCGGATAATCCTTGGGAACAATTTTTCTCCTGGTCTTCGTTTTTATCCATTTTTTTCTGTTTTAGTTGCAATCAGAAGATATCAATTTAACTCAAATTTCTCAGAATATAGACGATCTGATTAATAAAATCAATTTCGATTAAATCAGAGGATATCAATGGCGGATTAGAAAAAGCAGAATAAATAGTCAATCTACAAAAAAAGATCTTATAGAAGTGGTAAACATACCTCTTCTATAAGATAAAAGAATGAATAACGCCCAGGAAATCGTTCTCAATCATCTGATTCAAGGACAGCCATGAACGCTTCTTGAGGAATTTCAACTTGGCCGACCTGTTTCATTCGTTTCTTCCCAGCGGCCTGTTTGGCCCAAAGTTTCCGTTTTCGAGTAATATCTCCACCGTAGCACTTGGCAGTAACATTTTTTCGAATAGCAGCGATGGTTTCGCGTGCGATTACTCGGGTACCAACAGCAGCTTGGAGAGCAATTTCGAAAAGATGGCGGTCGATTTCTTTGCGGAGCTTTTGAATCAATTTACGACCGCGCCGTTCCGCAGTAGAGCGGTGGACAATAATCGATAGGGCATCCACTCTTTTGTGATGGACGATGACATCGAGTCGAACTAAATCGGCAGGTCGAAAACCGATAATCTCGTAATCCATGGTGCCGTAACCATGTGTTGCGGATTTGAGTTTATCATAAAGGTCGTAAATGACATCGGCTAAAGGCATTTCGTAAACTAGAATAGCTCTGGTTGGACTCAGGTATTCGGTGCGAACAAAAATACCACGGCGATCGGTGCATAATTTCATAATATCCCCGATGTGCGGGGCAGGCGTGAGAAAGCTAATTCGCACAAACGGTTCGCGGAATTCTAGGATGTCTCCAGAATCTGGGACATCTTGTGGATTGTTGACTACGATGACGTCCTGATTCCTTTTTAGAATTTCGTAGGTAACGTTCGGGGCGGTATGAACTAGATCTAATTCGCAATCACGTTCCAAACGCTGTTGGATAATTTCACGATGGAGCAATCCCAGAAAGCCACAGCGAAAACCAAAGCCCAGCCCTTCGCTATTTTCTGGGGTAAAGGTAAAGCTGGAATCGTTCAACTTCAATCGCGTTAACGCTTCGCGCAAGGCTTCAAAATCCTGATTGTTAACCGGATACAATCCAGAGAAGACCATCGGTTTTGGCTCTTTGTAGCCAGCAAGCGGAGTATCGGTCGGTCTTTCCGAATCGGTGATCGTATCGCCAATATGCACATCGGTGATATTCTTGATCTGAGCCATTAAATAACCGACTTGACCCGCGATTAGTCGGTCCGTCGTCGTCATCCCTGGACGAAATTGCCCAACCTCCGTCACTACGTACTCTTTTTGCTCACGCATGAGCCGGATTTTTTGACCAACTTTGATCGACCCATCCATCAAACGCACATAAACTACCACCCCTTTGTATGTATCGAAATGGCTATTGTAGATGAGTGCTTTTAATGGGGCTTGTTCGTTACCAGGAGGGGCAGGAATCCGATGAACGATTGCTTCCAGGACTTCACTTACTCCGATACCGGATTTGGCACTGGCGCGCAAAACTTCTTTGGGTAAAATCCCTACGGCCAGTTCCATTTCTTCGATTACTTCTTCTGGTCGAGCAATCGGTAAATCGATTTTGTTTAGTACTGGAATAATCGTTAAATTGTTCTCAATTGCTAGATAAGCATTGGCTACGGTTTGCGCTTGCACCCCTTGAAAGGCGTCAACCAACAAAATAGCCCCTTCACAAGCAGCTAAACTTCGTGAGACTTCATACGAAAAATCAACGTGGCCAGGGGTATCGATCAAATTAAGCTCATATTGAGTCCCCTGATGATCGTAATAGATGGTCACCGGGTGCATCTGAATGGTAATTCCGCGTTCGCGTTCCAGATCCATCCCGTCCAACAATTGTGCTCGGTATTCGCGCGCGGTAATCGTTCCTGTTTGTAACAGAAATTGATCCGCCAAAGTACTTTTTCCATGGTCTATGTGAGCAATAATGGAAAAATTGCGTATAAGATTGGTAGAAGGCATCTTTCTCATTTATTTTAATGTTTTAGTTATCTATTTTCATTCATTTTAGCATTTTATCTTGGTTTTGAATAGATCAGGAAAAAAATAGGTCATATTAAATATGAGGATTTCATCATGAATGACTTTTGAACTACATTATGACGAGTTCTTTTATCCTTGAAGTAAATTATTTTTAAGTAAATTATTTTTAAGTAAATATTTTTGCCCATTCCGATCAAGTAATTTTTAATAAATAATTACTTTTTTCCTCTGGATTGCATTTGAAAAGAAGTTATAGCTTTTTAATTAGCAGCATGATTGAGTAGAAAACAAAATAAGAATTTGAATAAGAAATAGAACCTGCATAATTTTATCTGCTCCCAATCTGACTTTTTGCTCAAATCGTTGTTTTTTGGCCAATTAGGCTAAAATTGCAATTGTTTTGGCTTGAATCGGTTTTTCGTTGGCAATGATCTAATAAGATGTTCTAAGAAAAGAAACTAAGTAATTATGGTAAATGCAGTTATGAAACATTTTATAACGTGGGGGTTTATACTCCTTTTAATTAGTGGATGTGCAGATAAAAATGGAGCTAAAAACGGCTCAAATTCGGCTGAGAAGATCCAAGGGGATTCACCGTCAACTGCGAATACTGCTCGTCATTTGGAGGCTAACACCAACCATATCGGCGGCTCATCCCCTCCAAAAAATGAGGCTTCCCAGGTTAAATTACAGAAAGTCACTGTTGATCAGTTTTTACAACAACTCAAGCTGATGCAAGGAAAAGTTATTTTACTCGATGTTTGGGCGGAGTTCTGAACGCCTTGTAAGCAAAAGTTCCCGCATCTCGTTGAGCTGCAAAAGGAATTTTCAAATAAAGATCTGATCATCGTTACTCTTAGTATTGATGAATCAACCGATTTTAGTAAGGCGGAAGCCTTTCTTAAGAAAAATGATGCTACATTCCCAAATTTTTTGCTTGAGGATTCAGAGGAAAAAATTGACGGTTTGCAAAAATCGATTTCAACGATCGGGATTCCGATTCTTCATCTTTATGATCGAAAAGGAAAGAAGATCTATACGTGGGACGGAGAGATTAAACCTGAAGACTTGCATAATCGCGTAACAAATGCTTTGAAGAATTAAATCTTTCGGAAGGATCATTCTCTCATTTTTATCGGATACACTGTTTTTGATAAATTTTGGGAAATCGGAAATTTTGGGAAATGAAATTTTGGGAAATATTAGGAAATATTAGGAAATATTAGGAAATATTGTAGGAAATGAAATTCTTCTGTTCTTTCTTGCATTTCATAGAGAATGATCTATTATAGTGTAGCTAACGTTAGTAACGGTTTTTGCGTCGCTAACGGGGTAAGTTTTGTAGTCCTGCTGAAGTCGGTAACGTCTTTCCTTCCTCGAAAGGGCAAAACCACTGCAAGGTGGCGACGCAAAGCAATGGACCATTGATTCTCCTCCTCAGCATACAAACTTCAATGGTAGCCATGCTGCCGAAGGGCTGGACGGCGAAGTGCTCGTTCATCCCCAATTGTTTGATTCAGTCTATTTATTCTGGACCAATCGATTGCAGTTACGATTTCAGGATTAATAATAGATTTCCTATTGTTAATTACTTCAATACTTACCTTGCTTTTCCAATTTAAGCTTTAATATTTCTTTATGTCCTTAACTTAATTTGCATTTTTATTGTACGAAATTCTACTTCATGTTACTTCTTCTCAAGAAAAATCTCTAATAACCCTATTTTTTCTTATTTATCCAAACATAAAAACCGATTTAATTTACTGGTTATACCAATTGGTTGGGATTTGACAACAATATCGAATTTGACAATTTAGCTGAATTCGAGAATTCGGATCAATCTATCAGAAACTTTAGATCCAAGGTTTCTAAAGGAGCTTGCATTATGAAGTGGGAATTGCTTTTGGTTCGATTGGCTGTTGTAACGTTGATTTCTAACGGATTTTCTTTAGTTAGTGGACAAACTATTATAGAACTGTTTCCCAATACTAGAATACAAAAAGAACCTAATTCTGGGATTCCTGGTTCTCACCAAGCCCCACCTGTACAAAATGCTCAAAAATGGGCAGGGAATCCCACCCAAATACCTTTGTCGTCCCCCATTTTTCGTACAGAGGAGAAATTAAAATCAAATCAGAACGGTAGCGGTAGTGATCCGATCACCTCGTCAATGAAAGTAATTCCACCGATCAAAAACGAAAGTAATTCAGGTTCGATCCTCACAAAAAAAATACCGCTTCTTGAACAAGTACAATCGATCGATCCACTGAACATTTATATCAAAGAGGTGAAAGATGGCAATTTGCTTTATTGTGGCTCTCGATTGATTAAAAAGCTTTCAGGATCTAAACAAGAAGCCCTAGCAGTTATTCGATTATTGCGAAACCTAAGTGTGAATCAATACGGTTTCATTCCAGAAAGCGAACCCAGATTCGATTATTGGTTGAGCAATGGGGAAGGGCCTTCGCGGAGTTTTATTCCTGAAAATTACGTTACTTTTGATTACCGGTCTTTAAGCGTAAAAAAATTATTCGGTGTCTGGGTTCTTATGGATAATCATCAGGTTTTATTCCAATTCGGACATCATCAAGACTTCGCAGAGAGTGCGAAAAAAATCTGTCAGAAGTATAAATTTAACATAAGAGCCCAATTGAAGCAATCGAATGATTCATTTTGTTATTTTTTGTCCGATCCGTATGTAGGTATTGAAAAATCAAATCAATCGCCGAATATCTTAGAGATCATTTCTAGTATGGATCGACTAGGCTGGATAATCCCAGATATTGGCTTTATTGGACCTAAAAAAAATCTTAATCCTGATGATTACAAAGTGGTTTATCAGAATGGCGGCTATCAGCTCATGTGTGGGAAAGAACTGATTCAATCTTTTGGAATGTCTCAGCTCGGGGCGCGATCGGCGGAGAGGTATATGCGTCAACAAAGAGTCAATTTTGTTGCTTCTGTTGGCAATGGCAACTTCCGGTTTTTTCTTAGCG
Organism: Planctomycetota bacterium; assembly: GCA_021809185.1. Taxonomy (GTDB): domain Bacteria; phylum Planctomycetota; class Planctomycetia; order Gemmatales; family Gemmataceae; genus JAKBAI01. The sequence goes on from JAKBAI010000089.1 coordinate 7,890, forward strand.
ATCAACAACCGATTAGTCACTTGAATTTGGGAATATCCTATCTGAAATTCAACCTATTTGCTTTGAGAGTAAAAGAAGAGAATAAAACATTTTATCTTTTCGAAGGGAATAAAAAGATCGTGGCGTTGGGTTCAGATAAAGAGGACGCAGAGATAATACTCAAACTCTTACAATACTTTAAAGTCGATCATCTTGCTTGGGTAGGAGATAATCCGAATGATCGTTTGATTTTTTGGATCAAGAAGTCTTGGTGATCTTTCGTTTATAAGCAGATAGGACCGCTGGTTTTTCGTAGGGAAATATGAATATTTATTCAGAAAGCTCTTGTTGATAATTTCTAAAGGATAATCACTATTTTAGGAAAACAATATTTTCTAAAACGATAATTAAAGTCACTTAAAAAACTGATAGTAAAAATGTTAGAAATCAGAAGTTTATGCTCGTTTAATTGTTAGATTGTCCGGTTCTCTCATTTGAGTATTCTTTAGGTCAACTTGATCGATTGATCTTTATACTTAAATATTCGTGCCTTAAGTTAAGAACTTCCCATATAATCAGATCATTCCAATCATCTTATTTATTTTTCTTATCTTAAATTTCGGTTTCAGCAATCGAATTCTGTTAAATTAAAGTTTTAGTAAGAACAATTACAACTAGACTGAATATCTGATAAGATAAATTGGTTCTTACGGATTCAATATCTGATGTAATTAAGAATGATAGACTTAGATTTTGAAACTCGAAAAATGAGTGTTGAATGAGATAAATTGCAGATGAAATGAAGTCAGATTAAAGAATAGATTTAAGGAATAGAGAAAAAAGTAAATTTTCGATAGATAAACGTTTACTTTAGCAAAAACTGTTGGAAAAAGTTTACAACTTGAATAAGGAACCTACTGACTAGTTGAACGATCTAACCTCAACTGTCCTTGGGAGATTAAGAAGAATGAGCATCCAGAGAAATAGAAAAGCAACAAAATTAGTCACAAAATCGCTACTCGATTCACAAGCCAATACTCCTATCAAAGCAACGAAATCAAATACGAAAGTAGCATTAGGGCTAGAAATGTTGGAGGATCGAGTTACTCCAACAACGTATGTAGTTAATACGACTGCTTTAACGAATACAGGCACCGGGAATGTTGGGGATTTCGATTATGTTGTTGGCAAAGTGAACGGGGATACCACAAAAAACTCGGGGACAGATACGATCGTATTTGACACAGGCGTTTTTAATGGTTCGCAGGGGGCAATTTTTCTTAATTCGACCTACAAGAATTTCTCCATTACGAGAACACAGGATGAAGGGGCAGTCGTCATCCAGGCGGGTACCTCACAAAAAGTCACATTCGATGGGGCAGGAGCTTATAGCCCATTAAGTCTCAATGCCAATGTGGATTTAACGCTAGATGGTTTGACTATTCAGAATGGGTTGAATAGCTCTCAAACCGGGGGAGCGATCAATTCTGCAGGGAATCTAACCGTCCAAAATTGCACTTTTACCAATGATATTGCTGCTTCTACTTCCTCAGCAGCAGGGACGGGTGGGGCAATTTATAATACGGGAGGACTATTAACCGTTACGAATAGCACGTTTACTAATAATAACGCTCAATCTTCTTCTGGGGATACTGCTTTAGGTGGAGCGATCTATAGTACCGCAAGTCTACAAGTCACTGGGTCGACGTTTAGTAATAATTTTGCCGGATCGACTCTCGGAGGAACAGGGGATGGCGGAGCAATTTATTGTGCATCGACGAGTCTTGTGATTTCTGTCACATTAAGTAAGGACACATTTACCTCGAATGTAGCGAGCAATTTCTCCGGTCAATTTGGAATAGCGGGGGCTATTTATTGTTCCGGTATTACAGGTACAACTGTTCAATCTGCGGGGTCGACCTATACTTCGAATACAGCTAATGCCAACACAACGGGGGTTGCCGAGGCTGGAGCCATCTATGATAACGGCAATTTTACCTCCACTGGAGATACGTTTAGTGGTAATTTAGCCGGTTCAACTTCCGTTGCTGGGGGAGCAGGAGAAGGGGGAGCACTTTTCATAACTGGGACAACAAACGTTTCTGGAGGGAGTTTTTCGGGGAATGAGGCCGGATCCTCTGTTTTGGTGGGGGGTATCGGTGGAGCGATCTATTCGGGTAGCTCCTTAACGTTAAATAGTTCAACCCTAAAAAATAATTTGGTAACCTCAACGGGAACTGAAATCGCATATGGTGGCGGTGCTTATACATTGGGAGCTGTCACGATTGACAATTCCAGTATGATTACGGGGAATGTCGCCGGGGTTGCTGGCACAGGAACTGGATATGGTGGCGCTATTTATGAATCGAATAAGGTCGGAGTATTTTCAGGTAATGTGGTTTCAAGCTCAACTATAAGTAATAACACAGCAAATGCTTCCAGTGCTGGGGGAGTTGCAGGAGCCTCTCTTGGTGGCGGTCTGTATTTAGATAATACCATCACGACCATTTCAACGGGTACTTTTACGAGTAATCTTGCCAATGGAGCAGGTTTTTCTGGAGGTAATGGCGGTGCCATATACACGACAGGTGATTTAGTTCTGAGTGGTAATTCATTTACAAAGAATTCTGCATTGGTTTCCTTTAAAAAACCTTTGATTAATGGCTTTGGCGGAGCCATTTATTCTCTTGGAGGAATTGTATCATCGATCGATACATTTACGAGTAATTCTTCCGGTCAGAGTGGCGGAGCCATTTATGAAAATAATGCGGTAGCTAATGCTAAAGTTTTATCGATTCGAAATGATACTCTCACTTTTAATACTTCGGGGTTGAATGGTGGAGCAATTGATACTACCATTGGTTCGGTAATATTTGATCCAACCATAGCTCAGAATAATACGGCGGCATTTGATGGTGGTGTTCTGGCAGTTGAAGATGCGTTAAGTCTGACAGTTTCGCCCAATGACATGAGTAATAATACCGCAACCGACCCGATTTATTCTGCGGGGGGAGCAATTTGGACCGGTACTTCTGAGGTGGCGACGACCGTTACCAATACTAGTTTTACTCATGATTCAGCGAGTAGTGGTGGAGCGATTTATTCGAATGGTTCTTTAACTTTGACGGGTGTCAATATTTCGAACGATTCTGGCAACTTGAATTATTCTGGTGCCCATGGTGGTGGGATTGTCGTATTGAATACTTTGAACATTACCAATTCCTCATTCAATAACGATAGTGCCTATAGCGGCGGTGCCATTTTCCTCGATTACAGCAATCAACAATTCTTGTCAACGATTTCCGGAAGCAATGTCTCCAATAATCAGGCTAACAGTTCTGGGAACGGAGGCGGTTTAGCGACAACTTATCATTATGTTGCCGATCCATTTACTTATGATACCGTAATCTCGAATGTTACTTTTTCTACGAACAGCGCGGGGAATGGTGGGGCGATTTATAGTTTGTCGAGTTTGTCTCTTTCCAATGTTCAGGTCGTTTCGAATACGGCAACGGGGAATGGGGGCGGTGTCTATTTAAATACGAATTCGTCTCCGATGCAAAATGCACTTTTTTCGAATAGTACCATTCAAAACAATTCAGCAAATGTGGGTGGTGGTATATGGAATGGCTTGAGTTTGACTTTGACTACTACCCCGGTTACTCAGAATACAGCTACTATGGGTGGAGGCGGGGTTGCCAACCAGGGGAATTTGACTCTCCTCAGTAATGTTATTTCAAATAATACTGTTACTTCGAATAACAATTCTAGTACCTATGGCGGGGGAATTTACGATTTTGGAATTGGTAGTTCCTTTACGATTACTGGTTCTCAAATCAATAGTAATACCGCAAATTTTGGCGCTGGTGTTTATGCAGTCAATGCTGGCCCGCTCCTCCTAACCAATTCGACACTCACTAGTGATAACACGTCTAGCAATGCGGGTGCAGCAGATCAGAATGGGTACAAAAATGCTGGAGCTGCGATTTATTTGTATACTTCTAATCTAACCATCAATGATGCCACGATCGTCGATAACCAATCGTTGTTGGTCCCTTCAGGTTCGGGGATCTATTTAGATGGTTCGGTTTTAACGATGAATAATACGATCCTTTCCGACAATACTGTTGCTGGCAGTAATACAGAAGATGATATGATTTCTCTCAATGGCACCATAATCAAGGGGGGCTATAATATTATCGGTGCAGGGGAATTAGGTCCCCTGGTAAATGGAGTAAATGGAAATCAAATCGGGATCACCTCTCTTGGATTAGGTGCTTTCACGAGCAATGGCGGGCCGACCCAAACTTTTGCTCTGCAATCATCTAGCCCCGCTTTGAATGCAGGTTCGGTTGCTTTGATTCCAACCGGGGTAACAACGGATCAACGTGGTCAGCCTCGCGTTGTTAACAATAGTGTTGATATTGGAGCTTACGAAAGTGCTGGATATGCCCTAACCTTAACGGGAGGAAATACGCAAGCTACAACCGTCAATACCGCTTTCAGTGTCCCTCTCCAAGTTAATTTACAAGTTCTGGATCCTGCTTTAGGCAGTCTATCTGGTAAATCGATTACATTTAAGGTCCAGGCTGGTGCCAATGGTGCATCTGGAACTTTGAGTAGCTATGCTCCCGTTACTGATGCTACCGGAACCGTCCAGGTGATCGCAACGGCAAACGGTATTGTTGGGTCATTCACGGTTACTGCCAGTATCGGATCGACTAGTGTTACCTTCACTTTATTTAATACCGCTGCTGGTAGCAGTGGCGGTGGTTCTGGCGGTGGTTCTGGAAGCGGTTCAGGATCTTCCGGAGGTAATCCTAATCAAATACTTTATGCGGTCGCCGCGGCGCAGGGCAGCCCTCGTGTAAATGTTTATAACGGTTTGAATCAAATGATCGCCTCTTTCTATGCTTTTGATCCTATTTTTCATGTCGGAGTGACTGTAGCGGTTGCCGATGTGAACGGCGATGGAACTCCAGATATTATTGTTGGCGCGGGGCCGGGGGGGGGACCGCAGGTTATCGTGATCGATGGAACTAAACTCAATCAAGTTAGTGCAAATGGGGAGATTGCCCCTTCTGCATTGATTTCTTCTTTCTATGCTTTTGAACCTTCCTTTACAGGTGGAGTGAATGTAGCTGCTGGGAATTTTGAAGCGGGGATCAATCGTGATCAGATTGTCGTTGGAGCTGGTCCTGGTGGTGGTCCCCGAGTAGTAGTTATCGATCCGCTAAGCGGCCAGATGTTGCAAAGCTTTTATGCTTTTGAATCTACATTTAGCGGTGGGGTGAACGTGGCAGCTTCGGATCTGTTTAATCAAGGGGTAGCTCAAATCATCGCAGGGGCGGGTGCGGGAGGTGGTCCTCGCGTAACTGTCTTCAATGGGATGACTGGACAAATGATGGAGAGTTTTTACGCCTTTAATCCCCTATTTACAGGTGGTGTATTTGTTGCCGCTGGGGATGGGGATATAGTGGTCTCCACGGGAGCAACCCCAATGATCAACCAACCAAACTATGTTCCTACAGCTTCTCAACCTGTTCTTGGTCCCTTAGTGAATATCTTCAATCCCTCATCCCAGCAGATGATCGCAAGCTTTGATGCGTATCAATCTTCCTTCTTGGGCGGAGTCCATGTCGCAGTGCATGGTACTCAACTCATTACAGGGGTAGGGACTGGCGGTGGACCGAACGTGAAAGAATTTGACCTGACCAACCTCAATCAGCTTAACTCCTTTTTCGCTTTCGAATCGACTTTTGCAGGAGGAGTTTTTGTAGGCTAACCTAGTCTTGATAAACGCATTCCTCGATTGAATGCACTAGCGAAAGAGTAACTGTTTTGCCATAATCTCTAGCCATAATCTCTATTGAGATCTATCGACTAGAGACCAATGAGATCGATTCTGATTTTTTAAAGGGATTTATCATATTAGGATAGTGTAAAAGAGTAACTTCTTATAGCTTATTTGCCATTTGAATTGGTGAGTATTCCATGACAAGGTCTATTTATCATCATCATGGATGAGGTTGCAAAATCGAGCGATTGCTGATAAATAAGCAATTGGAAATAAGCAATTGGAAATAAGCAATTGGAAAATCGAAGAAAGGATTTTCATATTTTGAAGGGAATCGATACGTGAAACTTTTATTGAATTTACGAATTGTGTTATAAAATTTTTGTGAGCTACTGTTAAATATTTTCTCTGTGGAGATGAACATCGATGAGAAACCCCCTTCAACTCAATTTGGAAACCCTGGAAGAACGAGCAAATCCGAGTACGACCGTTTACACGGTCAATGCTTTAACCTATGCCAATTCCGGTAGTGGTACAACGGGAGACCTACTTTACGTTATTAACCAGGTAAATGCAGATTCGACAGCGAATACCGATTTGGTCGAATTCAATAAACTCATTTTCAATGGGAGCCAGTCAGCAATCAGCTTGGCCAATACGAATTCATTGTTGCCTAATTATACCTTGGGTATTACCAGAACCACTGGTGCCGTGATCATTGATGGATCAATTACCGGATCTTCGAACGTAACAATAGCTGGAACCAATTCTGCTACCGATCTTTCAATCGCGGCGGGGACAAATGTTACTCTAAATGGACTCACCATCGAGTCAGGCGGAGGGGTTTCCAGTCCAGCTGGAGGCATAGCGAATCTTGGCAGTTTGACCATCACGAATTCGAATATAACTCAGAATACCAACATTGGCATCAATAATCAAATTGGTGGGATTTTAACGCTTACCAATGACAAAATCACAAATAATACAGGGGCATCGCAAGGGGCGGGTATTTATAATTCAAATAATGCCACCATCACCGGAACCACCTTTAGCGGTAATACGGCGAATAGCAATGGGGGTGCAGTATTCAACGCCGGGGTAATCAAGATTACTACTTCAACATTTGTACAAAATAGCGCTACCTATGGCGGTGCCTATTACAATGGCATCGGTTCAACTGTAACCGGAACTCTTATAAATGATACATTTACCAATAATAATGCTTCATTTGGTGGAGCGGTTGTCGATAGCAATAGTTCTGCATTAACGATCGATGATTCTACGATTGTCGGCAACACTTCAGGCAGTGCTAGCCAAGGGGGTGGGATATATATTGTTTCGACTTCGTTGAATCTGAATAACTCGATCGTTGGTAACAACACCTCTCCAGCGGGAGCAGATGATATTGCAATCGCTTCTGCGGGGACCGTTACGGGCGGTTACAATCTCATAGGGACTGGCGGGAATGGCGGTCTTCTTAATCATGTGAATGGCAATTTAATTGGGGTGAGTAATTTAGGACTTGGAACTCTGAGTAATAACGGTGGTCCAACCGAAACGATCTCTCTCTTGCCAGGTAGTATCGCTATCAACGCAGGGAATAATGCTTTAATCCCTGCAGGAATTACGACGGATCAGGCGGGGAATCCCAGAATACAAGGAGGGACTGTGGATATCGGAGCTTATGAAAGTAACGCTGCTGCAAATCCACCACCGCCAACGATATCCCCGACCTCTCTCGGTTCTGGAATAACCGCTGTGGCAGCGGGGAGCGGCACTTCGAGGGTAAATGTTTATAATTCATCAGGTCAATTAATTGCTAGTTTTTTTGCGTTTGATCCTTCCTTAGCGATTGGGATCAGTGTAACTGTTGGAGATGTAAATGGCGACGGAACTCCAGATATTATTGTGGGTGCTGGAGCGGGTGGCGGACCGAGAGTAATTGTGATCGATGGAACCAAACTAAACTACCTCCTTTCAACGGGAGAGATTTCACCAACGGCCTTAATAGCTAGCTTTTACGCATTTGAACCAACGTTCACCGGAGGGGTCAATGTCGCTGTAGGCAATTTTGAACCGGGGGTAAGCACGCAACAGATCGTTGTTGGCGCGGGGGCCGGAGGAGGTCCGCGAGTTGTTGTGATCGATCCTCTCAATGGAACGCTTTTAGATAGTTTCTATGCCTATTCACCCACTTTTAGTGGCGGTGTCAATGTCGCAACGGGAATGATACCTGGTTCTAGCTTATCCGAGATTATTACTGGACCTGGAAGTGGTATGTTGCCGCAGGTAAATGTTTATAATTATATGGGAGGGTTGGTCTATGATTTTAATGCTTACTCGACTACCTTTACCGGAGGGGTCTATGTTGCTGGGGGTAATAATTTATTAGTTACGGGAGCTGGATCTTCTGGTGGCCCTCAAGTGAATGTCTTTAATTTACAAAATCTAACCCTTGAATCTAGTTTCTATGCTTACACGAATAATTATACTTTTGGAGTTCGTGTTGCAGTCAAAGGGACAGCGGTAATTACAGGCCCTGGATTTACCGGCGGACCGAATGTTAGATCGTTTGATGCCGCAACGGGCAACGAAATTGATAGTTTCTATGCTTTTTCTCCACAGTACATCGGTGGGATTTTTGTTGGGTAAAATTTGACGTAGCTAAAATCATCAAGATGATTGAGCCACGGAGAATTGAAAGAGATATTCTTTTGATCTTCGTGGCTTAATATCAAAAAATAGAATCCTAGCGAAGAGATCAAACAATTTGTGTAAGTTTAAACCCTTTTTTCATTCCTCAAAGTTCTCTGTCGCTAAAAATTATTCACGCCCAAGGTACCATGTTCTCTGACTTTCACCTCTCCGCGATCAATCTCCGTAATCTCGATGCCTAATTATTAATTGACTTAAAGCAGGGAGTTTCTTGCCTTAATATATGAAAGTTTCTGAAAGAGGAGATACATTATTAGCACCTCTTTCAGCATCTCCTTTAGCATTTCCTTTTGACGGGATTCTAATATTTGCTCGGTGAGTCAACATCGATACTAGTTACGAATCGGAGCGGGTTTCCAATCAAATTTTCCAGGTGATTCTAGAAGTTCTTCTTGGTCACCACGATCATAGAAAATGTGCAAAATTCTGGCACGACCGAGATTTTCGTAACGAGGTTCAGGGTATAAATTCGATTCGAATGGGAAATCGATTTGCAGATCATGAATCATGATTCGCACCCCGGGAATCTCTTGGAAATGAATCTCTTCGATCGATTTTTTACCTTCGAAGCGATCGTAGATATCGAATATTTTGCGTAAAACCATCTGAATTTTGCGGAGGCGAATGCCATCTTCGATAAAGATGAGATCGACCTGAACCGCTCTCAATACTTGATGTAAATAATGCCGTATTGGTTGATCATATAGATTACGATAAGGGGGTCCGATCAATTGGAGCATTATCGCCCCTTCTCGTTGAGGATCGTAATCGTCGTCTCGGCATAATGCCGGTTGAAACCACAAATGGGGAGCGAACCAAAAGCCGATTCCAGAGTTGTACTGTTTATTACAAGCATAGCGGAATAGTTTCCTGGTTCGCCGAAAAAATCGGTATCGTTTGATTAATTCATCTCGGCGTAACAAGCGATCCTGAATCTTGCCTGAAACAAGTTCATCGAGAGTTACTCGGAGAGGCCATTTGGGCATGAATTCGTTTGCCTCTGATAATCCGGGTTCGACCAGATGAACTTTCACATTCCCCGCTCTAGGGGGCATAGGATCAAAAACGACTTTCCAGTTGAGTTGGTGCAGTGCTTTGACCGTCTTATATCGATCTTGAACCGGGATAAAACCAGCAAGATGGAGGATCGGTTTACTCGGTCTGCTCGGATTATGTTTGCGGATGTATAAATAGACCAGGAGGAGTGCGAATACCAGTCCCGGCATCATACATTCTGTCAAACCCCCAACTGTTGAAGTGATCGGCATCGCTAATTCCCATTCAGGGTAATTCAGAATGGAACCACCGCAAGCGCCTAGAAGGATCATGCACAGAATCATGGCCTCGATTTGCCCTAGATAAAGAGAGATGGTTCGAATCGGAATTGCATAAATAAAGTGAGTTTTTTTGGGCCGCCAAATGATCTGAATATCTGTTACACTCGCATTTCTCCTTCCTAGATACGCAAGAACAACAATTGCTAGACAACTAGCCGGGAATGCCCACCGGGGCAAGAAGCTACTCAAATAAGCAGAGGCAACAAAATAAGCAAAGACTGGGAGCAGAGAAATTATACTGTTTTTTTCCTTGCTCGTTTGGATATTGCCAAGAACTACTTGCTTATAGATAATAATCTGAAGTGAAATTCCAAGGAATAGAGATAGGCAAATCGTTATCCAGAGAATCAATAATACCACTAAATAGAGATCGTAGCTCAAACTCATTAATAACGAACGCCAGCCTTCGCGGGAAAAATACCACGTACTGAGAATAAACAGATTTGCCACCAGGAGAACAACGATCAACAAATCGAGCTGAAACGGAAATCGTTTTGGAATGTTTGGTTGTATGCGAAGATCGATCCCGAAATCGAATCGAAATCGTTTTAGGCTAGAAATACAGATTCTGATCCATTTCCCTAGACGTTCTACCCAAAGCAACGAAGAACGGCGATGGTGGTGATTGATCATAAAAACAGTTAAAATAAAGAAAAAGGCAAAGAACACATCATTGAAATCATTAGGAGATCTCCTTCCTAGGATTTCAATCGAAAGAAATATGCTTAAAATCAGAATAGTAAATATACTTGGCCTAGATACCCAATTCTTTAAAGAGGGTATTCCTCGAAGATAAACTTTCATGAAACAATCCGAAAAATAAATATACGATAAATTATATTATTTCAAATTAATGCAATTTTGAATTCAGCTAATCATCGCTCGTTAAAGAACTATCAACATCGGTCCTATTAATACCTATTAACTAATTATAGACGATCTAACAATAATCTTTAAAAAAAGAGGATAATCCTCGATGAAACTCGAGCTAGTTTAATAAGGTTTGTCTGTAACTAGAAATTTAAAGAATATCACTTTAGTGGTCATTTCTGAGAGTCCCTCGGATTAGGCCGAGTTGGTTTACTAGTTGAAGCGAATGATTCTGTTTCAAGATTCGCCAACGGGATTTTCCATCGATCTGACCAATAATTACTTTCTGGTATTCATCCAAAAAACGGTCGATTTCCTCTTTCTGTTCACGTAATAATTCAATGCGGTATCGGCGGATGCCTAAAGCTCGCATCGCATCGATATACTCCAGAGCCGATTGGGCATCGGCGTGGTAGACTGTATTCCGACAACCGACATCTGGAACAACCGGGAAAGCAGCCCCCATCCGATCTTTCAATTCTATTTGGTGGTGCTCACAAGGCCGACCGCAATCTCGATAATCTTTTCCTTGAGAGAGGTAAGCAGCAAAGACACAATGCTCCATATGAAACATCGGCATATGTTGATGAATCACGATCTCAAACCAGCGGCTATGGGTTACTTCAATCAATTTTTGGAGCTGATTCCAATTCAGATCATAAGAGGGGGTGAGCCATTGTAGCTTTTGTTCCAGAAACCATTGCGCAGACCAAGAATTGGCTATGTTCAATGAAAAGTCACCTACCAGTGGGATTCCTGGATAATGTTCCCTCAGAAAAATCATGCTGCTGATATTGCGTACTAAAATAGCATCCGGTTGCAAATTACCAAGAAATCGTAAAATACCCTCTTCTCCCGGTTTACTGATTCGGACCGTTGCTAGTCCGATTTTGCACCCAGAGCCGCGCGCGAGCTGTACGGCGGTAGTGTACTTTCTAGTATCTTCGAAATCGCAGTAGATCAAATCGACCTTATTTTTGCTTGATCGAA
>JAKBAI010000336.1 GCA_021809185.1 Planctomycetota bacterium
GATCTAATTCAGCGACACCAAATTGGCTCACGATCACCGGACAAATTATTGGTACCCCTTCTTATATGTCGCCAGAACAAGCAACTGGTAGACAGGAGCTTACCCCCGCATCCGATGTTTACAGTTTAGGAGCGATTCTTTACGAACTCTTAACAGGCCGCCCCCCTTTCCAAACCGCCAATCCCGTCGACACCATTCTCATGGTAATCGAGCAAGATCCGGTCCTACCGCGTTGGCTAGATCCTGGTATCGATCGGGATCTCGAACAGATTTGCCTCAAATGTCTGCAAAAATCGCCCGAAGCTCGTTATACGAGTGCTGCGCAGCTCGCGTTTGATTTGAATGCTTACTTGCAAGGGGAATTGGTTTCTACTCATCCTAGCGGTCTACGCTATTTTGTCAGCAGAATGTTAAGAGAAACCCATCATATTGGTGTTCTGGAAAATTGGGGTTTAATCTGGATCTGGCATGCGATTACTATTTTCCTTTTATGCTTTTTAACCCAAGTCATGGCTTGGATCGGCGTTCGAAATCACTGGGATTATTTTCTCCTCTGGTCGATTGGACTAATTACCTGGGGAACGGTGCTCTGGCAATGGCGCGCGCGGGCCGGAGCTGTACTATTTGTAGAGAGGCAAATCGCCCACGCCTGGGCTGCCGGGGTCGCTGCAAGTGTAACTATGTTTATTATTGAGCGTTTGGCACGCCAAGAAGTTCTCACACTTTCCCCCGTGATCGCGGTCGCTGCCGGTATGGTTTTTGTTTTCAAGGCCGGGATTCTTTCTGGCCGATTTTATCTTACTGCTGCCGTTTTATTCTTGTGCGGCATTTTGATGCCTCTTGTCCCGAACTTTCAAATTTTACTATTTGGAACGGTTTCCGCTTTAGCGTTTTTATTCCCCGGCATCAAATATTATAAGCTCCGCAGGCATGCCATTCGCAATCAAGGGAATGAGTTTTCTAATATTTAATGAGTCTTTTTGACCCAGTGAGTTGACTCATTCTTGTTAGTTACCTGTTAGTTACCTGTTATTGGTACTTTAACTTTTCTGGTAAAGTATCATAATATAGTTTATCATAATATGGTTTATCATAATATGGTTTATCTAATTTCAGAAAGATCTTATGAAAAAAATATCTTATTTCGTTTTGATGTCGATTTCGATTCTCTTCTATAGTCCCTATCTCTCTTACAGTCAAGAGAATTCAGGGGGACAATCAAGAAAAGATAGGTTGCAAAAGATTTCTAATGCGATACAGAAACAGGATCACCCCGAAGCGATAAAATTGCTCGATGCCTGGATTAGTGCGGAGCCAAAGGAAGCGGACGCCTACGCAACACGTGCCATGATTTTCGAGCAGTTGAAGAAACTCGAATCTGCGCAGAAAGATTGCAATAAAGCAATTGAATTGAACGATAAAAATGCCGGATATTATGACCAGCGCGGCGGGGTTCGCTTCAAATTAGGGGATGTGAAAGGCTCTTTGCAAGATTTCGATAAAGCGATCGAGTTGGCACCGAAGCGAGCGGAGAACCATTGGCGACGAGGCATTTCCTTGTATTATTTAGGCCGATTTGCCGATGGGGCCAAACAATTCGAACTGGGTAAAAAGGTGTATGCCAACGATGTCGAAAATGCGTTTTGGCATTATCTCTGTCTTGCCCGCGCCGAGTCGCTCGCTCAAGCTCGTAAACAGCTCTTAGCCATTGGCCGCGATGCCAGAATCCCAATGATGGCGATTTACGATCTCATTCAAGGAAAACTAAAAGATCAAGATATTCTCGATCAGATTAATACCGCAAAATTATCCGGGGAAGATAAGAAAGAGGCCTCTTTCTATGCCTATCTTTATCTCGCACTCCATGCCGAAGCCGATCAGCGCAAAGCCGATTGCCAGAAATATCTGGAAATCGCCGTCAAGAAATACCCTATTTCGCATTACATGTGGGATGTCGCAAACGTTCATTTAAAGTTATTGCAAAAAAACCAACTTAAGAAATAGAGATAAAGATAGATGAGCTATACCTGAACGCCAATGATAAATCTAATTATATCATAGACATACACTTAAAGAACTCCAGATTATAAAATCTCTTATATCTCTGGTAATCGATTGAATTTCGTTTACAGATTATCGTATCTAATGTGCAGGGGGTGGATAATAGTTCGATGGAATTTGTGTTATGCGCGGGCATCTCGCCCGCGTTCTATAAAACACCAAGGTAACCAGCTTCTTCGGAAGTAGTTGATACCTTCATTTGTATCAATTTTCACACTATTCTTTCTTCTAACCATTTTTCTCAACGATCGATGAGCTATAATGAAGAAAAGCTATTATGAAGAAAAGCCATTATGAAGAAAAAAATCGATTATCCAATATCTATTTCCATCTTTATCGATTGAAATAATTTTTGAATCACTGCCCCCCTATCTACTATTCATCTTGATTTCCCTTAATACAAAATGATAATTATTAATATTTTACGATCGATTCAATAAAATCTTTTAATATTCAATTGAAACTTAAAATAATCTTTGATAAAATCATTTTATTAGTAGGAATTTGAAAGTACAAATATACTAAACTTAAAGATAACTCTACTAGGAATCTTACATGAAACCCCTCTTTCAGTGTATCTATTCAGATTGTCAAAGACAATTTTCTGTCTCCATCGAAAAATTCTGTTCGGCTTGTGGTCGGCTCTGCCGATGCTATCATGAAGATTGCCAAGCAATACTCGATAGCGAATCGCTTCCTATCTGCCCCAAGTGCCATAAATCGATAGAGGCTAATCTTACTCACCGCAACATCGGAGTCATCGATTCAGATATTTCTTTCCAGTCCCAACCCGAAACGAATGCCCCCCCCCCTCAATCGACTCTTCCTAGTCGTGCTATCAAAGAGAACGATCAGACAACCCGTTCTCAAAAATTCGGACGCTGGGATAAAAAGAATACAGTGATTGCGAGCTTGAGCGGCTCGATTGCTCTTTTACTATTGATCGGGTTGATCGTAACGAGTTTCCTCACTATCAAAGCCAATTCGCAAGCGGAGCGAGCTAGTTTAGAAGCAGAGCGAGCCAATTTCGAGGCAGCGCGAGCTAGTTCCGAAGCGGAGCGAGCCAATGCCGAGGCCGTTCGAGCTGACCGAGCAGCCAAAGAATCTCAAGAGCAGGCTCGATTGAACGAAAACCAGCTTAGCATAAGTAAAGCCAATTTGAGCAATGTTTACTATACTCGAATAATGGGCTTGCAGGAAGGGAATTACGATCCAGCGGAGATCCTCGGTTGGCTAGAAGATCCGAACATCTTTCCTCCAAACAAACGCGATTTAGCTTGGAATTTTTATGCAAACTATTTTCATCGACATCTTTCCAAAGCCCTCAAGGGCCATACGGATCCTATCTTGTGTTTAACGCTGAGTAGCGATGGCAAAACTCTTATTACCGGATCTAAAGACAACACCGTCCGTATTTGGGATGTGGCTACAGGTCAACAACAGAAAGTCCTCAAAGGCCATTCTGGTTTTATCTGGTGTTTAGCGCTGAGTAACGATGGTAAGATGATCATCACAGGTTCACAGGATGCCACCGCCATCATCTGGGATGTCGCTACAGGTCAACAACGATTCGTTCTAAAAGGCCATACGGATCCTATCTTGTGTTTAACGCTGAGTAGCGATGGTAAGATGATCTTTACCGGATCGCAAGATAAGACCGTTCGCATCTGGGATGTGGCTACGGGGCAACAACGAGCTGTCCTCAAGGGCCATACAGAACAGATCACTTGTTTAGCGCTGAGTAGTGATGGCAAAACGCTAGTCACCGGATCACATGACAATACCTCCCGCATTTGGGATGTGGCTACTGGTCAACAAACAAAAGTCCTGAAAAGCCATACTGCAGGGATTTTGTGTTTAACACTGAGTAGCGACGGCAACTCGCTCTTTACCGGATCGCAAGATAAGACCGTTCGCATCTGGGATGTGGCTACGGGGCAACAACGGACTCTCCTCAAGGGCCATTTTGGTTC
>JAKBAI010000337.1 GCA_021809185.1 Planctomycetota bacterium
GGCAAAAAGATTTTTCGGATCATGGAGGCTCTCGATGATCAAGAAGATGTGCAAAATGTCTATACGAACGCGAATCTAACTGCCGCCATGACCTCGGATTAGACCTCGGAATAGAATTCGGAATAATCTTAAGAATGATTATTCCCTTAAATTAAAGCTGTTCGGAGAGGTTTATAACGCATTTTTTTTTTTCGTTTTCACCTCTCTAAACTTCAAAATGGCAGATAATTTTTATCCCTAAGACACTTAGGTGAAAATTATAGAAAAAGAAATTAGCTCGGTATTCATATTCAAGTCAACCAATTACACAATCCGCAAAACCAAATCATGTTCGGCTTCGAACGGTTCCCAAACCACCATCCACTCCAAAGATCTGACCTGTTATCCAATTATTATCAGGTTGCATTAAAAAATCGACCATTCGCGCGATCTCATCCGCTCCCCCGATTCGACCCAATGGGTGCATCCCCTGAGAGACTTTAAGAGAGGCTTCGTTCCCTGTGATACGACTACTCAATGCGGTTTTCGTCAATCCAGGTGCAACGGCATTTATTCGAATATTTCGGTTGGCATAAGTTGCGGCAACACTAAGCGTTAATCCGATTATCCCTGACTTCGCTGCGGCAATCGCTTCGTGATTGGCAAGACCTAGACGAGCCGCTGCCGAAGAAAATAACACGATATTCCCTCCCTTCGCTTGCATATGTTTACATGCAGAACGGACCACAAAAAAAGCGGAATTCAAATTGAGATCCATCACCTCCTGCCATTCACGATCCGTCGTTAAATGAATTGGTTTTAGTAAAATAGAACCGACAGCATGGACCACCTGATCGATGCGGTTATACTTCGACAAGATCTGTTCAAAACAGCTCTCGACTTGACTAGACTGCGTGACATCGCAGACCATTATTGAACAGTTTAATTCTGCACCTACTGCTTCAACTTTCTCCTGAGAGCGGCCCACGACAACAACCTGATCGTTTTGCTGGCATCTTAAACGTGCTACTGCACTTCCGATACCGCCACTCCCGCCAAAAATAATAGAAACTGGTCTATCACTCATAATTATCTTTCTAAAACAGGTAAAGAGATTCGAAATCGTCTAGCTTGGTCCTGAATCCCCTCTCGGCTCTTTTGATCCAAGCGTTGCATATTTTTTAATTGCATGAGCATTCTTGGATTTTTTTGCAATAGATTCTCGTGACGAATCAAAAAATCCCAATAAAGATTGGTGAAAGGGCAAGCATTTTCACCCAGAGAGACAGCAGGATCATACTCACATTCGTTACAATAATTGCTCATACGCTGAATATATTTTCCACTCGCCACATACGGCTTTGAACCGAGCAACCCCCCATCAGCGAACTGGCTCATCCCAATCGTATTTGGTAGTTCGACCCATTCGATGGCATCCACATATACCGCAAGATACCATTCATGAACCTGCGAAGGTTCAACCCCTAACAATAATGCAAATAGCCCCGTAACCATCAAGCGCTGTATATGATGGGCATAACCGTATGTCAATGTTTGTGAAATCACTTGCCGGAGACAATTCATCTCGGTCTCGGCATTCCAATAAAATGCGGGTAACGCTTGGTGAGCATCGAGCACATTCAAATCTAAATACCCTGGCATAGCATACCAATAAACTCCGCGAACATACTCGCGCCAGCCGAGTATCTGACGAATAAATCCTTCAACGGTCGACAAGCTTAATTTCTTTTCTCTGTATGCTAGAACTGCTCGATTTATTACTTCAATCGGGTGGATCAACTTCAAATTCAAGGAACTGGATAAAAGAGAATGATATAAAAATGGTTCATCCATCCACATGGCATCTTGATATTTTCCGAATAGAGGCAACCGATTTTCAATAAAATCATCTAAAGCACTCAAAGCCTCTTTTCGAGTAACTGGCCAGCGAAAATCATCGAGTTTGCCAGGATGCCCTTGAAATTTTTGTTGTACTAATTCGATGACTTCCTGGGTAATCTTATCCATTGGGAAGGATTGCGGAATTGTTAGATTCTTTGGTCCACCCTTTTCAAACACTCCCCGATTCTCTTCGTCATAATTCCACTTCCCCCCTTCTGGTTGAGCCAAGTTATTATTTTTTCCACCAGGAACCATCAGAATTGCATATTTTTTCCTCATCTCCCGATAAAAAAACTCCATCCGAAGCTGTTTTCGATTCTGTGCATGTTCTTTGAATTCTTCTAGGTCACATAAAAAATGCTTATCCTTTAAGATTTGCAGCGGAATCTTGTTTTGCCGAGCAATTCCTCTCAGCATCTCCAAAACGCGATAATCCCCCGGTTGAACTACAACTAACTTTTCCGACAAAAACTGTTTGAGATCTCGACTCAAATAATCAGCAAAAGAATGACCATCTTCTTTCCGCTCGGAGAGAAAATGATAACAAAGCGGATAGCCTTTCTCTATCAACCATATCCGAAAATGCCGCATCGCACTTAAAAACAAAACTATCCTAGCTTGGTGGGACCAGATATGAGTCGATTCTTGCCAAACCTCTGCCATCCAAATCAAATCATGATGAGGATCGAATTGCTCAAAAGCTGAAGATTGTTCATCGAGCTGATCTCCTAAAATAATAATCAAATTGCGAATTTTTTTGGATCCAGTTGTAACTATCTTATCACTTCGAATTGCAGTTTTTTTCTCTTTTTTTACCATGATCCGGTGACCGATTAAATGAATCTTGCGTTTACGAAACTAGAAACTCTCCGAAGTCGTGCTCCGTCTCTTATTCACTGGCATTCAGTTTTTTTCTCATCGCTTTTACTAATTCTGATTTGATTGAATACTTTTCAACAATAACCCCTCGTAAACTCCCCCTCCAAACACGCATCCAAACGAAATCAATCAACTCATTTAGAGGTTCGACTTTTGCCAATGAATCACCTCCCCTTCGCTCGTTAAAAAGATATTATCTTCTTGACTCGGTTGAATCAGCTTAGAACCGGTCAATGTACCATAAGCTGGCAATACTCCCGTACTTTTCTGCATCCAGAAACAAGAGAGATTTACTGTCTTGACCGCACGATTTATCCTAGGTCTCATTCTTTCGTTTGGTTTCTTTATATTATCTGCAGACTCCAATCGAATTTTCAGAGCAGGATGAATATGCCCACAGAGTGTATATTTCCCTGGGATCACCTGCGGATAATGGCAGAGCGCAAAATCTTCCCAGATAATCGGTTCTTTGAGACACTCCATATTCCAAATCGATTGCACTTCTAAGCACTTACTATCATGATTACCTCGAATCAGTTGAATTTCCAACTTTTGATTATTTTTTCTCCATTCTCGTATCAAATCCATTAATTTTTCGTCTTGTCCGCTTGGTGCATGGAAAAGATCCCCCAAAATGATTAACTTTTTAGCTGAATAAAGTTGTATGAGGTTAGAAAGACGATCGAGATCCTTTTTCATGGGATCATCTGGTAAAGGAATTCCATACCTCCGAAATGTTTTTGCCTTCCCTAAATGGATATCGGCAATAAATAAACTCTGTTTATCTGGCCAAAAAATGGCTCGATCTGCGAGAATCCATAACTCTTTCTCTGCTATCCGATACGATAAATGATTCATCTTGAATTTGTCTTGATTATTCTGAATTTATACTCACAGAGAACATCCAATTTGCAATGGAGTTCGGTTTCACTCTTTGTATATGAAAAGAGAGAGAGAATAGCGACCTTATTTGCTAAGATCGTAACTTCAACGAAGTGAATGTCCTATAAGTAGTAATTTGCTCAACTTCGAGCGAAAAAGAACAATAGCTTATTTATTCTTCTCAGGGTATTCTGAGTCCCCAAATGATTTACAAGTGGATTATAATGAGACAATTTCTTAAGAACCGAATAGCGGCAAAACCTTTCCGCCATCGGTCAGAGCAAGAGGACGGCCAAATGAATCAGAAATTTGCGTATCTAGATCGATCCCCAGCGCATGGTAAATCGTGGCATGAAAATCAGCAGGTCC
>JAKBAI010000090.1 GCA_021809185.1 Planctomycetota bacterium
AAAAGATAACTCGAATATAATAGGGCGATATAAACGGATGATATTCACAGACAATCAAGAGAAAAAGAAACATTCGATCGTAAGATCAAAATTTAGAGTTGAAAGGGCGATCGATCTCAAGGAGGAGATACCATCCGAGCATCTTCCTATTTTCATGAGGCATCCGAATTATTGTCAAGAGTCGATTGACTGTCACCAAGCAGATTCGCGGGGGTCTCCGTAGAGTTAATCAGATTGGAAGGAGGAGTAGAATCAGCTGAATCTGCCGATTCCGGCAAATCAGGAGTACGAGCGACAATAGCAATCGAAGCAATCTTATCATCCGCATCAAGATTCATGACCCGGACACCTCGAGTATTACGACCGGTGATGCGAATTTCTGAAACATGTGTTTGAATGACCATCCCCTGCGTGGTGATAAGCATAACATCATCTTGATCAGTAACCGAGGCGATAGCGACCACTTTACCATTTCGTTCAGAGGTCTGAATGTCGCGTAAACCTTTACCACCACGGCGTTGGCAACGATAACGCATATTCGAACGATCACCGCTGGCTTCACCCTCTTCGCCACTTTCTTGTGGTTCTTCCTGTGCTGCGGATTCGGGTAATTCTTCAACCAGTTCGTTATCCTCATAGGCACCGCCGCCAAGTAAAGGGGTATTTGGTCCAAAGGGGGTACGCTTGCCATAACCGTTTTCGCAAATCGAGAGAAGATAGGCATTTTCATCAGCAACAACCATATCGACTACTTGGTCGTCGCCAACTAGATTAATCCCCTTCACTCCGGTGGTATTTCGCCCCATCGATCGCGCATTCGCTTCATTAAAGCGAATCGCCATGCCGTTACGAGTACTTAAAATGACCTCATCGTTCTCCTTCGTACGCACAACACGAATGAGAGAATCTCCTTCACGTAAAGAGATCCCAATAATTCCCCCCTGTTTTGGTCGACTATAATCAACCAAAGCGGTTTTCTTAACAACACCGTTGCGTGTTGCCATCAACAAATATTGATTTTCACTGAACGTTCGAACGGGGATAACCCCGGCAATTTTTTCATCTGGTTTCAGAGATAGAATATTGGCAATTGCTCTGCCAGCTGCGGTGCGAGTTCCCACGGGAATATTATAGACTTTAAGCCAATAACATTGCCCTAAATTAGTGAAACAGAGCAGATAATCGTGGGTAAATGCCGTAAAGAAGTGAGAAACCACATCATCTTCTTTGGTACCTCCCGATACCCCTTTGCCACCACGATGCTGGGACCGGTAAGTACTAAGCGGCATCCGTTTGATGTAACCGGCGTGACTAATACTGATCACTTGGTCCTCATCTGGGATTAGATCTTCTAGATCGACATCGGCATCGGCATCCGAGATTTCCGTTTTCCGTTTATCGCCGTACCGATCTCGAATGGTTTCGAGATCCCCTCGAATGATTTCATCGATTTTAACATCACTGGCCAGCAAATCTTCATAGGCAACTATCTCTTGTCGCAGCTTGGAGTATTCCTTGAAAATCTCATCCTGTTCCAAAGCCGCGAGCTGTCCCAACTGCATCCGCACAATCGCCTCCGATTGTGCTTCGGACATTTGAAATGTAACCAGAGAACCGAGTTCCCTTTGTAGAGCCGCAAAAGCAGCGGCCCCAATCGCTCGTTCGAGAACCGCAGCAGCGACCTGCATATTCTGCAAGCGAACTTTCGATTCTTGTCTACTAGGAGAAGTGCGGCAAATTTGAATTACTTCATCAAGCGAGGAAATAGCAATCAACTGGCCTTCGAGCACATGGCCTCGTGCCTTGGCTTCACGCAAAAGAAATTCAGTTCGACGGCGAATAACAGTTCGACGATGTTTGAGAAATTCCTCCATCATCTCTTTTAAGGAAAGAGTTTTGGGAACCCCATCAACAATAGCCAACAAGATCAAACTCACCGTTTTTTGCAGCTTGGAAAACTGGTAAAGTTGATTGAGAACGAGATTGGGATCTGCTTTTTGTTTGAGATCAACGACTAAACGAACTGGTTCGCCATTTCGAGCACTCGATTCATCGCGAATGGCAGAAATATCCTTAATTTTATCTTCACGAACCAATGAGGCAATCTCTTCGGCAAGTGCATTACGGCTTTGCTGGAAAGGGACTTCCGTGATAACAATCTGGGAGGTACGCCCCTCTTCAACGATCTCCGCGCGTGCTCGTAGAGTCAATTTGCCACGGCCACGCTTGTAGCCATCAATAATTCCCTGTCGTCCCATAACGATTCCACCCGTAGGGAAATCGGGACCAGGAATATGCTGGAGAATTTCACTTAAAGAGAGGTTAGGATTTTCGATGAGAGCGATGAGACCATTACAAACTTCGGTTAAGTTGTGCGGCGGAATCTGGGTTGCCATCCCTACCGCAATCCCATCAGATCCGTTGACGAGCAAGTTGGGGATTTTCGCGGGAAGAACCAGGGGTTCTTTGAATTTTCCATCATAATTATCGATAAAATCAACAGCATCGCGGTCGAGATCGGTAATCATTTCACCCGCAATGGAGGTGAGCCTTGCTTCCGTATATCGATGCGCTGCGGCAGGTAGCCCGGCAATCGAGCCAAAGTTTCCCTGCCCATGAACGAGTCGATACCGCAACACCCAATCCTGCGCCATTCGCACAAGCGAATCGTAAATGGAAGCATCGCCATGGGGATGGTACCGTTTCATGGTTTCCCCAACAATTGCCGCACATTTACTAGTCGATGAAGTTGGCCCCAGACCAAGATCGTGCATAGCTACGAGAATTCGCCTTTGGGACGGTTTTAGACCATCGCGAACGTCCGGCAATGCTCTGCTGACAATAACGCTCATCGCATAGGTGAGATAGCTATCCCGTAACTCATCTTCGATATCGAGACCTGGTACGTATTGTCCATTGCCACCATCGCCATTATTGTCACCAGGTCCATTATTATTCCCACCATCTCCGTTATTCCCAATCGATCCATCGGGAGGGATCATTGCCGCCATTTCTGCTGTAGTTTCTGCCGTAGCTTCTTGTGGAGATTTAGGGACGGAATTCGTTCCGATTTCTTGCTCTTCTGACAATCGTTGCCTCTCTTATTTTCTTAGATTTTCCATATTTTTTGGTATTCTCGTCAACTATCGGATTAATATTTGAAACTCTATTTTGCAGGAAAATCAATTATTATTCTATATATTTTTTTCAAAATGGTGAGACAGATTTTTCGAATCGGAACTTCTTTTGCATACAATAATTCTAAATTTGTAGAAAATCGTAATTCTAACAAAGATTGCACCGAATTCGCTCAGAATTATCCTTATTATTTGGGCGTTGGTTTAGATAATTAATCTATAATTATTTGATTCTGGAATAGAGGATCGTTCTTCCCACAAAATGGCTAAAAACTTGACTCTGACAGATAATCATTAGGTATAAAGCCTATCTTGTAAGAAAAAATTGGGGAAATTCGGAACGATTCCAAAGAAATACGATTATTTTGCTTTGTTTACTCTGATCTCTTTAACAAAAAGGTGAAGAAAATGAATAAAATTTGGCTTGCGTTCGCTTCGGGTTTGTTTCTCTCCTTCTTCGGCTTGAGCCTCCTAGCAGAAGACAATTCCAAAGATACCGCTGCTGCGGAACACACTCGTAATATTAAACTAAAAACCAAAATTTCGCTAGATATGAACAACGAAATGCTGCGCGATATTTTGAAAGAGATAACCTCTGCTTTGCAAGACAAAAAGAAAGGTACGCTGTTATTCCGATTTGAATTAGGGGTAAACATGAATTCTCGATGTACGGCCAAAGTTAAAGATCAATCGGTCGAAGAAATTCTCACCAATACCCTGAAACAAATCGGTTACGGGTACATCGTTATTTCTGATAAAGGTAGCCGAGAAGATGGGTATATTCGAATTACAAAAAACCCTGAAGAAAAAGGGTCTCGAGTTGAAGAAAAGTCTACCGACGAAAAGAAAACTCCCTCAAAAGAGAAAAAAGAACTCGTTAAAGACAAAAAATCCCCTCCAAGTAAAGGGACAGGGACCAGCAGCGATGAACGAACAGCTCAGGGACGCCTAGATCTAGCTAAATATTGGCTAAATCGAAATAAAAAAGATAAAGGAAACGAAATTCTCAAGGAAGTAATTGATAAATTCCCTGGCACCAAAGCCGCTGCGGAAGCTAAAAAATTACTTGGCAAATAAACGTAAATTTCTGTTATTCGATTTTGCTATAATCTTTCCCAGACTAAATTGGTATCATTCATTCAACCAAATAATTGGAGATAGATTTGATAGTCCATGATGGATGGAGATGGTGGTTAAACCCAGCTGAAGCAAAAGAGGATGAAGAATGTTTAGGCCAAGGGGGAGAACTCTCCGTACCCACCCTCCTTCGGGCATATAAAGAGGGACTTTTCCCCTGGTATAATGAAAATCAGCCCATTTTGTGGTGGTCGCCCAACCCTCGAGCTATTTTTAATCTCGATCAATTTTATGTTTCTCGCCGTACACAACGCACCATTCGGTCCGAAAAATTTACGATCACGGTCAACCAATGTTTCAAAGAAGTCATGAAGCAATGCGGCAAACGATATGAAGGAACTTGGATCACCGCTGCAATGCTCGTTGCTTATGGAAATTTACATGAAAAAGGACACGCGCACAGCTTGGAAACTTGGTTCGAAGGTAAATTGGTCGGTGGTGTTTATGGTGTTTCCATTGGTGCCGCTTTTTTTGCTGAATCGATGTTCTATCGAGTTTCCGATGCTTCTAAAGTAGCACTCACGAAACTAGTCGATCGGCTTCGCGACCGCGGTTTTTTGCTGCTTGATACTCAGGTTATTACTAATCATACAGAATCTCTAGGGGCAATCGAAATCCCCCGTTCTACTTATCTTGCCCGGCTTAAAGAAGCGATTGAAGTAACGGATGTTACCTTTATTGATCCAGTTTATGGCTAAAGTTTTGGTACTTTTAACTATAATTAATTGAGGTTTGAAAAATAGGCCCCTAGTGAAAATATTAATTATCGTTCATCGCCATCTTTTCAGACAATAATCTTTGCTTGAAATCCACTTTGATTCAACGGAATCCATCTTATAATCGAGGGAGTTTTTCCTTTTTTCAGGCACTGAATTTAAACCGAATAAGATTTAAGCAACTTGGTTAGTTTTTATTTGGCCATTTGTTCCGCTTAGAGAGATAAAACAACCCGGAATTGCGTTTAGAGGAGGAGGAAAAACGAGCTATTTTTCAAATCTTTGCTAGATTGCTTCGATTACCGAAAGATTTTACAAGAACAGGTTGATGATGGTTGACGTCCGCACTATAGTTAGACGCACTATGGGTTAGAAAAGAGTGGCTAATCTAGATCAGGGTTGCTAGAATAAGAGATTGAAGTGGAGTTGATGAAAAAAAATGAATCAGAATAATGAAATTGCACCCTCAATCAATCTAGATGATCCGTCTCTGTATATCAATCGAGAACTGAGTTGGCTGCGCTTTAATCAGCGCGTTCTTGAAGAAGCAATGGACAACACGGTCCCTTTGCTCGAGCGTTTGAAATTTCTAGCGATTTTCTCTTCTAATCTCGATGAGTTTTTCATGGTGCGCGTTGGTGGGCTGCAACAGAAAGTGCAAGCCGGGATTGCACGCTCATCAGGGGCAGATCGACTCTCACCAAAAAACCAACTTGAAGAAATCGGCAAGCAAGTACGGGGGATGCTCAACGATTTTTATCGAGTATATCATCTGGAGATTTTACCGGCTCTACAAGCGGAAAAAATTATCATCCGCACCGGGGACGATCTGCGCGAACATGAAAGAACTTATCTGAAGGAACTATTTCGTCGAGAAATATTCCCGGTATTGACCCCACTAGCGATCGATATTGGCCATCCTTTTCCTCACTTATCGAATAAATCGTTGAATCTGGGCATCATTCTCCAACGCCCACGCCAGAATGATAATCTTTTCGCCGTTGTTCAATGCGCTGCCGTGTTACCTCGATTTGTCGAACTCCCTAGCCAAGATGGCTATGTCGGTATCTCTCTGGAAAATGCGATTCATCTGCATTTGACAGATCTATTTCCAGGAATGACGATTCTCAGCGATACGGTCTTTCGTGTAACCAGAGATAATGAATATGAAATTGATGACGATGAAGTAGAAGATCTACTTAAAGCAATTGAAGAAGAGGTTCGCAAAAGACGGCGGGGGAATGCCGTCCGTTTAGAAATCGAGTTCGATGCACCAAGAGAAATTGAAGAGATCTTAACCCGTGCCTTACATCTCAACGATACCGATGTTTATCGGATTCCTGGTCTGATCGATCCAACCGGATTGTTTCAAATCCATGGTTTGGCTGGGTATCATCATCTACGCGACCTGCAACACGTACCGCAAATCAATACCGATTTTTCTCAAAGCCAGAGCATATGGTCGACCCTTGCCGTGAAAGACGTTTTGATCCACCACCCTTATGAATCGTTTTCTTCGGTAGTCGATTTTATCGAAAGCGCGGCGCGCGATAGTCAGGTACTGGCCATTAAACAGACTTTATATCGCACTAGCAGTGACTCTCCCATTGTTCGGGCTTTGCAACGAGCGGCAGATGGGGGTAAACAGGTTACCGCAGTAATCGAATTAAAAGCCAGGCTCGATGAAGAGAGGAATATTCTCTGGGCCAAAGAGCTGGAAAAAGCAGGGGTGCATGTGGTTTTCGGGTTTGTTGGTCTTAAAACGCATTGCAAAGTAGCTCTAGTCGTTCGCCGTGAAAAAGATCATATCCGCCGATATGTACATCTTTCCACAGGCAACTACAATCCACAAACTGCGCGGATCTATACCGACCTCGGCTTTTTCACCTCCAAGGAGGAATATGCCGATGATGTTTCCGCTCTTTTTAATTATCTAACGGGCTACAGCGAAGTGCCCCAATGGCAAAAATTGGTTGTTGCCCCATCACGCTTACAAGCCTTTATGCTCGAAAAAATCGACCAGGAAATACACGCACAAAAAAGCAATAACAACGGGAGAATCATCGCCAAATTAAACGGCCTACTCGAACCTGCTGTCATTCAATCCCTTTATCGTGCTAGCCAAATGGGGGTACAAATCGATCTGATCTGCCGCGGCATTTGTGCTTTGCGACCTGGAATTCCTAATATTAGTGAAAATATCCGGGTTATCTCGATCATCGATCGCTTCCTGGAACATAGTAGAATCTTCTATTTTGGTAACCAAGGGAATCCGCAAGTTTATATCGGCTCCGCGGACTGGATGGATCGCAATCTCAGTCGGCGCGTCGAAGTTGTTTTCCCTATTGAACAACCCGATTTAAAGAAACGTCTCA
This sequence comes from Planctomycetota bacterium, assembly GCA_021809185.1. GTDB lineage: Bacteria > Planctomycetota > Planctomycetia > Gemmatales > Gemmataceae > JAKBAI01. The sequence continues at coordinate 7,366 of JAKBAI010000090.1, forward strand.
TTGACGAAATCCTCTTCACCTCGATCCAAGATAATTGTAAAGCAAGCCAATTATTGCCAGATGGGACTTATCAACGTATTCTGCCAGAATCAAACAAACCGAAAATCCGTAGCCAAGAACGATTTATCGAGTTTGCCCGCGCTGCTGCGGAATCCCGCCGACTTGAAATCGATTCTTCTAGTATTACAGACATAGCGACAAAATTAAGATCGATTGAGCCTGACTCATCCGAAAATGAATCCACGGGAAAACCGGCGAAGACCACCAGTAGCCAAGAAAACAGGGAGCATCCCAAAAGCGGTAAACAGCGATCTCGCCATTAACCATACCTTTGCAAGCTAGACTGATCATGTAACAAAATCGAATCGATTCCGATGGTTCTTTGGATAGAAATCGTCTATTAATTATCATGGTCAAATACAAAATATCGCTGGGCATGGTTGAGAACTTGGTAGAATCGATTAGAGATTAGCTTATTTAGCAGATTAGGATGATAAGAGATGGGATAAATGGAAGAATGAGATTAATGGGAGAATGAGATTAATGGGAGAATGAGATTAATGGGAGAATGAGATAAATGGGAGAATGAGATAAATGGGAGAATGAGATAAATGGGAGAATGGGGAAAAAATCAAACCAGTTGTAGGATCCAGCATTAGAAAAATGCTGAATCCTGTCGTATCCTGTTGGGCACTTAAATAAGATTTCAGGAACTAGTCAACTTATTTACTTTCCCATCGTTTTAGGGGCACCAACATTTTCACCCATAGGCATACTAGTACCCGAAGTAGGAGCACTTGGTGCATTATATTGGCGATAGCCCTGGAAACCAGAATAGAGCGAGGCATCCCCCGGAGCTGCGACGCAATCGCATTTTCCACCCATAAAGCGGCACCCAACGGATGATAGAATACATAAAACCAAAGCCGTTAAAATTTTGACGCGCATCGATTCCTTCCTCCTTAAAGCAAACGACATCCTTTATTGCCCAATCGATTTAGATAAATCTATTTATCGAAGCATCATACAATCACCATCTTTTGTAAATTCTGAAATATTCATCTCAGCAAACTTCTAATCGACTAATTTAGGCAAACCTCATCAAATCAATCGCTCGATTTTATAGGAAAAGTTGATAAGATAGGCAAAAATAATGTTTTAGGAGATTTTACTTTCGTGGATGCTATTATTTTAGCCGCTGGTTTGGGAACCCGATTACGGCCTCATACCGAAAAGATACCAAAACCTTTGTTGCCGATTCAGGGACGTCCCTTACTGGATTGGATTATCGGGGCCTTACCCCCCATCGAGCGATTACTCGTCGTAGTAAATTATCTTGCCGAGCAGATTGACGATTATCTGAAAACGCAAAGTCGGATTACGAATTGGCAAACAGTTCGACAGGAAGTACCGCGCGGTACGGGAGATGCACTAAAAAGTTGTGCCCCTTATGCACAAAGCGATAAGATTATGGTTCTTAATGGCGACGATCTTTTCAGTGCCAACGATTTACATCGCCTTGCTCGTCACCCTGCGGGGATGCTTGCCCACCCCGTTGATGAACCCCAAAAGTTTGGGATCGTCTTTCAAAAAGCGGATGGCTCCCTCGACTATTTAGCAGAAAAGCCTGCTCTCACGGGAACCCGATTAGCCAATATTGGCGCTTATCTCTTCCCTCGAAAAGTGTTTGATATTCCTTTAGAAAAATCCCCTCGCGGTGAATATGAAATTACGGATGCGGTGTCTCAGCTCGCAAAAGAAATGAACTTCGCCGTTGAACAAGCGACTTTCTGGTTCCCAATAGGAAACGTTCCGGCTTGGGAAGCATCCCAATCGATCGATTTGACCCCTTGCGTATCCATCCAATAAAATCTTTGCCACGGTTGCTCGATTCAACCGTGGCAATTCATTATATAACCTTTGAACCGAATGGCATTTTTTAATACTCCTCTGATTGAAGAACTGAATCCAGAAGAGCTGGGTCAAAATGAAAAGAACTTATCGGATAAAGCCTGGCGAACCGCGCTAGCCCTAGCCACCTATCCTCATCTCATTTTTTTGGACAGCACCCTCTGGGAAAACACCCAAGGGCGATACTCCTTTATCGCAGCAGATCCCGCACACTGGTTCAAATATCATCCCGATCAGATCTCGACTTGCGCAACCGATCCATTCGAGTATCTCAAAGAAAAACTTGCGCCGTGGCAGTTCAATGGCATTCCAGATTTACCGCCATTCCAGGGGGGCTTAGGAGGGCTTTTCGCTTATGATCTGCTCCATGAAATCGAACGGATCCCCAAAGCTAAAATCGATCACTTTTCGCTGCCGTATCTTGCCGCAGGAATCTACGACTGGGTAATCGCCTTTGATCATTGGCAAGAACGCGCTTGGCTAATGTCGACAGGCTATCCAGAAACCGGTGTCAAACAACAAGCGGAACGAGCAGCGAAACGTTTACTCGAAGTAAAATCGATCTTGGCTGAGACGAAGAATCGCTCCATGGACGATTTACTGGTAAACTCCAAGACACGTAATAAGGATCAGTCTTGGCACCCCATCTACAAAGATCGACCCGGGCCTGCCTATATGGTAGAAGAGCTGGGCCTAGGCATCGGGGGAACTTCTCTCGAAATAACTTCGAATTTCCGAAAAGAAGAATATTGCCGTGCGGTGCAACGTGTCATCGATTATATCGATGCCGGGGATTGTTTTCAGGTCAATCTAGCGCAGCATTTACTCGCCCCACAACGCCATACCCCAGCTCAGATTTACCATTCGTTGCGGAAACAGAATCAGGTTAACTTTGCAGGCTATTTCGATTTTGGGACAGGCTTTATCGCTAGTTCTTCCCCAGAATCATTCTTAAGATTACGCAATAGTCGAATCGAAACCGCACCGATCAAAGGGACACGCCACCGCGCCAGCGACCCAGCGCAAGATCGATTGATCGTTCACGATCTACTGCATAATGCCAAAGATCGAGCCGAGAACGTGATGATCGTCGATCTATTGCGCAATGACATTGGCCGAGTTGCCAAATTTGGCTCCATCCAGATCGAAGCGGTGTGCCAGCTCGAAAGTTATCGCTATGTCCACCATCTGGTCTCCCGCATATCTGCCGAGCTGAAACAAAATTTCCACCCGCTCGATCTTTTACGCGCGGCGTTCCCTGGAGGCTCTGTTACCGGTGCCCCCAAGGTGCGCGCCATGGAAATCATTGCCGAATTGGAACCCCTTGCCCGCGGTGCCTATTGCGGTAGCCTCGGCTATTGTAGTTTTAATGGCAATCTAGACACCAATATTGGTATTCGAACGATGACCATTAAAGATGGTTGGATTCAATTCCCAGTTGGGGGGGGTATTGTTGCCGATTCTCGCCCCGAAGATGAATATCAGGAAACCCTGGCTAAAGCCCAGGGAATGCTTGCCGCATTAGCTGAATTAGTTAAATAAATTAGTTAAATCGTAAAGTGTTGACGAAATTGTCTAGTTCTCGTTATTTGAAACTATTCCATAGAAAAAATTCTATAAGGAAAGCTCCACTTATAACCCACTCGTTTTATGCGACAGTCGCGGAGATCCAACAAGCTGAAACTCAAAAAAATTTAGTTACACCGAGCAAAGCGGGAAATCCGCAAAGTTTCGCACATTCTCAATAAGATCGAATCTTGGTTGCTAAAAAGCAAGAATCAAAACCCAGCGAAGAGATCAACTAATTTGCTTAATAATTGACCTATCTTTGCCTTTCTCTGGGTTCTCAGAAGGCAATTATTTTTTAATTCCCACGATGCTTGATGACTTTAGCTCCGCACGACCAATTACCGTGATTCCTTTTTGCTAATGAATTGAACCAATTTAAAACAGGTAATTTTCGCAATAGAGAACTTATTCTTCGTTATGGTTTTATCGCCATCTTACTGCGCACATAATATCGAAGAACGAAGGAGGCACCGGCAATAATGAGAAACCCCAAAATCACTTTTAAGATCGTTGCAGGTTCTGCTTCTGGAGTTCGAGTGAGTAAAATCGATGTCTCGTTGTTTCCATCTCCAGGTCGAATAGATCCCTTCGGCTCTATTTTTGCGGCAGACCCGATTTCGGACTTAGGATTACTAGCAACCTTGGGTAAGACCTTAATTTTTTCTCGAACACTATGCCCTAGGGTTTCGACTTCAACTAGATAGGTACCGGCAACTGGGAGAGCAATTTCGCATCTCCCTTTTTCATCGGTCAGAGCTTGGGCCACAACTTTATTGTTTTCATCAGACAATTTAACTCGCCCCTGTTGAGCGGGGGTATCGTCCTCATAAAATGCCTCGATTTGTAACGATTCCCTGACTTGCTTAACTTGAACATGGAGCCTATGAGCAAATACAGATTGCCCGCCCTGAAAAAGAAACAACGCGATCAAGATTACATATCGAAAATTGAAAAAATTCATTTTAAATAACAAAATTCAAAGTCACCAATAAAACTTTTCATCTATATATTAACGCAACAATAGATAGCAAACCAGAGATAGCAAACCAAGTAACAGTCCAAGCCGCACCGATCAACCCTCTCCGTGGAAAATCGATCCAGTAAAGAGAGCTTTCGAATGAATGGAATCGGGCGAAAATCGATTCAATCAGAACTGCTCCCTTAACTGAGACAAAAGAGTCTCAGAAAAATAGATCGCTTAAAAATGGATCGCTTTGCCCGTATAAGCCATCCAAGCGGCATCGCCGACACTCTCGGATAACGATGGATGAGCATGGGTTAATCGAGCCAAATCTTCCGCGCAACCATGGTATTCCATAATCGTAACAGCTTCGGCAATCATATCGGAAGCACGTGGGCCGAAAATATGCACTCCGAGGATACGATCTGTTGCGGAATTGGTAATAATCTTGACTACCCCTTCGCTCTCATCCATACAACGAGCACGCCCACTCGCACTAAAAGGAACCTTGCCAATTTTGTAGGATACCCCCGACTTTTTAACTTCTTCTTCGTTTAAACCAACACTGGCAACTTCCGGCCACAAATAGATCACACTCGGAATGGTATCATAAGATACGTGCCCCGCATGGCCACATAGCATCTCTGCGAAAGCGATCCCCTCCTCCGATGCCTTATGAGCTAGCATCGGTCCAGCAATTAGATCACCAAGCGCGTATATCCCTGGAACATTGGTTTCAAATTTAGAGTTCACTGGAATCTTACCGCTCTTCGCGTCTATCGTAACACCAATCGTCTCCAGGCCAAGATTTGCAGAATTTGGCCGGCGGCCTACTGCCACCAAAACCCGATCGCCCCAGAATGTCAATGCGGCTTTACCGCTCCCTTGTTCTGCACTTTCCGCCTTCACTTCAACCTGATTCCCTATGACCTTTGCTGATACCACTTTGGTTCCCAGATGGAACTCGAAGCCCTGTTTGGTCAACGATTTTTGCACCATTCCCGCTATTTCCAAATCGGTTAATGGTAAAATTCTCGGCAAAAATTCGATCACTTGTACCTGACTACCCAAACGATTCCAGACCGAACCCAATTCCAGTCCGATATACCCTGCGCCAATAACAATGAGCTTTTTAGGCACTTCAGGGAATGAAATCGCTTCGTTCGAGCTTACAATAAACTGATGATCTAATGGTAAAGTAGGCAGTGTTGCCACTTCACTTCCCGTAGCCAACAAAATAGCAGGAGCCTGGTATTCGTTTACCGATTTCTCTCCAGCCGCTCCTTCATTGGCTCCCTTATTGGCCGTGACTGTTACTTTACCTGGGGCCGTGATCATAGCAGATCCAAAAACCGAACTTACCCCATTTTTCTTAAATAGATAGCTAATCCCATCGGTTAGCCCTTTGACTACTTGCGTTTTACGCTTCATCAGAGCCGTTAAATCGAGCTGAACATCCCCCACCAAAATCCCGTGGCGAGAGCTCTTAGTCTTCACATCGTGATACAATTCAGAAGAATCCAATAAAGCTTTGGAAGGGATACATCCTACATTGAGACAAGTCCCCCCCAGCGAAGCTCGCTTTTCGATACAAAGCACTTTTTTACCTAGCTGAGCCGCCCGAATGGCAGCAACATAACCGCCCGGTCCAGCTCCAATGACAATCAAATCAAAATGGTTGGTCATATTCTCTCGGATTCAATCGTATCTATTTTTCGTTGACTATTGTTAAAATTTAGGATTGGCGAATTCTTAAAACGGCGAAATCTGGGCTACTAGACTACTCTCGATCTCTCGATCGCGAAAGCGGAACCTTGCCCTTCATGTCTTTTATACTTCCAGAAGCAGGCGATCCGGACTTTCAAGGCATTCTTTAATTCGCACCAAAAATTGAACTGCTTCGCGGCCATCAATTATGCGATGGTCATACGACAAAGCGAGATACATCATTGGCCGAACGACAATCTGATCTTGAACAACTACCGCGCGCTTTTGAATAGAGTGCATTCCCAGAATAGCACTTTGAGGCGGATTGAGAATGGGAGTCGACAACATCGAGCCAAAAATACCGCCATTGGTGATCGTAAACGATCCCCCCTGTAATTCCGCAATATTGATTTTGCCATCGCGCGCTTTGACCGCTACCGCCCCGATCTGTTTTTCAATCTCCGCAAACGATAGTTGATCGACGTCTCGCAAAATGGGAACCATCAACCCGCGTTCCGTACTAACCGCCACCCCGATATCGTAAAAATTGGGAGTGACTATTTCATTGCCATCGATCCGCGAATTCACCAAGGGAAAAGCGCGTAACGCTTCAATTGCCGCTTTCACAAAAAACGACATGAAGCCAAGATTGACACCATGCTTCTCTTTGAATTTATCCTTATACTTAGTACGCAAATCCATAATCGCACTCATATCGGCTTCGTTGAACGTAGTTAACGTTGCCGTCGATTGCTGAGAATTCAGTAAGCGTTCCGCAATCCGCTTACGAATCATCGAAATTTTTTCTCGTTTTTCGGTTCGGGCTTTTCCAGAAACCTGGGAATCTCTGTGATCGGAAGCTGTTTTAGATGGAGGGCTAACCGCTGAAATTTTTGCGGCATTATTAAAGCTACTGCCTGAAGACAAATTGCCTTCTGAAGAAATTGAAGTAGATGGACTAGCAGAATTCGAAGTCGATTTACTTGAAACACGATCTACAAACGCTACCGCATCCTCTTTCGTAATAACCCCTCCCGGGCCGGTTCCTGGGATATTGGCAGGATCGAGCCGATTTTCGCTAATAATTCGACGTGCCGCTGGTGAAGAAATTGTCTCGATTGATGCTTTGCTATCTGATGTCCCCGTCTTTATGCTCGAAACCCCCGCTACGCTTGCATTCCCCGCTACGCTTGCATTCCCAGTAACAGCAGTAACTTTCTCCGGATCGATTTGGCCAATAACATCGCCAATTTTTACCATCTCCCCTTCTGGGATCGTTATCATCAATAGGCCACTTGCTGGAGCAACAATCTCTTGAGCTGCCTTATCTGTTTCCAGTTCCACAATCGGTTCATCAATTTTAACGACTACACCATTGGCCTTCAACCATCGGCTTATTCGTCCTTCAGTAATCGATTCGCCAACGGTAGGTACTATAACTTGAATCATGATCTTCTTTCTAGTTTGGGATATTATTTGTACAGATGATCAATTATCTTTCAATGGAGAGAAGCAAAAGATCCGATATCATCCCCAGCTCCAAAAATCCGTGGATCCAGTTGGTTTGCCGCTTCAATTGTATCTTCATCTGCCTCTTCATTTGTCTCTTCATCAGCTTATTTATACTTTAGGTTTGGACATTACATTGCCTGAAAAACCATTTCCCGCATAACTGGCACTAATAGTTTTTACAGTATTCGCAGCAGTCAAAGCGGCTTCGACGATTGCTTTTTGTTCGTTAGCATGGAGTTTATAAGATCCCACAGCGGGTGAAGCACTGGCATCACGTCCCACATAAGTTATAGGGTACCCCATCGCTCGGAATCGCGGCTCCATAAAGGTCCAAGCCCCCATGTTCTGTGATTCCTCTTGAACCCAGAACCACTCCTTTGTGTGGAGATAGCGATTACTTAATTTCTGGATCTGGAGTTCCGGAAAAGGATATAACTGTTCTACTCGAATCAAAGCAATAGAAGTGAGCTGTTTCTTCGTTCGTTCTTCGAGAAGATCGTAATAAATTTTACCCGAGCAAAAAATAAGGCGAGTAACCGCATCGGCTTTGACCGCTACATCATCCAAAACTTCCACAAAACAGTTATCGGTAAAATCAGAAATCGGAGAGACTACCTGCTTATGGCGCAATAGACTTTTCGGGGTCATGATAATCAGAGGTTTGCGAAAATTGCGTTTCAATTGCCGACGCAGAGCATGGAAATACTGGGCGGGAGTGGTTATATTACAAACTTGGATATTATCTTCCGCGCAGGCTTGTAAAAATCGTTCAAGGCGGGCACTCGAATGTTCAGGCCCCTGCCCCTCGTAACCGTGAGGCAACAGCATGACCAGCGAATTCGATCGCTGCCATTTGGTTTCACTACAAACAATAAATTGATCGATTATGCTCTGGGCACCATTACAGAAATCACCGAACTGCGCTTCCCACAGTACCAGAGAATGCGGGGAGTCGAGGGAATAACCGAATTCGAAACCGAGTACCGCTGCTTCGGAAAGGAGACTATCATAAACTGCAAATCGGCTTTGCTGGGACGAAATTTGATCCAAAGGGGCAAAGCGCGCCCCGGTATTGGCATCAACAATAACACAATGCCTCTGGCTAAATGTACCTCGACCGACATCTTGGCCACTCAATCGGACGAGCTGACCTTCTTGCATAAGAGTTCCAAAAGCTAACAGCTCACCAGTGGGCCAATCGATACCCCGATCGTTCAGAATATCTTGCCGCCGTTTTTCCATCAACTGGGTAATTTTCGGATTGGGCTGAAACCCTTCTGGAATCGCCGTCATTTTCTGACCGATGTCATGAAGCAACCCTTTGGGTACATTGGTTGCAACAGGAGTATGAGAGTAATGCGATTGTAGCCCCGACCACATTCCCATAAACGATTTCATACCACGCTGATTAGGCGGGGTAACTCGGATCTCCTGGTGCGCGTCGCGGAGCCGCTCTTGGAATTCGCGGGTAATCGCTTCCGCTTCCTCTGGCTTCAACGCTCCCTGCCGTATCAGATTTTGCGTATAAATCTCCGTAATCGATTGGCGTTTTTCAATCCGCTGATACATCAACGGCTGGGTAAAAGTCGGTTCATCCCCTTCATTGTGGCCATGCTTGCGATAGCAGACCATATCGATCACGACATCGCGGTTGAACTGCTGGCGAAACTCTAATGCTAATTCCGCAACATACACACAGGCCTCAGGGTCTTCCGCATTGACATGAAAAATAGGGGCCTGGATCATTTTAGCGACATCGGTGCAATATAGCGTCGAGCGCGCATCCGTTGGGGAAGTAGTAAAGCCAATTTGATTGTTGGTGACGATGTGAATCGTCCCCCCCGTTGTATACCCTTCCAGATAGGCGAGGTTCAAAGTTTCCGCGACGATCCCCTGGCCTGCGAAAGCGGCATCGCCATGAATCAACAACGGGATCCCCGCCCGGCGACCTGTATCCCCAAAATGTCGCTGTTTAGCTCTCGTTCGACCTTCAACCACCGGATTTACCGCTTCCAAATGGCTCGGATTGGGGGTCAACGATAGATGGACTGTTTCGTTGGCTGAGGTAATATAATCGCTTGAAAAGCCGAGATGATATTTGACATCGCCATCCCCCTGCATGGCGTTTGGCTGAAAACTATCCTCGAATTCTGCAAATATTTCCTGATATGGTTTATGAAGGATGTTCGCTAGAACATTGAGCCGGCCCCGATGTGCCATGCCGATGACATATTCTTTTACTCCCAGAGAAGGCCCTTTCTCCGCAAGGGCATCTAGAATCGGGATTAATGTTTCTGCCCCTTCCAAGGAGAATCGCTTCTGCCCAACAAAGCGAGTATGTAAAAATTTTTCGAATAGTTCTGCAAAGTGCAATGTCATCAATACTCGAATCCGTTGTCGTAAGGGTAGATTCGCTTCATTCCTTCTTGGCTCCATTCGCCCCTTCAACCAAGTGCGGATCCCGTGATCCTGAATGTGCATAAACTCTACACCAATCGTTTGACAGTATGTTTGCTTCAGCATTCCCAATAATTCTTTCAGAGTTGCTTTGCTACTGCCTAAGAATGAACTGGTATCATAGAGTCGATCAAGATGAGATTCATCAAAACCAAATAATTTTATTTGAAGATCGGGATGGATTTCAGGCGGATCCGTTAATGGATCGATATGAGCGGAAAAATGGCCATGGGATCGATAGGCATCGATCAACTCGATGATTGCCATGGAGGAGGAATCGACAGATACCACACTTGAATTACTACCAAACTCCAAACCTTCGAAAAATGCTTGCCAGTTATCGTCAACTGATTCCGCGTCTTTCTTCCATGATTGATACAAATTTTCAATCAATTCCAAGTTTAACCGATTCGCAAATGATGATCGGGCCATCTAAATCTCCTCTCTTAATCGTTCTCTCTTCTCTTCTTTGTATCTTTCTGGTAACCTCTTTGCACACCTATTTTTATAATTTAATAGAAATCAATGATCGCTATTCGCAAATTCTTAGAATATCTGTTCTTTGTAATAGCTCAAACTCTGAAAAGTAGATTTCAGATAACCTTCCTTTAAAGCGTTCTTTTCAATTTTTCCAATCCGAATGCCGAACTTAAAGAGATCCCAAACACATTCCTAAAACTCCAAACGAACGATAATATATTTTGTATTTCTATTATTTTAGGAACTTCATTGCTCGTTAGACAAAGTATAATCATAAAATCGATTCCTGGAAGATAAATATATCTATTTTTCCTTGATTTTCTGGATCTGCAAATTTTACTGATTTTTCTTTTTTTCTCGTTTTAAACGAGAAACCTCAAAAAGGAACCTTAAGGATTCATAATTGAATTTCAAATCCTTGAGAAAAACATATTTTTTGCGCAAGGAGTTCAAAAATCATACATACCAAACTAAAAGCAATGGATAAATTCAGAAAGGCCGATTCAATATTTATGATCTTACTTGTTTATAACAAACAAGAATTCGAATCATCCGTATTGTTAAAATGATGAGAATAAACTAAGTGGAGTAAACTAAGTGGAGTAAACTAAGTGGAGTAAACTAGTAATGGTGAAGTTGATCGAAGATTGGAAGAAGAGAAATCTATTTCAAATTTCCAACAACAATTAAATGATCATGCAATCAAGAAATGGAAGGGGTATCATTGGCTGTCTCTTTTCCGCCACCTTGATGCAAATCTTCATCGACTATAAGTTCCCTTCGGACAATTTCACATTCCCTGGGAGCCGTGATTCCAATCCGAACTCTGTCCCTTCGCACATCGATAATCGTTATTTCGATAATGTTGTTTATGATTATGGATTCACCAGGTTTTCTAGATAGAACAAGCATTGAGATTAGTCCTTGGTAGATTAGCTAGGGTGTTATTTGAAACATTTACTCTCAGATATTTATTTAAATCTCTTTTGAATAAATTCGTTCATCGATTTAAAGAATTACTATAAAAGGATAAAAAACCGAATTTTTTCTTAAATAATCTCAAATTATTTAAAATTATAATTTAAATTATTTACCGTTTTATTATATATTTTAAAAATAATAATATTAATCCTTCCTTTTATAATGATAAATGCAATTTCTTTTTCTTCGTCTTCGAGTTCTCGAATTCATTATTTAATGAGAATATGAATAAGAATGGGTATGGGAATAGGAATAGGGTGAACAGGAAATAAAATGGGATTGATAATGATGATGGGAATGGGAATGGGAATGGGAATGGGAAATAAATACTAAAAAATAAT